>JAEWLI010000187.1 GCA_023393375.1 Bacteroidota bacterium
TAATCTCAGTGATCCTTAAATGGAATATGGAGTTAACTTTACCAGAATTTCTGAAAAATGCTGAAGATTGGGCTAGAAATAAAGAAGATGAAATCGCTCAATTGACCAGAAACCTGACCGTAATGAATAATGGCACTCAACTTTTGATAGCTTTGGTAGTAATTGCGTTGATTCCATCTATTGGCGAAGAATTACTTTTTAGAGGTTTGATCCAGAATAAATTGTACGCTGGCATAGGTAATATCCATCTGGCGATCTGGATTACCGGATTTGTATTCAGTGCCATTCACCTCCAGTTTTTTGGTTTTTTCCCAAGAATGTTTCTCGGTGTATTGTTTGGATACCTTTATTTTTGGTCGGGCAATTTGATAGTACCTATGATTGCTCACTTTGTAAATAATGCTTTCACTATCCTTGCCCTCTACCTCTACCAAAATGGCATGATAGATTTTAATATTGACGAGGTACCAACTGCTACACCGATCTCTACATTTATAATATTTTTGGTTATAAGCTTTACATTGATCTGGTATTTCTATCATTTTTATAGTAGAAGCCGGGTGGAATTAACCGAATGACCTAATTAATAATCCAACCTGTTTGGAAAAGTTAATAAGGATTTATCATATTTGATAAATAATGGAATTTTATAAGCTATAAAAGATGTCCGGGAATAACAAAATTTTCAGCAATTTGAAACTGCGCCTAATTACAGGAATAATAGGGGCTTTTTTGCTCATAGCTGCTATCGTATTGAATGAATGGACATTTTTTGTCATTTTTTTAATTATCAGCCAACTTACATTACTTGAATTTTACAAGTTAGCTGGCTTGGATGGCCTGTCTCCACTCAAATTTTGGGGGTCACTTTCCGGTATCCTTATATTCACGCTCACTTTCTTAATCCAAAAGGAGTTGTTGTCTCCTAACTATTTTCTAGCTATTTTCCCTTTTATGTCCATTACCTTTTTTATAAAGCTTTATAAGAAGGATGAAAAAAAGCCCTTTAGTGGGATTGCATTTAATTTTTTGGGAATCTTTTATGTAATTGCTCCCTTTTCACTATTAAATTTTACCGTTTTTTATGTACATTCTTACCATTATGATATTTTGATAGGTGTATTGATGTTGTTATGGGCTACAGATACGGGTGCTTATTTTGCCGGAATTAAATTTGGAAGGAAAAAGTTATTTCACCGTATTTCACCTAAAAAATCATGGGAAGGGTTTATAGGCGGATGCTTATTGGCAATCCTGGTTTCAATAGGTCTTGCTTTATATTTGGACGTATTGCCGTGGTGGCAATGGATTGTAATAGGAATGATCATTATTGTAGCTGGAACATATGGCGATCTGGTGGAATCACTCCTGAAAAGAAGCCTTGCTATTAAAGATTCAGGGGCTTCAATACCTGGTCATGGAGGATTTTTGGACCGTTTCGACGGATTGTTGTTATCTACACCTTTTATCGTAGCATTTTTAGAATTAGTAAGGTTTTAAAACAATACACCCCTTTCTTTTATTTGTATTTTAATGACCCAAATATGCTTATCTTAATATTATAAACACATGCAAAAGAACAGGTTTATAGAACCCGCCCCTATTACGGATAAAGAAAATCCGTTTGAATCGATGATGGTGCGATTTAGAATAGCCGCACAGCTTCTAGGCTTGGATGATGAGATATATAATGTATTAAAAACACCCGATAAACAAGTGATTGTAAAACTACCTGTAACCATGGATGATGGATCAATACAGGTATTTGAAGGTTACCGGGTGATACATTCCAATATACTCGGCCCATCGAAAGGGGGTATCCGCTATGATATGGCGGTGAATCTGGATGAAGTAAAAGCACTGGCGGCCTGGATGACCTGGAAATGTGCTGTAGTAGATATTCCTTATGGAGGAGCCAAAGGGGGAATCCGCTGTAACCCAAAACAAATGTCAGCTGGTGAAATAGAACGACTTACACGTTCTTACACTACTGCTATGACAGAAATATTTGGACCAGACAGGGATATCCCAGCCCCTGATATGGGAACAGGACCAAGAGAAATGGCTTGGCTAATGGACCAGTATTCCAGAGCACGAGGCATGACTGTAAATGCTGTTGTTACCGGTAAACCATTGGTTCTGGGAGGTTCATTGGGCAGAACGGAAGCAACAGGCCGTGGTGTGATGATTTCCGCACTTGCTGCGATGGTTAAACTGAAAATTAACCCGTACCAGGCTTCCTGTGCCGTTCAGGGATTTGGAAATGTGGGTTCTTTTGCTGCATTGCTTCTGGAAGAACGTGGTGTAATTGTAAAGGCCATCAGCGATGTTTCGGGTGCGTATTATAACGATAAAGGATTGAATATTCAGGAAGCTATTGCCTACAGAGATCAAAACAATGGTTCATTAGAAGGATTAGCAGGATGCGAGAAAATATCCAATGACGATTTATTAACTTTGGAGACGGATCTTTTGATACCTGCTGCAAAAGAAGATGTAATCACTGATAAAAATGCATCCAGCATCAAAACCCGATTAATAGTGGAAGGGGCAAATGGCCCGACTTCTGCTGTTGCCGATTCTATAATTAATGATAAAGGAATCATGGTAGCCCCGGATATATTAGCTAATGCCGGTGGTGTTACAGTTTCTTATTTTGAATGGGTACAAAACAGACTGGGTTTTAAATGGACAAAAGAAAGAGTAAACCGTCGTTGTGATAGGATAATGAAAGCAGCTTTTGATCATGTATATGAAACTGCTGTTCAATATCAAGTACCCATGCGGATTGCAGCTTATATTGTGGCAATCGACAAGGTTGCGAAAACCTATCGTTACAGAGGGGGATTTTAATTTTAACTTAAATATGAAAATACACAAAGAAGGTCAGGTTTTATTGAGTGTGCTACTTATTATCCTGATAGGATTAAATTTATTGATCATTTTTATTTTCCCGGGAAATCTTTTACTTCAAAATTTTACTATCGCGGCCAGTGTAATTATCTTTTTAATGGTTTTACAATTCTTTAGAAATCCAACAGTTATTACCACGCCAAACGAAAAGCATATTATTGCTCCGGCTGATGGGAAAGTTGTGGCTATTGAAGATGTGGTGGAAAGTGAATATTTTAAGGATAAAAGAAAGCAGATTTCCATATTTATGTCACCCATCAATGTGCACATCAATCGGAATCCTGTTTCGGGAACTATTACTTATGTGAAGTACCATAAAGGCAAATATTTGGTAGCATGGCATCCAAAATCCAGTACCGATAATGAACGTACCACCATTGTAATTAAAACAGCGAACGGTATGGAAATTTTATTTCGGCAAATAGCCGGAGCTTTGGCCAAAAGAATAAAGTATTATGTAAAAGAAGGTGATCAAGTGATTCAAGGCAATGAATTCGGGTTTATCAAGTTTGGCTCCCGTGTCGATGTATTTCTTCCCGTTTCGGCTGAGGTAAAAGTGGCCGTTGGTGATAAAACCAAGGCCGGACGCTCAGTGATTGCCGAGTTAAAATAAAAACAATCCTTTACTGCTTCAGTCACAGCAAAAGATTGTACAATCCTTTAATTTCCAGAAAGATAAATTATTACTGGGCCATTAAATAAGACTTTATAAATTCATTCAGGTCTCCGTCCAAAACATTTTGAACATCTGTCCGCTCCACACCAGTACGATTATCCTTAATCAGTTTATAGGGGTGAAGCACGTAGTTCCTGATCTGCGATCCAAAGTCAATCCTTTTTTTGGTGCTTTCTACTTCGGCCCTTTTTTCATTTCTTTTTTCTATTTCAATTTGATATAACCTGGATTTCAACATTGTTAAGGCTTTTTCCTTGTTCTGATTTTGTGACCGCTCCTGCTGACATTCCACAATAAGCCCTGAAGGTGCGTGTTTTAGCCGAACAGCTGTTTCCACCTTATTTACATTCTGCCCACCTGCTCCACCAGATCGAAAAGTATCCCAGGTAATATCGGCTGGATTGATTTCAATATTGATAGTATCATCAATTACAGGATAAGCATAAATAGATGCAAAAGAAGTGTGACGTCTTCCACCAGAATCGAATGGAGAAATTCTTACCAATCGGTGAACGCCTATTTCTGATTTTAAATAACCATAGGCAAAATCACCTTCGAATTCCAATGTAGCAGATTTTATTCCTGCGGTTTCTCCCGGCTGATAATTGACTTCCTTTACTTTATAGTTGTTGCTTTCGCCCCACATGATATACATGCGCATTAGCATTTCTGCCCAGTCCTGGCTTTCAGTACCTCCTGCACCTGGATTTATTTCTATGATGGCGTTAAGTTGGTCTTCTTCATTGCTAAGCATTCGTTTGAATTCCAATTCTTCAACAGCAGCTTCAGTTTTTGCATATTCTGCATTGATCTCAGCCTCTTCCACTTCATCGTTTTCATAGAACTCATAAAGTGTGGCCAAATCTTCAAATAATTGGTTGGTTTTTTCGAAGCTTTCAGTCCAGAGTTTCTTCGATTTTATTTCTTTCATCAAAGACTCAGCTTCACTGGGATTATCCCAAAAACCGGGTTGGGTAGTCAGTTTTTCTTCTTCAGCAATATCTTCCTTTTTACGGTCATAGTCAAAGATACCTCCTCAAGGCAGTAATGCGCACCTTTAAATCTTTTAATTGATCTTTATTCATGTGTAATTATAATAGATTAATAGATAATAAACATCAGATATAATATTTTGATTTCTTATGTAGCAAATAAAGGATCAGATTTTATGAATCCATCCAAATTTATCAGCAGTACGGCCAAATTTAATATTTTCCAGTTCCACCAAAACTTTATTGGAAAACACCCTGTGTTCGGAAGTTGGCAATTCGTAATCGACACCTTCATGGCCAATGGCATAAATTGGGGCTATTGTAGCAGCGGTGCCGGTACCAAATGCTTCCTGCATTTTTCCATCTTTTACGGCACTAATTACTTCATCCACAGTAATCGCTTTTTCTTCTACTTTGTAACCCCAGTCCCGTGCCAATGTAAGGACACTGTCACGTGTGATACCTTTTAAAATTGTGTTTCCGGTGGGGGCGGTTACTATTGTATTGTCAATCACAAACATGACATTCATCGTTCCTGATTCTTCTATCAGCTGATGTGTTTTTCCATCTGTCCAAATCAATTGATCATATCCCTGCTTTTGGGATTCTACCATCGGGAACAACGATCCCGCATAATTACCAGCAGCCTTGGCAAAACCTGTTCCACCCTCAACGGTACGGGAATAGTAGGTTTCAATTTTTACTTTTACAGGGTTGGAGTAATAAGCACCTACCGGGCAGGTGAAAATGATAAATTTATAAGTATTCGATGGGCGTATGCCAATGTATTCATCAGAAGCGAATATAAATGGACGAATATAAAGACTATACCCGGCTTGGTCAGGCACCCAGGCGCGATCAAGATTTAACAGCTCATTTAACCCTCTCATAAAAATCTCTTCACTCAATTTAGGAATGCACATTCTTTCTGCTGAAAGGTTCATTCTTTTAAAATTTTCATATGGTCGGAAAACCAACAATTCACCTTTCGCATTTTTATATGCTTTCAGCCCTTCGAATACTGACTGTCCGTAATGAATAACCGCACAACCAGGACTAAGGCTCAAATTATTATAGGGTTCTATTCGAAATCCGCTCCATTGTTGATCTCTATAATCAGCAATAAACATATGATCGGAGTAAGTTTTCCCAAAAACAACATTGTTAAAATCAATCTCGTTAATCCTGCTGTTTGTTGTTTTTTTAATATTTATATTTATTGAGCTGTTCATTGTTTTTAAGTCATGTAGTGGAAAAGAAGAGCACCAAATTACCAAAATTACTATCAAAAAACAATTTTATTGACGTGGAGTCCAAGGGATTTCCACTGCATTTGTTTCTTTAGTTAATTGACGGGACAATATAAAAAGGTAATCGGATAGACGATTGAGATAGGTCACTATAATTTCATTTACCGGACTTTGCCCGGAAAGTGCAATTACATTTCTTTCTGCCCTTCTGCACACACTTCGGGCGATATGACAATGAGAGACTGCCAAATTTCCCCCTGGCAAAACGAAATTTTTCATCTCGGGCAACCCAGCAACCATTTCATCAATTTTTCTTTCAAGAAATGAAATATCTTCTTGGGTAATATCGGGGACAAAATCAAATTGTTTACCAGGTTCAGTAGCAAGGTTAGACCCTATTACAAATAATATTTTTTGTATTTCAATAATATCAGAATTTCGCAACTCATTCTCTTTAAGATCCCGTAGCAACCCCATATATGAATTTAGTTCATCTACGGTGCCGTACGCTTCAATCCTGATATTTGATTTGGGAAGTCTTTTGCCACCAAGTAATGATGTGAGCCCTTTATCACCGGTTTTAGTATAAATTTTCATTTTCAATAATAATGAAAATAAATCAAACCATCATTTTTGTGCTTCTGATGTTTTCATTTTTTACATCCGATTCCACCAGTCCATCCCTAAGTCTGATGATCCTGTGTGCATAATGGGCGATGTCATCTTCATGAGTCACCATAATAATCGTATTCCCCTCATCGTGCAAACGTTGGAACAAATCCATAATGTCATAAGACGTTTTCGTATCCAGGTTTCCTGTAGGTTCATCAGCAAGAATGATACTCGGATTGTTTACCAAAGCTCTGGCAATAGCTACCCTTTGTCGTTGTCCACCTGATAACTCATTGGGCTTGTGTTTGGCACGATCAGCCAAATTAACACTTACTAATGCCTGATGTGCGCGTTCCATCCTTTCCGATTTACTGATGCCTGCATATACCAAGGGAAGTGCTACATTTTCCAAAGCAGATGCTCTTGGCAAAAGATTAAAAGTTTGAAAAACAAATCCAATTTCTTTATTTCGAATTTCTGCCAAAGCATTTTCGGAGATGTCACTGACGTTATGCCCGTTGAGAATATACGTACCAGAAGAAGCAGTATCAAGACAACCCACAATATTCATCAATGTGGACTTTCCTGATCCGGAAGGTCCCATAAAAGCTACATATTCACCTTTAAAAATATCAATAGAAACAGATTTTAGCGCATGAACAACTTCACTGCCCATCACATATTTTCTTGATATTTCTTTTGTCTTGATTATTTCTGTCATTGTATGAAATATTTACTACCGGTAAAAATATCAAAAATATAGCTTTTCTAACGGCAATAATTGTTAATTGATGTTAACGTGCATTTATTTTACATGAACGGAAAAATACACTCTTTTCTTTTGAAAAAATAAAAGCTATTTGAAAAATAAAGGACTAATTGAGATTAGTAAAATCCAGATATTTTAAATATGGGTTAATGGATTTGTTCTTTACAGCTTCGATTTTAACAACCTTAATAGATTTTACGTCAAGCCAAATCTCAATAAAATCTTCTTTCAACCTATATAAGGTCACGCTGATATTAGAATACATGCATTTGGAAATTTCCAAGCCGTTACTTTTAATAAAGACGGCCTTTTCATCCATGGTCAGTTGATTTGATCCCAGGTAATTCATAATCCTAAAATTAATAATGAAATACTATCCAGTCAAGATTGTAATATTAAAATAATTTATTAAATTATTTTTTTCGTTATTTTTTAAAAACTGATTCTGGTAATATTTCAGGTGGCAAAGGATCGGATTTGGTCTATTATTAGAATCAGACAATTCATTTTAAATACCAAACCTGCAAACTGTATATAGAATAATCAATGTTAAGTTCCTAATAGTCAAATGCATGTTTGGAAAAATCAACGATTTGAACCCCTTTTAATGTTTCATAAAGGATTTCTTTAACTTTTCTTATAATGGATGTAAGATTTGACAAAGGCTTACCAAGACGGGGTGAGAGTTTGCCTTAAACTATCATATTTCTGCTCAAACTGTACGTAATCGGTGGGATCAGAAATTAACCTTAATTGCTCTAAAGCCTCTTCAGCATAATCTGACAAACCCATTTTGGTTGCTTGAAGAATGTATTCCTGATTGAGGATTTTAGAATATTTATTAAAACGGATAGCTTGTAAAAGGATATTGTAAGATAAAAATTCATCCTCATCACTATTAAAAAATCTTGCAGCCTCTATTATTCCATCTTCAAAAAAAGGATTGCTATTGGCAAGTTGTCTAAATTTCTTTTCAGCAGCTTCAGTCTGATTTTCACTTAAATCTTTTAATGCCGAATAAAGCAAATATTCAAGTACGGGAAGAGAATCCCCAGAAATAGTAGGCAAAATAGAGATGATCTGATTGATCTGATTTTGCTGGTACAGGATACGAAAACGGCTACCAACCTTGAAATATTCATCAGAAAGATATTCATGTGATAACCCATAAATTTCAGCTGCCCGCTGCGTATTGTAGTTATCCAGATTTTTGATGATGACGTACTTCAAAATCTGCCCGGTAAGTGTAGTATCATTGATCTTCGACATCATTGCGATGAAATCAGAGGGAGCAATAGATGCCTCATTGATAATCATGTAATAATATTTTCCCAGATCATCCAATTCTGAAAAAGGTAAACCAAGAGCATGTTGTATAGAGGCAAAAATAAAATCATTTTGGAGGAATTTTGTAATAGAATCAAGTGCCGGAATATTTCCAGACATCAAATAAGAAATAGCCTGCAGCCGATAATATTGAGGTTCTGTATCGGGTGGTGCAGCAACATCCACAAGGAATTCCATTGCGAGTTCGGGTGCCATTTGTTCCAGAGCTAATGCGGCCAGAGTTTGGGCATAATAGTTTTCCTGATCTGTAGATTCACTTTTCAATAATTGTAATTGTTCAAATGCCTGATACACAAAGTTTTTTTCATACAGCATAATGGCTTCGGCATATGAAAGGGAAGTAGAATAAAAGCTTTCGGAATTTGCTTTCAGCTGCTCCATTCGTGAAACTAAAGTTTCGTTTACCTTTTCCTTCTGATTGATGAGGTAGTTTTGCAAAAAAGCATATTGATTGATGGTAAGTAATGAATCTTGTAATTCTTTTGGAGAATCAGTCAAGATCAGTTGTCCATTTGCCTGATTGATAAGTCCCAAAAGATGGGTCTTCATTTCCATATTATCTGAAGATGTATATAAATCTTGTACCGAATCCAATGGCAAATAAATACCCTTACTCATATAAAAACCTATTTCATTGGCTTCAGATACTTCTTTTGTCTTAGTATCGTCTCTTGCCTGAAAAATATAAAATAATGCCGAGTCCAATACATCCGTTTTGTTATATCTCAGAGCCAAATTATTGGCAATAATACCACTACCGGGGAAAGCTTTAATACCATCCTGTAAAGTAAACAGCGATTCAAAATAGCTTTCATTTTGGTTGTAGATATGGCTGAGATTTATAAATGCCTGCTCAGAGGGTCTTTTTAAAGTAGCTTGATGAAAATGGTATACTGCATTCACCACATCAGCTTCGTCCATATAGATTGAGGCTAGGTTAAAATTGGAAAGGTGATTACGGAATCCATAAATTGCTCCCTGTTTGTAATATTCTTTAGCCAGCTTTTTATTTCCTGAAGCATAGTGAAAACCTGCAATATTATTATATCGTGCCGATTGTATTTGATATAAACTAATTTGGTTGGAAAGAAAATAAAAAGCCAGCGAGGCAAACAATCCAGCCAATTGAGCTGTGAAATAGGGCATCCGTATAGGTTTATAAATCACTTTATACACCTGCTGATTTTGATGCAACAGGGTATAAAAATTAGCCAATACATATAAAAAAAAGCCGATTCCAAAACCGATATGAATGAAAAGGATAAAATCTTCGAATGCCTCTATTGCCGGATCATTGGCAGTGGCGAAGAAAAAACCAATGGTTACAAAGGTGGAAATGGCCAACACAAGATAAAGTATTGCACCTTCTGGTTGAAATTTGAAAATTCCATTGTACAAAACCTGTTTATGTTTAAACCCCCAGAACCCCAAAATGGCTGATGCCATTAATAAAATAAATGCATTCAGATAAATCAATTGCCAACCGATCACCCTTATATTATAAAGGTAGGTAAGTAGTATCAAAAACAAATAAGCTAAAGTAATAATTAAGAAATGCGGGAGACTATTTTTGCTATTCTCGTTATTATTTGCGGTGATAATATTTAGGAAAAATGTTATCAACTCATGAGCTACCAATATAATAAATATAATGGATAGAATCACCATAGGATACATACCATATCCGGAGAAAGCCAGAAATGGCTGGTCAACATTGGAAAACAATGCTATCATTAGCAAAAATACAACGGCTATACCTACCATCGCCAATATTCTGAATATAAACCTTGTTTGCGGTTGAATAGCATGAAAATAATAAGCAGGTACTGAAAAAAGAATGATCGCAATAATAAAGCCTTGCTTTCCTGTGAATCCAAATAATTCAAGCCCTTCCAGCTGTAAAGCTAAAAATAGGAATATCGTGACACCCATCAGAATGGTGAACCAAAACCTACTTAATTGTGTGAAAATAGCAATCATTATGGCCACAGCCATTGTAAAAACAATGGATAACAGAACTGATGGCAATATCAAAATATTAATAGTACCCCCTACAAATTCCTGTAGGTTCACATAATTGGGCCCTTCTAAAAAGAAATCATAAATACCGGTTCGAACAGTTTTTACCGGCACCTGGATGGGTTTTATGCTATTGTAAACCTCCCACTTGAATATTAAATCATGACCGGTATAATAGAGAATAATATAACCAACAAGAGTAATTAAAAATCCGAAGATAAGAAAATTAATAAGTCTTGCCTGATGCTTTGGCCATTTATTCCAAAAAAACAGATGATCCATGAGGTACTGAGGTTTTAGAGGATAAACCGGTTGTTTAATAAGGAGCTATTCACCTTTATTCTATTACTTTTGGAACTTTGAAATAATCATCATCTTTATTAGGTGCATTTTTCAAAGCCTGGTTATGATCAAGGTGTCTTCCTACTTCATCTTCTCTGAACATATTTACTTCGTGAGACATGTTAGTCAATGGAATAACCCCTTCAGTGTCCACTTCATTCAGTTGATCCACCCAATCCAAGATCCCAGTGAGGTCGGCAATCATACTTTCTTCATCTTCCTTTTTTAAGTCAAGCCTGGCTAAGTGTGCGATCTTTCTTAAGGTCTCCCTGTCTATTTTCATGGTAATTATGTTTATTCAATTCATTTTGAATGATCTTATATACCCTTGTTTTTAAATTATCAAGATCATCCATGGTCAAGTGAGCAGTCTCAATTGGCTCATGGAATATTGCTCTCACAGCCCGCCTTCTGATCAGTAATTTGCCGTTGTCAGGCAAAATTATCCAATTATATGGAATAGTGACCGGAACTATTGGTGTTTTTTTCGTGATAGCTGCTGTAAAAGCCCCATGTTTAAATTCACCCATTTGAGGTGGTTTTTCGGCATAAATACCACCTTCAGGAAATATCACCAGGCTTTTACCTTCATCCAACGTTTTATAATATTGTTCTAAAGCCGATCGCCGACCTTCAGCTGAAAACCGGTCAACGGTGATATGTAGTTTTCTGAAGATATATCCTAATACTGGTGCTGAGGTAAGCGAAGCTTTACCCGTAAATTTAAAATCAGAAGGCACAAAAACCATTGTGGCAATATCGAAATAGGAAAAATGGTTGGAACAATAGATATATGATTTTTTCTTATCAAGTTTGCTCGAAAACCGGGTTTTTACTGGCATAAAGCAGATCAGAAAAAAACTGCCTGCCCAGATTTTATTCAGCGTATGCGAGTATTTATGCCAGCTTTTTTTCTGAATGATAAGAAAATAAAATGGAAACAGAATAAGCATTAGCAATAGAAAAACTATTACCGCATATACCGTATATATCCGATGTACAATATTCATATTAAAGTATTATCACACAATTTTACAAACTTAAAGATAAGCTATTGATAGAACTGTTTTTCTAACGTTTAAATTGTGTATTAAATATAACAGCATAATAATATCTATATTGAAAATTTACGGCAATCAGGCTACTTTGGTCTTAGGCTGATGCAGTACCGGGAATTTGACAGAATTTGCTATAAAACACATTTTATGCGCTTGTGCATGTAATGATTCGGCAGCTGTTATCATTGTTGTGTCTGACACGGTTACGATAGGATTGAGAACCACTTCTGTAAAAGACCCACTACCATCAGGAGTAAGTTCCATTGTGCCTGTAGCAAGATCTATATAATCTACTACCACCACACCTTTCACAGCACATAAGTGTAAATACCAGAGCATGTGACAACTTGAAAGTGAAGCAACTAAAAGCTCTTCGGGATTGTATCGGGTTTTGTCACCACGAAAATGAGGGTCAGACGATGCTGGAATTTCCGGTTTAAGATCAGCTGATATGAGATGACTACGTTCATATTGTTGATAATTGCTGGTACCTTCGCCGGTATTCCCGGTCCATTTAATGGTAAGGTGGTAGATATGAGGTTTGGCCATGGTATAAAATGATATTGTTAAAAACCGGAATATTGAAATTCAGAAACCATATCCTTTTAATTTTGTTCATGATAAATAGTTGTAACAATCAATTCATATATGTACGTAGAATTCGAACATCTGCCCGGCAATTCTAAAATATGGATTTATCAAGCTGATCGTGAACTCAGCCAATTTGAGCAAGAGGAAATCAATCTTGCTTTTTCCACCTATTGTAACCAATGGGCAGCTCATGGCCATCCCCTGAAAGCCTCTGGTAAGATACTTTATGATCGTTTTTTAATATTGGCAGTCGATGAATCAGCCAATGCAGTAAGCGGTTGTTCTATTGATGAATCAGTATATTTTGTGAAGGAACTATCACATAAAATGAAGATTGATTTTCTCAACCGCGATTTAGTCACTTTTCTAAATTCTCAAAATAATCAGATATTGACAGTTACTATAAAAAAAGCTAAAGACATGGCAGCTCAAAATAGTATTGAAAATGATTTACTGATTTTTAATAACTTCATTCTTGAAAAATCCTCATTAAAAAATGGATGGTTGATCCCGGTGAAAGATAGCTGGCTAAATAAATGGATGCCAAAAAATCTTACATTATAATTTCTTTTAAATCCATGTCGTTAGTAATAAAAAGATATTCCTGAATATTCATTTCATATATAGGAAATATTAATATTGGGCAGAAATTGCTTATTTTAGTAAATAAATTACATTCGATTGCATACATGAGAAGAGCATTCAATCTTTTAATAATTACCCTGATCTTTCTTTCTGCCTGTAATGCAGGCAAAATGGCCCTAAAAAAAGGCGATAAACGGTATCAACGGGGGGAATATAATGTGGCAATAAATTATTATGAAGAAGCTGCAGCTAAAAATACAGCTACTGCCAAATCTAATTTTTTTATCGCAGAATCTTATCGACTATCCAACAGAATCAAGAAAGCAGAACCTTTTTATAAACAAGCCATAGAAGAAGGTTTCGATGATGAAAGTATGCATTATTATTATGCATTTTCCTTAAAAGCCAATGAAAAGTACCAGGAAGCTCAAAAATACTTGGAAAGTTATCTTCCAAGAGCCAAAGAAAAGGAAATTGCTGATCTGGTGAAAATTGAATTGGAAAATCTGAAAAAAATCAATGATATAATTGAAAATCCTGGCCATTTCAGGGTTAGAAATCTCGAAACTATCAATAGTTCAGCCGCTGAATATGCTCCAGTATACCGTGATGGTGAGTTATATTTTACTTCGTCCAGATTCGGGGGGAAAGTATATAAAGCTACGGGCACCGCATTCACCAATATCTATAAAGCCAAAACAGAAGGAGCTGTTGTAGATACTACTACCATTGAATCTTTAAACAACTCCATCAACTCGGCCAATACCAATGATGGATCTATAGCTTTTTCTCCTGACGGGAATACCATGGTATTTGCAAAAGGTAACAGCGGAAAACCTAGGGGGACTAACGATGTAAATTTATATATATCAAGATTCAGAAGAGGTGAATGGAGTGAACCAGAATTGATGAGCATTAACGATCCCACCTCATGGACCTCTACTCCGGCATTTAGCCGTGACGGCAGAACACTTTATTTTTCTTCTAATAGAAGTGGCGGATTTGGTGGAACAGATCTATATTCAGCCACCATCGATGCACGAGGAAGATGGGGGAATATCAGAAATATGGGGCCAAAAATCAATACACCCGGAAATGAAATGTTTCCATTTGCATCAGATGATGGTAAATTATACTTTTCTTCAACAGGGCATCCCGGATTAGGTAATCTTGATATTTTTGTGGCATACAGACAAGGTGGTGAAACTGTAATAGAAAATCTGGGAGCTTCAATCAATTCGAATGCTGATGATTTCGCTTTTTATCTTTTTGATCCTACCAAAGGCTTTTTCAGTTCCAACAGGGCAGATGGAAAAGGCGATGATGATATATTTACTTTTATAAACAATGACCCGGATCTGAAGATCATCAATTACTATCTAGCAGGTACTACATTGTTTAAAAATGATGATAATAAAACAGAAATTTTACCTGAGGTACGGGTAAAATTGGAAGGGAATAACCAGGAAGTTATTGACGAAATTATCACAGGACCTGATGGCAAATTTCTTTTCAGGATTTACCCGGGTGAATCTTACACCTTGTTAGGTGAAAAACCAGACTATTTGTCTTCGAGGGTGGCTTTTACAATGGTGGGTAAAGAAATACCTAAAGAAGAACTGGTAGAACTGGTAACCAATAAAACATTTGAAACCTCCATCACACTTGATAGAATTGTAATAGATAGGGCAATTGTACTTGAGAATATTTACTACGACCTCGACCGTGATGAGATCAGACCTGATGCTGCCCGTGAGTTGGATAAGCTGGTGCAAGTTCTGGTAGATAATCCCGAAATTACAATAGAGTTAAGTTCGCATACCGATAGCAGAGCGGCTGATGATTATAACCTTGACCTTTCACAACGAAGGGCAAGATCCGCTGTTGCCTACATTATTTCCGAAGGCATTAATCCAAACCGATTAGTGGCAAAAGGTTACGGGGAAAACAATTTGTTAATCTCTGATGAAGAAATCGCTAAACTCCCAACGGAAGAAGCAAGAGAAGCAGCACATCAAAAAAACCGTCGTACTGAATTCAAAATTCTTAGTTACGACAAGGAACAACGACTAAAAAAAGATGTTGTAGAAGATCAGCCTCAAGATGGGTCAATTGAAAATCAAATTCAATGGGATGACCAGTTATAATTGTTAATCCTGTTTTGGAATAATAAAAAAAAATTAAAGCCTTCCTTACAAGAAGGTTTTTTATTTTTGTAAAAAGTATTAATATAAGCATGAGCGAAAGATATAATCTTCGTGGCGTTTCATCTCAAAAGGAAGACGTTCATGAAGCAATAAAGCACCTGGACAAAGGATTATTTCCTAATGCATTTTGTAAAATAATCCCTGATTATTTAGGTCTCGATCCTGAATACTGCAATGTGATGCATGCGGATGGTGCAGGCACCAAATCCTCATTGGCATATTTGTATTGGCGGGAAACAGGAGATTTATCGGTTTGGAGAGGAATTGCACAAGATGCAATTGTGATGAATATCGATGATCTGATATGTGTAGGGGCTACTGATCATATACTTTTATCATCAATTATTGGCAGAAATAAAAAACTTATTCCCGGTGAAGTGGTGTCAGAAATCATTGAGGGTACACAAGAATTTTTAACACTTTTAAAGTCCCACGGTATCAATGTGGTCAATACCGGAGGTGAAACCGCCGATGTGGGTGATCTTGTAAAGACCATCTCACTAGATAACGTAGTTACCTGTCGTCTAAAAAGAGAAGATGTGATTGCCAATGATCTCATTAAAGCTGGTGATGTAATAGTAGGTCTGGCATCTTTTGGACAGGCAAATTATGAGAAAGAATATAATGGTGGCATGGGCAGCAATGGCTTGACTTCAGCCCGTCATGATGTTTTCCATAAAGATTATTCTGTGAAATATCCTGAAAGTTATGATCATCAAGTACCAGAACATCTGGTTTACAGTGGATCATATCATCTAACGGATACCATCAAAGGAGTACCTGTAAATGCCGGCAAGCTGGTGCTTTCTCCAACCCGTACTTATGCACCCATTGTGAAAGAAATACTAAATGAAAATCGGAATCATATACATGGTATGATCCATTGTAGTGGTGGTGCTCAGACGAAAGTGCTTCATTTTATTGAGAATCTTCATATCATTAAAGATTCTCTTTTCGATGTGCCTCCCCTTTTTCACATAATCCAACAGGAAAGCCAAACTTCATGGAAAGAAATGTATCAGGTTTTTAACATGGGGCACCGTTTGGAAATTTATCTAAACGAAAAATATGCCCAACAAGTGATTGATATTTCCCAAAGTTTTGGTGTAGACGCTCAAATAGTGGGGCGGGTGGAACAATATTCAGGGAAAAAAGTAACCATTTCAAGCAAAATGGGCCATTTTGAGTATGGAAAATAACTAAACACTATCACGATTTATGATAAAAATATAAATTTGCTAATTATATACTTGATATATCAAGCATTATAGCTGTTTTGTTGTAAAATATCAGTTACGCTAATTGGATTTCACTCATCTGGGATTTTTTAAACAATTTCTGAAACAACATAGCCACACTCATCAATCGGATGATATCTGTTGGGAAGAGTCAAACTTTCTTTTTAAAAATAACAACCTGGCTTTCCTTTTATATAAAAAATGGTAGACTGCTAATAAATGAATTTTTATTCGCCCTTTTATGCAACTTCTACAGCATTCGCGCATTCCCCTATTCTATCGCTGCTCTCATAAACAAAATTTTTTATTTTCTAAATTATATTAGCACCCGCTCCAACAAATTGATAAATTTGAAATTAAACCCGAACAACCCGGATTTGCAACCAACTGATATGACGGGAAAACTTGACGTTAGTCGGAATTAAACGCAAATAGCCTAACTTTTTGGCACCTTCATGTGTCGGGCAAATTATAAATAAGGAACGAGTTTGATGCAGATTCAATTAGGAAGAATACTTTGCAGCTGCCACCGATAATTACTATTATACTTTTTTTATGAATAGCGACGACAAAAATACCAAAGGTTTTATTCCCACTCATGGAGGCTACCGCAACCTGTTCAGTTATCAGAAAGCAGAAATAATTTATGATGGCACAGTCTATTTTACCAACCGATTTTTTCACAAATATGACCGCACTGTGGGGCAAATGGTGCAGGCTGCCCGCAGTGGTAAGCAAAACATAGCAGAAGCAAGCATGGCTTCTGCCACGTCAAAAGAAACAGAAATAAAGCTTACAAATGTTGCTCGTGCAAGTTTGGAGGAACTACAAATAGATTACGAAGATTTTTTAAGAACCAATAAATTACCTTATTGGGACAAAGAACATAAACTGGTAGCAAGGTTAAGAGAACTTAATAAAAGCACGCCCAAACCCACTTATGAAACCTTTGCAAAAGCCATTGAACACGAAAATCCAGAAATTTGTGCCAATGCGATGATTACTTTGATTAAAATTTGTACTTATTTGCTGAAACAGCAGATAAAGCAATTGGAAATTGCTTTTGTAAAAGAAGGTGGTTTAAGAGAAAGAATGTCCAAAGCAAGAATTGACGAGAGAAAGAAAAATAAATAAACTTTTGTGGGACTTAGGCGACCAAGTCGACATGTCCCCTGTTGTCGCCAAAGTCCCACGAAATAAAAACATAGAAACAATGAACGATACAGAACATAGATCCCAACTAAAAGCTCTCGGATGGGGTGTGGTATGTATCCTCCTGAAACAGTCGGATCAACAAGCAATAAAAAAATCTATGAAATCGGTTACATCTATCAACCATTGATTGCTTCTACCGAAGTTACTTCAGGAATAAATCGTTTCAACAGATTTTCTATTCCTGCCTTTAAAGTAAACATAGATGATGGACATCCACTACAAGAACCTTGCAGTACTACTTTTACGATTCCATCATGGTAGGAATGGAAAGTGATCGCACCGCCATCCTGCTCCACCGCCGGACGAATGTATTCTTCCAGAATCCCTTTTATTTTTACTTCTACCTCACTTTCATCAACATGTTCGGTAGCATGGTCTTCATCCTCTACCTCCAATAATGGCTTGTCTTCTTCTATATAGTTTTTGATAAATGCTTTTAGGTCTTCCTTGATATCATCCCATGCTACATCATTTGATTTAGTAATGGTGATAAAGTTGCTCATGTAAAATACCCGCTCCACAAAGGGGAAACTATCAAAAATTTCCAAAGCCAATGGTGCACCCTGTGCACTGGCCATATCGGGGAAATCATAACTTTTTCCTTCTGGAACCAACATAAAATTGACTACAAATTTTAATGAATTGGGGTTAGGATTGCTTTCCAGGTACAAGTGAACATTTCTATTATATAATTTTTCTCTATTGTAAGTTTCCATATTGATCAATTATGTTTTATTTAATACCAAATTACTGAATGCTAAGTTCCTTTTTATAAAATATTCTGTAAAGGTTTTTTAATCAAACCTTCCGGCAATTCACCTTCTGTGCTTGCTACCGTAACAGCTACTGCAGCATCACCGGTCACATTTACTAAAGTTCTGCACATATCCAATATACGATCAGGAGCTACAATCAAAGCTAAACCTGCAGCAGGTACACCAATCGCTTCAAGCACAATCACCAACATCACCATTCCGGCTCCTGGCACACCGGCAGAACCTATTGATGCCAGAAGTGCTGTAAATACAATCATCAACTGACTACTTAAGGACAATTCCATTCCTAAAGCCTGAGCAATAAAAACCGCAGCAACACTTTGATAAAGACTAGTACCATCCATATTAATGGTAGCTCCTAATGGTAAAACAAATGAACTCACCTCTTCAGAAACCTGTAATTCCTCTTCTACCTGCTTCATCGTTACAGGGAGAGTGGCTGAACTTGAGCTTGTTGAAAAGGCCAATAGCTGAGCCGGACGTATCCCTTTAAGGAAATCAAGATATTTGATTTTGGTAAAAAGTTTTATCAGTAATGGATATGTAATTAACAACATAAATGCCAAACCACCCAATACAGTCATTCCATACCACAATTCAGCCAACAGCAAATCATAAATCCTTTCGGGATCGTCTTTAGCCAGATCAACGAGAAGCGAAGAAATCAGTGCAAAAACACCGTATGGTGCCAAAAGCATTATAAATTCAATAATTTTGATGATCACATCATTCAAACCATCAAAAAAATCAATAACGGGCTTTCGTTTGTCCAAAGGTATCTTGAGCAGGGCAATCCCAAAAATCAAAGCAAATATTACTACCTGTAAAAGATTAATGTTGTCGGATGCAGCAGCGAATATATTTTTAGGAACCATATCAACCAGTGGTTGAAGAGGACCAGCATCAATCATCTCTTCCGCCTTCATTGCACTACTTTCTGCTTGTGCACTATATTTGGCCATCAATTCATCCCTGATTTCCACCGAAAGCATCTTTCCTGGTTTCAAAGTATTTACAGCTAACAAACCAATGGTAATGGCAATCAGGGTAGTGATCATATAAATGCCAATGGTTTTCCCCCCAATCCTGGATAATTTAGATATATCTCCCAGATTAGACACACCGACAATCAATGATGCCAGCACAATAGGAACTGCAATCATTTGCAATGCACTGATAAATATTTCACCAATAGGTTTAATGTAATTGATAGTGAATCCTGAAAGCCCTGGAAGTTGTATGGCTACAACACCAAATAGGATTCCAAATATTAATCCAAATATGATTTGAGTATGAAGCGGTATCCGTTTCAACATGTACCTATAGTTTGGAGGTTTTATCTAACAAATAAAAATCGGCAATAACCAATGCTGCCATAGCCTCCACTATGGGTACAGCACGTGGAACTACACATGGATCGTGTCGGCCTTTTCCACTTACTATTACTTTTTCACCTTTTTCATTAATACTTTCCTGATCCTGCATTATGGTTGCCACAGGTTTAAATGCTACATTAAAATAAATATCCTGACCATTGGATATGCCTCCCTGAATTCCACCGGAATGATTGGTCTTGGTAATTACCTTATCACCATCCACTTCAAAAGCATCATTATGTTGAGAGCCCAATAATTCGACACCTGCAAAACCACTTCCATATTCAAATCCCTTTACCGCATTGATCGATAGCATGGCTTTCCCAAGATCGGCATGTAACTTATCAAACACAGGTTCACCTAAACCGGCAGGAGTGCCTTGAATCACACAACTAACTACCCCACCAACTGTATCCCTATCAAGCCTCACCTGATCAATATACGCGATCATTTTTTCAGCCATTTCAGGGTCAGGGCACCGTACAAAATTATTCTCAGCATTTTTAAGATCCAGGTCTTGATAATTCTTTTCCATACGGAGGTTTCCTACTTGCGATACATAAGCGGTAATTTGGATATTTAGGGTTTTTAAAAATAATTTGGCCACAGCCCCGGCTGCTACCCGGGCAGCAGTTTCACGGGCCGAACTTCTACCTCCACCCCGGTAATCCCGAACCCCATATTTTTGAGTATAAGTAAAATCAGCGTGGGAGGGCCTGAATTTATCGGCTATGTGTGAATAATCTTTACTTTTTTGATCCTGATTTCTAATAACTAAAGCGATAGGGGTACCTGTGGTTTTTCCTTCAAACACACCCGAAAGTATTTCTACAATATCTGATTCCTTGCGTTGTGTGGTTATTCTGGACTGACCGGGTTTCCGCCGGTCCATTTCACTCCTGATAAAATCTTCATCTATATTGACACCTGCCGGGCAACCATCAATAGTGACACCTATCGCCAAACCGTGAGATTCACCAAAGGTGGTGATTCTGAATTTGTGGCCAAAAATATTTCCCATTACTTCCTGATTAAGATAAAAAAGGTAAGCGCTAACATAAGGAAAATAATGATGTTGGCAAAGATTTTCATCTGACCGTAAGGCACTCTGCTGGTGAGCACATTATCTTCCAATTCAATGATATCATAAAATGAGCCCATATCTGAAGAGGCAATGGTTTGATTTTTTTTACTTTCACCACTTACGTCTACATTAAACCTGGACCTCAAAGTTTCATATTGTTGTTTTCGGGGATTAAAGAAAACCCATTCGATAAACTCCCCAAGATTATATTTTCCGGGTTCTTTTGGTATGCCATA
Source organism: Bacteroidota bacterium (assembly GCA_023393375.1). GTDB lineage: Bacteria > Bacteroidota > Bacteroidia > Cytophagales > Cyclobacteriaceae > JAEWLI01. The sequence goes on from JAEWLI010000187.1 coordinate 21,287, forward strand.
ATATACAAACGACTTGGATCCGGTAACATGATTGGATGCACGTGTGATATCTTGTCTTACGTTGGGTGGATAAAAATCAAATATACCTTTACCGTTAGCGGTGGGGTTATTAATAGCAGAAATATTGCCTTCTCCTATGATGGTGAATTGATAATTGAAGCTTGTTCCCGTTACTAGATCTCGGCTATTGATGGCTTCCTTTAAATGATATTCACCAACTGCTACTTTATCCTTCAACGGATGAGGGGGTAATTCTTTTACTTTAACTGTTTTCTCCTGAGATGTAAGTTGTATAATATCACCTTTACGATTTTGACCAAAAAACGTGGGATTTTTAGCTACTTTGTATTTGATCATGTTTAACTCGATTTTCGGAAAGACTATTGATTCATTATTTAATGGATAGAGGGCTGCCTGGTATAATTTATATTGTTTGTATCTCTTGCCATTGATCGTAACGGGAACTCCAGTAATGTTTTCTATTTCAAAATTTTCTTCCCAGCAGTTAACAGGTTTGATCTTTTTAAGTATGTTGTTTATCTGTTCGTTTAGTTCATAAAATTGTAGTTGTGCCCGGTTAGTCTCTGCTTCATAATAAGCCAGGGTAGCTATAAATCCCTCACCGACATATACTTCCGGTTTATCGGTTGTGAGGGCAAAAAACACATCAGCTTTTACATCAATATACTCTTGTGGTTCATTGGTCCCGAAAAACTCTTCAAAAGGATCAAGTGCAAATGGATCACTCCGTTGACTTCCTTTGCTTTCTGGATTAACACGGATTTGAGCTCCTTGAGAATATATTATCTTACCATTAATAGTCATCTCAAATGGGGAAAGCGTGTAAGTTCCTTCCATATTTGGTAAATAATTCTGTACAATCCGCTGAGAGGAAGAAATTTTTCCATTGATTATATTAGTAGATGAGGAGGTTGATTTGGCTTGTTTAGTAAAACCCTGGATATCAGGAAATTCATCATAATTTTTAATCCTGTCATTCTCTACTATAATTGAGATCGTAAATGGTTCATTCAGAGCCACTTCTTTTTTCCCGATTTCTATTTTAATATCCTGACTCCATCCCACAAACGGAAGCAAAATTAATGACATCACTATACCGCAGAAGATGATCGAAAGTTTTATTGTCAGAAGTTTTATTTTTTTACACATGTTGTTTTTTGTAGTGTAAACAGTTTCATTTTGACGTTAATCAAACTAATTTGCAAATATAACGTTTTAATATTTTGTTATAGTTTACACAATTGGATTTTTCCGTTTTGAGTCTTTTTAAAGTATACCTTCAGGATCTTTAACCATAGTTTATATGTTAAATTATGTAAAGTTAATTTTATCGAAAGTAAGCTTTGACAAGTCCTTGTTTGAAAAAGAACTTAGAAAAGCTATTGTAATGTTAATCCCGAATGAAATAACGGAGTTGAGGAATTGGTGCATGGAGAACTTCGGACACATTTACAGACCCATCATTGACCGCTGTTTTGTAAAAGCGGGTATTTAAAAAATGATAATCAAGCCTGTTCTATTGTGGACAGGCTTTTTTTATGCCTTCGAAACTTGCTTTGGGCTTCATATCTAATGACGAATAAAGCAGTAATAAAATAAGGTATCAAGGGAATTTTATACCTCACTAATGAACCAAAATTATATGTTGAAAAACCTACTGCGAATGCAAAAGCAATTGAAAACACCAAACAAAACAGGACAAAAGGATTTTTAAAAATTATTGAAATACTTTTTCTGATGCCAGGATTAATCAGAAAAATATAAAAAGTAAATAAAAACATTGCCAGACTTTCCAATGAAGACAACATCATTACCGGATTTTTTACTTCCCATAAGTACGGCCTGAACAAAGTCACCCATATGCCGGGTATAAATTTTTTAACCATTCCTGAAGGACTATAGTCAAAATCGCCTAATGTGTAAAAGGAACCTCCTTCACGATGACTGACATAGGTGAGCCAACGGGCAGTAATTTCAGCGGTGTTCGAAATCCTATCCAATGAATACCTGTCGTTATCTTCACCAACCTTAATAACAGCAAAATAACTCATTACCACAATTGCAGTTAATACTACAGGTGCCAGTCCGATTTTAGCCACAATTGACTCTATCTTACTAAAATATGTAAAAAACACCCAGATAATCACACCTGGTAAAAAGCACAAAAGGATATATATCTTTATAGAATAAATAATGTACCCTGTTATAAGAATAATTATAATATTAATAAGCCATTTCCGGCGAGCTATAAAAACATTATATACACCATATGTCATCCATCCCAAAGCACCGATCGTAAGGGTGTCTTTTAAGATACCAGATCCCCAAAAAAATACGGAAGGTATAAAAAGTATGGCAATAGCCAGTTCTTTATGCAACGCAGGAAAGATTCGGTAAAACGTCTTGAACAATGCCCACATCCCTGTAAAGCTTATAAAAGCAAACCAACAAGCAGTGGCCGAATAGGTATGAAATGTAAATAAATCAAAAAATGCCGCAACTCTTACCACAAAGTATGATGATAGATCTTTGTAGAAATAAATATTTACAGCATAATTCAACGTGGATGGCTGATATTCCCCATTGGCAAAAAGTAGTTGAATTCCTTTAACCGGAGAATTAAGAAAAGCATCGTAAATATGCTTGCTGCCCAAATTGAAAAAGCTGAATGTATCACCTCCTCCATAATAAAACTGGTACACCACCCCGAGGCCAATGGCACCAATGATCTTGACAGTAAGTGCTGGTATAAAATATCGTTTGATGGTGTAATCCGTAGTCTTTCCCCGCAGCCAAAATGCCAGCAGATAAATGATCAGCAGGGTAATTGGCGTGACTATCAGATCTTTTAAATCCATCATATTAAAACAACCTCAATTGGCCGGTTGGTGAAGATGCCTTTTCATGGTCAAGCAACCATTTTTTATTTTCTATTCCTCCTGCATACCCTATCAGGTTGCCTGTAATGCCTACTACCCGATGGCAAGGAATGATAATGGCAACAGGATTTTTTGAATTAGCCTTTCCAACTGCTCTTATCATATTTAGATTTCCATAAGCTTTTGCCAGTTCCTGGTATGAAATTGTGGTTCCATATGGTATCTCTAAGAGCAGTTTCCATATATCTTTTGCAAACTTGCTACCTTCAGGTTTTATGTTCACTGTAAAACGCTTTCTCCCTGCATAAAAGTATTCATCTAATTGAGTAATGCAATTTTCTATTTCGCTTGATGGGGAAAGTGTAGAAATGGTTACTTCGTGGGCAAATTTAACCCCGGTGATAAATTGTTCATTTCCACTAATTGCCAATAAACCTAAGGGGGACTGGTAATATGCAAGATCCATTTCCGAACTTGATGTCTGACACAAAAAAGCAGCAATTTAAGAGAATGGTCAATAGAATTCTTTAAAATTTAATCTGAAAAATCTAAATTCCGATTTGGGAAGACGATAATTTGCTCTTTCGTGTTATAAAAATGATCATGAAGAAGAAAAGTTGCTTACAATCCGTTATTATTACTATAAAGTCATCCTTAAATAAGATGGAAAAGGAAAATTCCGGTAAAAACCCGTATGGAAAAGCAAATAATAATCGATCAATACTGTAATTCCTATTCAAAGGGACACGTTCATGCAAAGTTCCTTTTAATGGTGTATGTGAACGGAACCCTCGTATTCAGTAAAAATTTTTCCTATCTAAAGGATGCTGATAATTTGGGGTTCGACATGATAAAAGCCGCCGATTGGTATATTTTGGAAAAAGTACATAATGTCGATTACGAAATAATAGATTTATCAGACGGTAAGGTTGTGGGATCTCAAGGGACAACTGTTTTGTACCGCAAAAAATTTTAGTTATACCGCGGCTAATCTAATTCCAAAAAAAAGCCCTACGAGAGGGCTTTTATTTAGTATAATTTTTATTGCATAGAAACTACTTTATCAGGTTGAGAATACTTAACTGAATGTAATTTTGCAATCCGAAATGATTTTCTTTCTTTGTGCTCGCAATAATCACATTTAAAAAACTTCATCAACTGTCCTTCTTTAGTATCACTTGGTGATTCCAGAATTTCTTCGCGCACTACTTTAAAGGTTTGATAGTTACATTCCGGGCAACGCAATGCATGTAGATGGCCAGAATATTTCTCGATTTTTGTATATCCTGTTTCTTCGTCTATCCATACATCATAATCGACCGAAAATACATTTTCTTCTGCCTGCATCCCTTCATCAAGGTACACATCCTCTTCATCTTCTGAAAGAAGTTTCATTGCTTTGCCGCTTTTAGGTGAAGTTCTGGGAGTGTATCTCAGTTTTTTTAACCTTTTTTCTATATAAAAAGGATAATAAAATCGCAGGACATTGGATAAAACCACCCCAAGTATTAAGCCTACCATTACAGTTACAAAAATTCTCACGAAAAACCATATTACATCGCTTTCAAGGATAAATGTGTTGGAAAATGAGCCGGCAGCAACTATTAATACAACCCCGGCATACCAAAGCACTTTTATCTCATAGAGATTAATGTAATCATACTTACTCTTCATATCGCGGGTAGCCATCAGCTTAACAACGTGGGCCAATAATATTACCAATGATACGCCTGCCAGAATGTAAGCAGCCATTCTGCCATACATGTTCCAGGTTTCTAGATTAATTAAATCATACGCTCCCATAACTTTATTTCTTTATAAACAAGTAAATTGTTGATTCTTCCACTTTCTTTTTAAATAATTGCTGAATATACAAATTATTCAGAATATAATTAGTTAGAACAAATATAACTATTCCTTTCAAGTGTAAGGAATAGGGGTTTTTTTATCCATACACTAAACTTATATGAGGTGTATACTTAATAATAGGAAAATGTAACCACTATTGAGGTAATAATTTTCTGAAAAAATACTTATACTTTAATGTAATAAAAAATTGCATAATGAAAAATACAACCATATAAAGGCTAAAGTGATATAAAGGTTATTCGGATTTTGAAATGAAGATCTATAGGAGAAATTCTTTGTATTTTAGAAAGTGAATTAATTCCACTGACACCTGGCATAAAAAATATCCTGTAGTAGAAATATATAAAAAATCACATAGCAGCTCGCCAATCCCATACTGAATGTATATAACTTGTAGCAGTATTATGCATTCAGAATATTCATCACCAGAATAGGGAAAAAGGAATTTCACAGAAACAATGGGTGTTATTGTCTGGCTACATGATTTTACAAAATCAATATATTATCATGGTTTTGTATGAAGAATTAAATTCCTTTGAAAAGTTCAAATGTTTCGAAATAATTCGGGACTATAACGTTCCAGCCCAATTCCTGACGGATAGTTTTGGCAAAATTTTCACTTGCTTTTCGCTCCCCATGTACAATAAAAGTATTTTTAGGGGAGCCCTCGAAGTTCTTCAACCATTGCATCAATTCCAGTTTATCTGCATGCGCAGAAAGGCCTTCTAAATGCCTAATATTACATTTGACCTGGACTTCTTCCCCAAATATTTTTATTGTAGGCTCTCCATTAAGAATTCTTCTTCCTCTTGATCCTTCAGCCTGATATCCCACAAATAAAACTGTGTCATTCTCACGGGGTAACCGGTGAAATAAATGATGCATAATACGACCTCCTGTGCACATCCCACTTGCAGAAATAATAATAGCACCGCTTTTAATGCCGTTTATCTCTACCGACCGGTTTTGTTCCCTCACATACTGCATATTTTTATACTCAAAAATACGTCTCGTATTTCCCAGTTCATGATCACTGAGCTTATGATATTTATAATTCCTTTTGTATACATCGGTCGCACTGATAGCCATCGGACTATCAATATACACAGGCATATCAGGAATTTGTCCTTCTTCCAACAACTCCTTTAAATAATAAATGATATGTTGGGTCCTGCCTATTGAAAATGCCGGTATCAATACACAACCTTTGTTCTCAAGGGCTTCTAAAATAAATTTCTTAAGCTCTTCCTTTGGTGAACCTTCAGGATTGTCCCTGTCGCCATAGGTAGACTCAACAAATAAAATATCTGCTTCTTTTATTATAGACGGATCTCTCAGAATTGGTTGATTATTTCTTCCCAAATCTCCCGAGAAAACAATTTTTTTCACTTGTTGATCCCCTTGTATTGTAAACTCCAGAATGGATGATCCCAACAAATGTCCGGCATCGTGAAACTTCACACTTATCTTATCGGTAAGGTTTACATCAACATCATATTCAAAAGATTTTACATATGGCAGTACCATCTTAGCATCTTCCACAGTGTATAAAGCTTGCGGGTTGGCATGTTTGGAATAACCTTTTTTCCTGGCAAAAAGAGCTTCTTCCTCCTGTAACTTTGCTGAATCCAGTAATATCAACTGCATTAAATCTTCAGTAGCATTGCTACAATATACAGGACCAACATATCCTTCTTTAAACAGTTTTGGCAAATAACCAGTATGATCAAGATGGGCATGTGTAAGCACCACTTGATTGATGGTAAATATATCGATAGGGAATGCATCCCAGTTTCGTAATCGCAGATCTTTTAAACCTTGAAATAAACCACAATCCACCAAAATCCTGTGGTCATCTACTTCAAGCAAAAACTTGGAACCGGTGACCGATTGGGCAGCGCCTAAAAACTTTACTCTTATATCCATTCTTTTATCAACAATTAATTGGAAGGTCAATCAAACATAAAGAATAAATAAATCACTTGTATAGTGATGTAATAAAACATTGTGATTTTAAATAAATAAAAAAGTCGACCTTACTTCCTAAACTATTATAGCATACTACAGTATAATGAGCATGACAATAATTATAAATGAAAATAGAAACTACTTCCCTGCTGATTAAAGAAATGTGGCATAATAGTAGAAATACATAAAAGTACTCCCATAATATAGCAAAATTCATATTTTTGCGTTTTACTAAAAAAAATTGCCTAGCGAATATGGAACCGATCACAGTCCAGGAGCATAGAAAAGAACTCCGCAAAAAGATTTCTAACGTCTATGAAGAAATAGGAAAGGTAATAGTAGGTCAGGAACATATGATCAACCGATTGCTCATTGGACTATTTACTCAGGGGCACGTATTATTGGAAGGTGTACCTGGATTGGCTAAAACCCTTACCATCAATACCCTTGCTAATGTATTGCACCTTGATTTCCAAAGAATCCAGTTTACTCCGGACCTGTTGCCAACCGATCTGATCGGCACGATGATCTATAATCAGAAAATGGGCACCTTTGAGGTGAAAAAAGGACCAATCTTTGCAAACTTTATACTTGCTGATGAGGTAAACCGTTCTCCTGCCAAAGTACAATCAGCTTTGCTTGAAGCCATGCAAGAAAAACAGGTAACCATTGGCGAACATACCTATCCTCTTGATAAACCTTTTCTGGTATTAGCCACCCAAAATCCTGTAGAACAAGAGGGCACCTATCCACTTCCTGAAGCCCAGGTTGACCGGTTTATGATGAAGGTGTTTGTAGATTACCCTACTAAAGAGGAGGAATTGAAAATCATGCGCCGTATGTCGGATATGAACTTTGACGGCAGGATAAACACCGCTCTTACAAAAGAAGATATTTTCAAAATCAGGGATGAAATAAATCAAGTGAATATATCTGAATCACTTGAAAAATATATAATAGAATTAATCTTCGCTACCAGAAATCCGCGGGAATATAAATTGAATGATGAGGCCAATTATATCCAGTTTGGCGCCTCCCCGAGAGCATCTATCAATCTAAATCGTGCTGCTAAAGCAGTTGCCTATTTCGATGAAAGGGATTATGTGCTGCCGGAAGACATAAAAGATGTAGCTATAGATGTATTAAATCATCGCCTACTCTTAAATTATGAAGCCGAGGCAGATGATGTATCCACCAAAGAAATTATCAAGTCAGTTTTGAATAAAGTGCCTATAGCGATGTAATTGGCTGGTTATTTTAAACTTTTCGGTAAGGTGTTTGCCCAAACTCACACCTTACTCAATTACATAACTAAACCCTAAGGAAAAAGTCCTTCCTAAGTTATACTGCTGGAATATATATTCTTTTCCTTTATAAACCATGGCTTGCTTAAAATCCGGATTCAAAAGATTAGTTGCCCTTATCTTTAGCATTACCCGATCCCCAATTCCTTTACCAATGCTTAGGTCCAGATCGGGCTTTGGTTGTTCGTATACATAAGGCAGGATAGAGGAAACATAGGAAAGTCTCTCACCAAACACATTATAGGTTAAATTACCATTCCACTTGCTCTTCGAATTGTTATAAGTAAGGTTGGCATTTATAATGTAGGGGGATTGGTTATACATTCTTCTCCTTGGCTCCGCTTCCGGAATAAAAACCCTTAATTGTTTTAATTCACCCTCGTCAATATCTACCTCAGAATGAACCAGGGTAATATTAGCTCCTATTTTGAAGTCAGAAAGCACCTGAGAAATGAAGTCCAGGGATTTTCTTGCCTCGATTTCAATACCATATACAATGGCCTGATCAACATTCATATACTTAAACTCTCCATCTGTAGAACCACTTTCCGGCACAATGGCATTTTCGATGGGATTCTTAAAGTTTTTATAAAAAGTACCCACAGAAAGGTATTCTTCAGGTCTGGGATAAAATTCCCACCTAAAGTCAAAATTATCGATTAGTGTACGCGCTAATTCCGGGTTACCTAACTGTATGTATCCACCTATAAAATCGAAAGTGGCTAATGGTGCAATTTCTCTAAAAGTTGGCCTGGCTAAGGTGCGCGTATAAGACGCCCTTAAGTTCATATTATCTACGGGGCTGAATTTTAAACCCAAAGCGGGGAGGAAATCAGCCTCTTCAATTTTACCTTCAGTGCTATCGAAACTCTCGAGATGAATTTCTGTGATTTCCATTCGAATACCACCATTAACATGTAGTTTTTTTGACAAGAGCAGCTCGGTACTCAAATAACCAGCCGATACAATTTGATCTGCATCATAATTATTTCTTAATTCCGTAGCATAGGTTAAGTAATGGCCAAGCTTCCCTTCTCCTCTTAACCCGAGATTTTGGTCACTTAAGAAAGCTTCCATATCTCCCGTAAAGGAAATGTTATTGGAGAGAAAATATTCGAACCTATCCTCTCTGAAAGATCTTGCTTTGGTAGTATAAGCACCCCCGAATTTAATTTTTGCTTCACGGCCTCCCCAAGCTTTTATCGGAAGGATGAAATCTAAATGATTGTCATGGTTATTTTCTTCCAGGTTTCTGAAATATCGGGATGGCCTTCGAGCAGTTGCTGCATCAAATCCATATCGTATGCTACCATCTGGCTGAATATTAATATTGTTGGCAAAAAACCTAAGATCCGGCTCATCCTGATCTGATAAGGTATATGAACTAAGCCATTTAACAGATAAGTTGTTTAAGAAAGGTAAGGTATGTTCTCCCCCAACCTGAATATTCATCATGGAACGTTCTATATACCCCAAAGACCTGTTCTCAAACTGCCGATTAGGATTAATATCCGGTCTTGCCCTTACTCCATATTGATTTCTTGAAAAATTGGTTCCACTTTGATTATACAATGTATTAATTTTTATTTTATTAAAATTATTGATCTTTAAAGTGGTGTTTAGCAGTCCGGAGAGCAGTACGTTTTCAGTTCCTCTAGCATCATCCAGCAACATTTCAGGAATAAGCTGTTCAGCTCCCGCACCTGCACTGTAGCGTCCGGTAAAACCATTTTGGTAATACTCAAAATCCCTGTCATAGCTTATTGCTGACACATATCCGATCTTCGCATCACCAAACAAGTTATACTGGTTACCGATGGAAGCACTAAATCCATGATTTAAAAAAGGGGCGTTTTGCTCATTGTCAAAGCTGACATGTTTGAATGATTTTGTGAGCCTGTCCAGTTCCTGGTTATCAATGTAGGGAGCAGGGAAATTGTTCGCGTTAAATCCATTTAAGGCTTCGGGCTTAGCACGGAGTCCATCATCAAATCCCAAAGGGTCAGTTTTACTTTTATTTGAAGTTAGAAATTGAGGATTGAAATTTGCCTGAGAGTTGTATCCCACCCCGCCTGAAAACTGTAAAGTAAAGCGGTCGGGAAAATCTTTGGTTACAACGTCTACTAAACCACCTGTAAAATTTCCTGGCAATTCAGGACTAAAAGTTTTGTAAACTACAATATTATCGATGAGGTTACTGGGAAAAATATCCAATTGAACAGAATTTTTATTTGGATCAAGACCAGGAACAGTTGCGCCATTTAAATTAGTGATGCTATATCTGTCTCCTAACCCTCTTACATAAATGTGTTTACCACCTTCTACTGAAACACCCGTTACTCTTCTGAGTGCTGCAGCCGCGTTGCCATCACCATTTCTTGAAAACTGCTCAGCAGAAACTGCGTCCAACAATACCATTGATTTCTTTTGGGCAGTTAATAAAGCACTTTCACTATTTCTTAACAACTGGGCTTCTACCACAACTTCTTCCAACCCAAAACTCGCAGGTTGAAGCCGTACATTTAACACTACTGGATTTTTCTCATCTACCTCTACATTTTTGATAATGGTGGGTTCGTAGGAAACATAAGAGATTACTAGATTATAAGTGCCTGCTTGGAGACCGGTAATTGAAGCTTTCCCATCTAAATCAGTTACTGCCCCCGTAGTTGTTCCTTCTAAAACTACATTAGCACCAATTAATGCATCACCGTTTTCATCATCAAATACTACAACTCTAACCGTCCCTTGCGGAACAGTCCCCATAGAAGATAGTATAAAAAGAAGTGTTAAAGAAATAATAAAATGTTTCATATATTTAATTACCATTTTTTTATGCAAAATTAGGTTTTAGACTGTTTGATTCGTGGTAATTCGATTTATCAGTATGTTAATTTTCAATCTTTTATTAACAATTTCATAACACAATAAAAAGGCTGCCCTTACAAAAAGCAGCCCTATTTATTATTTTAATTATTACTTCTATTTATTTATCACTTCCCATGTTTTGGTCCATCCCGCTATCCATGGCTCTACATCAGGCTCAAATGCCCCTTTATAATTTACCTGCTCAAAGAATCCATCATCAGGATATTCACTAAGTCCTGATATAACTGCTTCATTTGAACCAGGAACAATTCCATTGAATTCGGGGTCAGTTGTTGTGTTGCCTGAAGAAGTAAAATAATTGGTGAAATAAGAGGCTGCATTATTTTTAACTGTTGGATCTACAGTACCTGCTGTAATGATTGTAAAAATATTGGCAGGGGTACCATCAGCAACATTATACCATATGTTGTTTTCAAGTTTTAGATCACCGGTTTGCAGCCTGTCATAGCTACTTTCGATGTCAGTTCTTATTTCCAATGAGACACCTTTTTCATAGTTGGCAAAGATACTGTTATGGTATTCTCCACCGGCATTATCTCTTAATAGCATGGTGCCCAACATATTTGGTACGCCAAACGATGTAATATTATAAAATTTAGGCTTTGCATAAGGCATAGAAGCTTCGTTATTTCCTACCCCTCCGTCATGCTCACCGCCCCATGAATCATCTTTTACATTGGTTTCACCTGCATAGATAAATCCGAACTGTACACTACCGCTAAATCCTTCGTCATAATCAAAACCATCATCGCCAATATAAGAAGCAACAAGGTATTTTGCATTAACCGTTCCCCCAAACCATTCAATTCCGTCATCGAGATTGGACCAAACCTCTACATATTCAATAATGGTACCAGCACCTACACCACCTAAGGTCAATCCGTTGATCTCATTATCGCCACCAATCAAAGAGCCTCCATGACGGATAGACACATAGCGTATTACACCCGAGTTATCATTCACATCATCCCCTCCATAAAAAGGATCTCCTTCCAGCCCATCTGTAGGTAAACCTTCAATAGCTTTTAATCCTCCTGTGGCGTCATCATTATCATTAATATTATTAGTAGGCGCATTTCCCAACACAATTAGTCCACCCCACAAAGCTTCTGCATCGTCTGGCACAGACCCTTCTAAATTATCGGCCAATCCAGTAAAAATAATGGGATTTTCCCTTGTTCCATTAGCCATTATTTTTCCACCTCTGGAGATTACAAGTGCACTGGCTCCACCTCCCTGACCAGGCATCCCCTTAATTACGGTTCCGGCTTCAATCTCGATAGTTTGCCCTTCATTGACAAAGACAAATCCCTCAAGTGTGTAGGTGTTTCTTGCCAGCAGGGTATAGGTATTTGTTTCATCATCAAAGCCTTCTAAATCGGCTAGACCATTGCCCGAGGTGTTCAAAATAATATTTTGACCAGGCAGGGCTGTAGCAACTACTGTAACTGTTGCTGCATCTGTTCTATCTTGTTTATCAGTTAATGTGAAAGTAAATTCATAAGAATCCCCTTCTTCTGCATCACCAGGTACTGTAAAAGGATAGGTTACCATCTGACTTTTGTCATTGGCATCAAATGTCACATTTCCTTCTGCATCACCAGAAACTGTAATTGATTTGATACCCGCATCGGCAGATGCATTTAAGCGTATATTTGTTGTTTCGCCTGGTTTTTGTTGGATTTGAGCATCTACTGCTTCAATTTCAGGACTATCAAAAACAGGATCATTCTCATCATCATTACACGCGGTGAAAAAGATGAGGCCCATCATTAACATCAAAAAGTAAACATTTAGTCTTTTCATTTCTTGTTAAATAAATTTTTGTAAATATTTTTTAATCATCGGTGCAAAAGTGCTAACACAGTGTTATCTAAAAGCGTAGTTGATTTTAACTTATCGTTAACTAAACTATCTGATGTTAAGAAGATATGATTTGTCCAAACCACATAAATGACAATCCCCAGATTGGTATATTCAAAAATTAGCTGATTTGGTTATTGATTTGGCAAGTAAAATTATATGGACTTACTATTAACAAATAGATGAACAAAAGCATCTATTTTTCTATTCTTAAAGTAGAATACAAATACTATGGCTAATCATGTGTTAATTACCGGTGGTACCGGTTTAATAGGAAGCGCACTTACTAAAATGCTTTTGTCTAAAGGTTATAACGTGGCCCATCTGAGTCGTTCCCGAAGTGGTGATGAAAAAGTAAAAACCTTTACCTGGCAGGTGAGTAAAAATGTGGTTGAACCAGGTGCAATAGAAAACGCTGACTACATCATTCATTTGGCTGGTACTAACCTCACATCGAAGAGATGGACAGCGGCTCAAAAGGAAAAGATGGAAAAAAGCCGGATAGAAACTTCTTACCTTTTGTATCAGAAATTACACCTTTTGAAGCATAAGGTAAAAGCAGTAGTATCCTCGTCAGGGATCAATTATTATGGTGCTGACAGCCAAGAGTTAATGGTGACTGAAGAATCTCCTGCCGGTACTGATTTTCTGGCGCAATTATGTGTGAAATGGGAAAATACAGTCTCCAAAATCAACAAATTAAAAATCAGGCTGATACAGTTTCGAACCGGGCCGGTAC
>JAEWLI010000203.1 GCA_023393375.1 Bacteroidota bacterium
ATTCTAGCATATCAAGCACCCAATGTTATCTCATCATTTAGTAGTTGCCTAGATCATAATATAAATGAGGCGATGAACAGCATAATTATTGCATTTAAAACGAGGCACTTAAGTACAGAATTAACAAGCATAGATTATTCGTTTGGTGAATCATTGTCCGTAAAGTTTCAAAACACTGCACTGCGGTCTTTTGAAGAGTTAAATGCTGCTAATCAATTAAGAGCCGAATTGTTGGCATCTAAAAATATTACAAGTGTATACGAAGCCATCAAAAAAAATCATTCAACCTGTACATTTAAGGCGTTGTCCTTATCGGATAGGGAAATGATACTGAAATGGTTGTTGCCCAACGATAACTCATATTGGACGATTCATTCGGTTGACATTATAGAGGAACTTTTGAATAATGCACCAAAAGACCAAATCGTTCCATTGCTCAAGTTATTTATGCAGGAAAATTATAGTTGGCTTTATACAATATATAATAATGGTCCTTCAAATACTTATAAATCTAATTTAATTTACTTGATAGTTCAGAAAGTAGTAGAAAACTATTCAAGTTTATCTATTCCCAATACATTGCAACCAGTATTTTTTGAAGGATTCTCTGAGTATTCTAGCTTTGAAATTCCTACTGGTGCTCGACCTTTTTTTATTCCTCTAAAGAAGGGGACAAATACATCCCCTATAAAAGATTTTGAGTTGGTGGTAGGAGAGAATAATGAATCTGGACGAATAGAATTTACTAAAGATGGTTATTTACGCTTTGTTCAAACCTATTCGTATAAGGACACTAGATTATATTATCAAAATGCAGATCTTCCATTGCCCAGATCGAAGGGTTTTGAAATAGTAGATTTCAAGATAACCCCTTTTGAAACCGTCACCCTTTTATTAATGAATTCCTACCCGGAATTGGGATTTGAGACAAACCAGTTATTGGAGGTTCCAGCAATTTTATCATTATTCATCCTCAAAGATATCAAAAGTCAGGAATTTCAACGGGAATTGAGGACTTATGGGAACACTCTTGCCGCGTTAATTGCCACATTCACGATAAAACGCCCTGTTAATGTGGGTATTTTCTTGACCAGGATCAGTGGAACTGTAGCTGTTCTGGACGGTGAGATACAATCTCATAAGATTAAATACCCATCCTCTTATCATGCCAACAAGGAACTTTATGATGCCTGGGAACAGATTTATATTTCCGTGGCCTTTGCTGACGGTATCTATGGCCTTCATTCTTTGGTCAGAGCTATCAATATCGCTTCCCTTGCAAAAAACATAGAAAATTATTCCGCGTTACTTAAAAACGGGAAGAATTATCCTGATATCTTTACAGATGCACTGAGTTCTTTGAAGAGCCTGAGCCCACAGGGGGTTTTTAAGAATATCGCTAAGGGGGCGGGGAAACTGGATCTTGGAAAATTTGTAAAGAAAATTGGGGATTATGAAGTTTTTGAAGGTGGAGAGGTTTTTTATAGAACAATGAGTAAAGAACATTATGAAGCACTTTTAAATACAAAAAAGCTTTCTGCAACTTCCGAAACTTTTACTTCACCTACACAATTATATTCTGAAGCCTACGAAGGATATCTTGTTAAAATATCTGTAAAACATGGTACACTCGATAAGCTGAAATTAGTTGGTACTTCTGATGGTACAGCAGATGTAGTAAAGAAATTTGGAGAAATGCCTAAGAACTCGAAAGGCTGGACAAGTTCCAATGCTTATTTTAAAAAGGAAGGTGCTCAGGTAAATATAGGCTTAGGAAAAGGTAACGCTCTTGAGTTGTTTAATGAAAATATAAATGGATTTGAACTGATTAAAATTATTGAATGAAATTGGCACTTGAAAAAATTAAAAGCATAATGAAAAGTTATTATCTCAATAAAATAGAAGATAATGATGAATTACGAAGGCTATATAAAGATTTTTTTACTAAAGATGACATTATTAAGGCTTTACATATAGCTGTAGAAGAGAAAGATAGTCAAGGAGTAGAAGATATTTTTCATATTAGTTTTGCTCTAAATTTATTACCAAGTAAAGAGGAGTCAATATTTCAAATTCTTTTATTAGAAAGGTGGCATAATCGACATGAAGATGTGGTTCGGCTTTGCCAAAATGTATATCACAATAATAAAGAAAATGCAAAGACTCTTTTAAACGCAATCGAGACTATCCCAGAATATCTTCAAGATGAAGATTTTAAATACCCTTATATTCGAAAAATCATTTATGCTATTGGTGCGCAGCCAGAACCAGATAATATTAAAGCATTAGAAGATTTAGCAAAGTCAAAAGATGAAAAGATACGTGATTTGGCAACCCATCAGATTGAGAAGCGAAAAAAGTTAGGCCGATGGGAAGCGGCTAAGAATGACCAATAATCATTTTTATATCATTTGGCACAAAGTAAATATTTTCAGGAGGGAGCAAGTTTTTTGCTTCCTCTGTTTTTTTATCAAGGACTAAAGAGTGGATTTTAAGGCATTTTTCGGAAATATCCTCAACACCCACAATCCATTCATTTACATATCTTTCCACGGCAATCCCGGTTAATCCAACCTGAATGGATCTATAATCCAGGTTGTTCAGGAAAATGTCTTTTTCTGGATCCCACTGGATACGTACCGGTGCTTTTTGCAAGATGTCTTTCCAGTTGTCGTGAGATTTATGTACCTCTTTTATAAAATTCGATAAGCAGGAGTTTCTCAAAGCCCATTCCCAACCCTCACGTGTTATTTTGATTGCCAAAACATGTTCCTGACCTTCTTTAGTTGCCCATCCGGAACGGTACATCATCCAAAGGAAAGATGGTTTGATCCAGGTCATCCGTTCCATTTTAAAAGGGGGCACAAATTTTTGCGCTTTGATGGCCGATATGGCAATTTCTTTTCGGTAAGCTTGATACACATTTATTGTATTATCATCATAAACAGCCCTGATAACTTTTTTTTTCATAAAGAAAAAGCTTTTCTTCCTTTAGACTCCCTGATAAAAGTATCGATAACATCAAAGAGGGTCTTTTTTTTATCTTCGTCCAGTTGCTGAATTTCTTCAATCCTTTTTAGGGTCAGTTTGTCAAACTGGCTGTTAACACCTTCGCCAACCAAATAATCCAAAGACACTTCAAGGGCATCGGCAATCTTTTTTGCCACTTCTATGGAAGGCATTGCATCGCCCCTTTCATATTTGCCAACCATCACCTGGGATATATCGGTTTTTTTAGCCAGATCAGCCTGAGACCAACCTTTGGCCTTCCTTAAATCCGCTATAATTTTATGTGTGTTCATAACTAGAAGATGCATTTATTAACAATAGTTATTGATAACAACAAAAATATAGAATTAAAGGATATAAATAAAGCTGATAATTTTTTGCTGTTTAAAAACAAAAAGATATTTTTGTGTCTAATAGTTCTTAAAAATATTTTCAAAACTTTTTTCACATGAGCAAAAACCGAAGGATAAAACCCTCCCCCCTGGTTCGTGTCCGCACGAAACAGCCATTAAAACCCCCTTGCGCACATTTGCAATGCATGCCTTACTAATTTCTGACTAACAACTAAATTACCGAAAAACCACATGCCCGAGAGATATAAGGTTGGAGAAGACCATATTCCCACTTTATTACCTGTACAGTTGTAAACTGGGTGGGTAGGTGTTTTACCCGATTATGCATAAGTCATACTAAAGGAGAGGATAAATTATCCTTTTATCTCTTTAAG
>JAEWLI010000234.1 GCA_023393375.1 Bacteroidota bacterium
ATTACACCAGCATGAGCATGCCCTGCACGCCATAAATCCTGACGTAAGGGATTGTTCATATATCCTGAATCGGGATCAAGTAAAAGCGAAAGCAAGCTGGTGCCACCAAAAGCGACAGTTGGTAATACCAGTAATAATATACCTGCCATTCTCCGTGATTGTTTACTCATTGTAATACTGTGTTTTAGTAAATAAATAATATTTAACCCAATATTCCTTTAAATTTTCCCAGAGCTTTTTCAAGATCTTCCGGTGTATCTATACCAAAAGATTCATGATCGGTAATTGCAATTTTTATCCTGTATCCATTTTCCAGCCAACGCAACTGCTCCAGGGATTCGGCTTTTTCCAAGGATGAAACCGGCAACTTTGTTATTTCCTCCAGAATATCGGTACGATAGGCATAAAGTGCCACGTGTTTATAATATGTATGTTTCGAGATCCACTCATTTTTTCCAATTCCCCTTAAATGAGGAATGCCTTCACGACTAAAATATAAGGCTTCCATCTGATGGTTAAAGGCTACCTTCACCACATTTGTATTCGACAAAGTAACTTCATCTTTGATGGGCGAAACCATAGTGGCCAATTGAACGGTACCATCTAATAAAGCTGCCAACTCATTGATTTGGTCAGGATTTATAAAGGGTTCGTCCCCCTGAATATTGATCACATAGTCATAAGCTTCTACTTCTTTTTGTAAAGCTTCGAAGCATCGATCTGTGCCGCTGGGGTGATGTTCGCTGGTCATTACCACATTTCCTCCAAACTCCTTTACAGTCCGAAAAATTTCCTCATGATCAGTGGCCACAACTATTTTATTTATGCCATCTGCTTTCATGGCTTGTTCATAAACCCTTCTAACCATGGGTTTGCCTCCAATATCTGTCAGGGCTTTGGCCGGAAATCGGGATGACGCATACCTGGCAGGAATTATGCCCAATATTTTTTTATTCATGTGATTACGATTCTATTTTTTTTACTTTTAGCGATGCTCCTTCATCATCAATCACCAAAACCTCTTCTTTTTTATCCAGATAATCCCCCCGTGTGCATGCTTCGTATAATTCTCCATCAATCATTATTTTACCACAGGGTCGCAAGGCTGTATAAGTCAACCCTTTTTTACCAATGAGTGATTGTTCCCGGAAGTAAGAGCTGTATCCATCCAGTTTGTCCTGCACGCTCATCAATGCTACCCGATTAAAAATACTGGAATTGATGAGCTTTGCCCCACTGAACATTAATATCGTGACTCCCAGAATTATACCGCTTAATGCTGAAGCCACTGCCTGTAGTACATCTCCTTCAGGTACAAAGGTGAAATCGAAAAAATCGTTGTTCAGCATCATCAATATCAATGACCCGACAGCCAAAGTAATACCACCGATTCCCGCTATCCCAAATCCCGGGATTACAAAAATTTCCACAGCTAACAATCCGATGCCAAGGAAAAATGCGATGATTTCCCAATGAGCAGCCAAACCATTAAGATAATATGGCGTCAGGAATAACAATAATGCAACAAGCGATGCAATTATGGGAAATCCCACACCGGGTGTTTGTAATTCGAAATAGATTCCTCCCAGGATGATCAAGATTAAAATACCACTTATAAATGGGTTAATAAAGAAAGCGATAATTTTCTCCGAGCCACTCAATTCGAACTTTACAATTTCATATTCTTCAATCCCCGATCGTTTTAAAATATCATCAATAGATAATACCTCTGCTTCGCAAAACCCATGTTTTATGGCTTCTGAAGTAGAAAAGGTAATCACTTCACCTTTTTCGGTTATTCCCTCTATTTCAATATTCTCATCTACCATAGCTTCAGCAATGCGGGGATCTCGTTTATTAGCCTCGGCAGTAGCACGCATGATCGACCGCATATATGATTGATACTTATCAGGGGCTTGTTCTCCTTCGGCTGAAACTACAGTGGCCGCTCCAATACTGGCTCCTGGAACCATATATATGCTATCGCATGCAATAGAAATTAATGCACCTGCTGAAGCTGCATTGTCGTTGATAAAAACATACACTGGTTTTTCATAATTTAATATACGGGACCTGATTTCATTGGCATCCACCACAGCTCCACCGTATGTGTTCATGTCTATTATAACCAGATCAGCACCCAGGTCTTTGGCTTCTGCTAAAGCAAGGTCGGTTTTTCTGTTCGATCGCGGGTCAATATCATTACGGATTTGCACTACAAATACTTTGGTTTTGCCATTGGTTACAGTAGTATCAGTGGTATCTGACTGACCGAAGCTATCCATCAATATGACCAGTAAAAGAACCGGAACAAAATATAAGATTTTCATATGCGCTTTAATACTTCCAATTCAGAATTATATATGTAAATAAACGATGAATGTAAAGATACTAATATTAACTAATCGAATTACCGCAATGATCGCAACTCTCCAAATTTTAAAAAACAATTTTTCTCTTCTGATTAAATAATGACTTATTTTTGCCATAAAGAAAAATAGCAGGTAATAAAATCAGTTATTATCCGTTTTTTCGGTGTAGAAGATGCCTTAAAATACTTTTTGGCAACTGTTTAACAAATTAAGCTTTCCCTGAAAATATGATCAAGTTATTAATTCTATTATTGTTAATGTCAGTTAGTTCTGTCAATGCCACAATACGAAAAGATTCAATTGGGGTAGAAAAAAATGGCGATAAGTATTATATCCTTCACCGTATTGATCCAAAAGAAACCCTTTTCTCACTTTCACGGAAATATCATGTAACTGTCGATGATATTGTATCTGAAAATCCGGATACGCGGGAAGGTTTGAAAATTGCTTCTGTGGTAAGAATACCCGTGGTAAAGAAACAAGTGACATTGCCGGCAGGTAAAAAGCATGTTGTTCAACCATCAGAAACATTATTCGCCATTTCTAAAAAATATAATGTAGATATCGATAGGCTGGCAGCTGTGAATCATCTTCAGGGCTATCAAATACAGGTTGGCCAAGACCTCCTCATTCCGGTTTCAAACAATCCTGTTCAAATCCAACAACCTGTAACCAATACCGACCCTGCCAAAATCTATCATACAGTAGCAGCCGGAGAAACCCTGTTTGCCTTGTCACGCCATTATGACGTAAAAGTGAATCAGATCAGGGAATGGAATACCATGAAAGACAATAATCTAACACCCGGTCAATTGATTATAGTGGGTGAGAAAAAAAATAATAATAATGCCACACCGGCAACCACTCCCAATACGGTTACACAGCGTGTGGAAACCCCTAATGAGCAAGTTAAAAATAAACCATTACCATCAAATAATGAAAATATAACTGCTTCTACAGATCCTGTAGTTTCTGAAAATATTAAAAAGCACAAGATAGAAGACAATGAGTACCTGAAAAATAAAAATACATCATCAGACGTAAAAATTGAGAAAGTGTTTGAAACAGGACTCGCAGAATTGATTGTAGGATCTGATGATACGAAAAAATATCTTGCCTTACATAAAACTGCTCCCGTGGGGTCAATACTTCAAGTAAAGAATGAAATGAATGATCTGAGTGTATTCGTAAGGGTAATTGGTAAATTACCTGAAACTGGAGATACTGAAAAGATTAAAATAAGGATTTCGAAAATTGCCTACGAGCATTTAGGGGCTATCGATCCAAGGTTTCCGGTAGAAATTTCATATATTCCAAGATGAGCAACGAGGAGCTGAAAGCTCTTTTGGATGAGAAATACGAACAATATAATCAACCTGGGTTTATCAAGGATGATCCAATAAGTATTCCCCATCTCTTTACTAAAAAACAGGACATTGAAATTGCTGCTTTTTGGACAGCCATTCTTTCGTGGGGACAACGAAAAACCATTATCAATAAATCAACTGAATTGTTCAGGATGATGGATTTTTCCCCTTATGACTTTGTGCTTCATCATCAACAAAAAGATCTTTTGCCATTTGCGAATTTCAAACACCGCACATTTAATGGCGAAGACACCTTATACTTCATCCATTTTTTCAATAAATTTTATAGTCAATCCCAATCATTGGAAGAGGCCTTTCTAAATGATGTTCTTAAATTTGAAGCTTTTTCATCACTTTCCGGATTTTATCATTTTTTTTTCGAAGATGAATTTTATCCCTTAAGGACTTGCAAACACATTTCAAATCCTCAGAAAAAATCAACATGTAAAAGAATCAATATGTTTCTGAGATGGATGGTTCGCAACGATAGGAGAGGTGTGGATTTTGGGATTTGGAAAAAAATATCTGCCTCCCAGCTTATTTGTCCTTGCGATGTGCATGTAAACAGGGTAAGTAGAAAGTTGGGTTTGATCACCCGACCACAAACCGATTGGATGGCAGCGATTGAGCTAACAACACAACTAAGATCTTTTGATGCTTCGGATCCTGTTAAGTATGATTATGCCTTATTCGGACTTGGTTTGGAAGGTTATTGATAGGATTTATTTTCCAGTCCAGTTTTCAGGATCAACCCGCCATGATTTTAATAATTCTACCTCAGAAGATTGAATATAATTTTTTTTCAGAGCTTCTTCAATCATGATCCCGTAATCGCTCAAAACCCATAATGGGATATTCTCATTTTCAAACTGATCACTAGCGGCTTTAAAACCATAAGTAAAAATTGCGACCATACCCACCACGTCCATTCCAGCCGACTTCAAAGCTTTTACTGCGTTCAAAGAACTGGATCCGGTAGAAATTAAATCTTCTACCACCACTACTTTTTGTCCGGAAATCAAATTTCCTTCAATAAGATTCTCCAAGCCATGACCTTTTGGGGATGATCTGACATAACCAAAAGGCAAGTTCATATTATCGGCGATTAAAACGCCCTGTGGTATACCAGCTGTAGCTACACCTGCTATAGCTGACACTTCCGGAAAATTATTTACAATGGCTGCAGTCAGTTTATTTTTAATAATTGAACGGATTTCTGGATACGAAAGCGTAAGCCGGTTGTCACAATAAATTGGTGATTTCCATCCGGAAACCCAGGTATAGGGTTTTTCAGTATTTATTTTAATAGCTTCAATGTCCATTAATGTGGCAGATATATGCCGTGCAACATCATTATTTATTAACTGGTAGCTCATAGCACTGGAGGTGAATAATTATATATCAATAAAAACTTTATATCTTTGAAAAAATGATTTAAAAAAACCATCTACAACTTTATCAACTATCGTACTTATAGAAGGTTAACAATTTCAGAGCAAATATATAAACTAATGAAGCTGTTTGTTAAAGAAAAATCAGTAAATATTATAAGAATGACAGATCTTGATGATACCAAAAATTATGATATGGTACTCAATGGATTTACTGATAAAATAGTTCTTAGCGATCTACGGGAAGATATATTGGTTTTAAATACATCCCTGGAACAAATTAATACCATAGTAGAATATATTTCTGAGAAAAATCCCAAAAAAATTGATTCGGTTACTTTTGCTGTAAACGATCAAAAATCTGCCAAGCATTTTTTGAAAAAAAGCTTTACCACTGTGAAAGCAGGTGGGGGGTTGGTAGTTAGTGATGGAAAATTTCTCATGATATCAAGATTTAATAAATGGGATTTGCCTAAAGGAAAGCTGGCAAAAGGGGAAAAATCGTTAGCTGGTGCTAAACGGGAAGTGGAGGAAGAATGCAATATTACAGTAGAAACTGGTGAAAAAATTTGCTCTACATGGCATACCTATATTCGCAACAATAAGAGGATAATGAAAAAAACCAGTTGGTATGTGATGACCTGCATAGATGACAGTATGATGGCCCCCCAGGTTGAAGAAGATATCGTTGATGTAAGATGGATGCGCCCCCGGGAAGCAAAGGTGGCACTTTATAACTCATATGCTTCTATTCGGCATGTCTTCAGAGAGTATTACAACATGCAGGAAAAAGCAGCTTTAGATGAATAAACATTATAAAATTCCGCACACCATCACAGTTGATAGGGCAGAAAGTCAGAAACATTGCCATTGTATCGATGCACTTCCCGTATAATAGAGGAGCTTATGGCTGCATATTGTGGAGAGGTGATCAGAAATACCGATTCTAAATCACCGTAGAGGTATTTATTCACCTGAGCAATACTATTTTCATATTCAAAATCAGTAGTATTCCTCAATCCTCTCAAGATAAAGGTTGCTTTATACTTTTTGGCTAGTTCAGCGGTCAATTCGTCATATACAATCACTTGAATATTTCCGAAATTTTCAAAAGTTGTTTTGATCTTCTCTACCATTAAGGGAAGATCGAAATATCTTTTTTTCTGCGAATTGTTGCCGATAGCAATAATAATTTCATCGAACAACTTCAGTCCCCGCAAAACAATATCCTCATGTCCTTTAGTGAAGGGGTCAAATGAACCAGGAAAAAGAGCTGTTTTTTTCATTGTATTTAAGCACACAGATAAATCCCATACACATCCATGTATTGGTACTCCTGCAAATCATCAAAATCATAACTTCTTTTTAAAAAAGTAGGCCCTTGCCCAAACTGTAAATTTTTTACGAACTTGTTTAGCTCCTGAAAATAAGGAGATTGGTTAAGAGTATAACTCCAAACCACAATACCATGCTGTTTCAAATCCACTTCGAGTGAATGTGCAACCATCAGGATATACCGCACAAATTCCTGTTGGTCCCGAACATTAAATTGATTATAATATATCAGCTTTTGATCATCCAAAACAATGATTTGCAATCTATTAAATTCATAATTGATATAGATCTGACGATATGGTCTTAAATCCCTGCTATTGATCAATGATTTGATCACTGCCTGACTTTGATGGATCAGTTTATAAGCTACATTTATGTAGATAGAATCCAGATACTCGACCAGAAGCTTATTTACGGCAAAAACTGATACCGCGTCCACTTCAGCTATTAAGTTGTAACAATACTTTTCCTCAAAAGGTGTGAGCTCTGTATTAAATTTTAGATAGTCAAAAAGCTGATTCTCCGAAAAATATACTTCAGGTACCCAAGTGTACTTTTCAGTTTTTAAAGATACAGTAACTGAATCCCAAAAATTTGCTAATAAAAAATGATGGTCATCAAAGATTTGTTTTACACAATCTAAGGTATCAAAAAATGTATTATGGTGGTGTATTTCATAATCCTCAAGTAAAAGGCAGGTATCATTTCTTGCATCGGTAACACATACCTGGAGATTATCAGATCCTAATTGTAACAACAACGAATAATGCTCAAGGTCGTCGATGTTGAAGTGACTCCTGTCTTTTACCCGGGAAACTAAATTATATTTATTTCCTATAGTCAAATTATTCCCAATTTCCAGATGTTGATACTTCGGTTCTGGAACCAAATCTCAACGGTTTTTGGTTAAAAGCTTCATTCTTTTCATTCCTTGCGGGATTCACTGGATCTACATCCCTGACTTCCACTACATCAACCTGTACACCTGCACGATCGATTTCATCAGCATATATTTCAAACTTTTTATCAGATCCAGGTATATATGGTAGCCTTTCAACATTAAAATTTGGATATTTAGAGAATATTGAATCTTTTACCAATACTGATCCTAACGTATCACGCAAAATACTTACTGAATCACGGCCGTAAGATAATGTATGAATTTCTTCTTTTATTTCCACGATAAATATTCTACCGGTATCCACAAAATCAATCAGGTTTTCCCAGTCGCTGGCATATCTGCCATGAATTGCCTGATAGGTTTTTTGGGCTTCACGAATCATTTTTAGTTTTTCAATAACCTGCTTTTCTATACGGGCAATTCTTTTATCTTCTTCAATTCTGGAATCGATCCTGCTGAAGAGGAAGTAACCCAAGCCTAAGGCTATAACCAAAAATACAATTGATAATATTCTTGTCAAGTTCATCTTTAACTAATGTTTTATGTTATGCAAAAATAATATTATTACTGATATTGTGAAATTATTGTTTTATCATCTTTATTCGTTATTTTATTTGAAATATCCTCTAAGAGCTAATAATTCACTCAAATCGGTACAGTGTTCAAATATCTGATGTCGATCAGTTTTTGGCATTTTTTTAATGTCCTGTATACTAAAAAATCGAATATCAGAAATTATCTGGTTATCGATTGGTATTTCAGGATCTAATCCCATACTAACACTACCTGCTATTCTAAAAACGGTAAAAAAAAGCTCAACAGCATGTAAAGGTACATCTAAATATTCATGTACAAACAAAAAATCACCTACTTTTACTTCCAACCCGGTTTCTTCTAAAAATTCCCTTTTTAGATTGTCTTCGGCTGAGGAACCATATTCCATGCCTCCACCTGGAGTAGACCAAAAAACGCCGGACAATCCAAGTGATCTGTGTTTTATAAGTAGAATCTTATCATCCTCGATCAATATGCCATTAACCCGCACCCTCAGCTTGTCTCCGAAAAACCGGACGATATCTTCTTTACTTTTATTCATAAATCATTCCTGTGGTAAATCTATAATTTTCATAAATCAAATCCAAAATTTAAATAAAAGTCATGAAGATGACTTTAGGTTTATTATATTTGGTAAAGAAACCCATAGACATTGACCAAAATTTCTAACATAATCAGCAGAAAGTTTTATCATCCTCCAACTGCCGGACAAGAAAAACTATTTGATGTGGCCGACTCTTTTCTTGCCACTTTTCAGAAAAGATCTGTGCTGCTGATCAAGGGATATGCAGGTACGGGCAAAACTTCCACGATTGCTGCAATTCTAAAAGCCCTGCCTTCCCTCAACTATAGGTTTGTATTGTTGGCTCCTACAGGAAGAGCAGCAAAAATCATTTCCCAATACACTCAACGGATGGCTTTTACGATTCATAAAAAAGTATATAAAGCAGTTCCTGATCCTGATAAAGGTGGGTATAAATTCAAGCGACAGAAAAATTTTAATAAAAACACCATTTTTATAGTAGATGAAGCTTCCATGATCAGCGATGAGAGGGAAAATGGTTGTAATGGCCTCTTGCAGGATTTGATTGATTTTGTGTTTGAGCATGAAACAAATAAGCTGATCATAATGGGCGATCATGCGCAGCTGCCTCCGGTAGGTCAAAGGAGAAGTCCTGCACTTGACTGTAGCTATCTTGAAAGATGTTTTGATCTTCATGTGCATGAAGTTGAGCTCACCGAAGTAGTAAGGCAACTCGCCACCTCGGGGATCCTTCAAAATGCAACGACTATAAGAGATCTGATTGCCCGGGGAAAAAGAGAAATTAGATTTTCAATTAATGGGTATGAAGATGTATTTAGAATAACCAGTGATAATTTTGAAGAACATCTCCGCCATGCCTATGATAAGTATGGCCTGGAAAATACAATTATCGTTTGCCGTTCTAATCGACAAGCAGTAAAATATAATGAATATATCCGTAAAGTCATCCACTTTTATGAAGAGGAGATCGAGGTAGGGGATATAATCATGATTGCACGGAATAACTATTTTTATTTAGATAAAACATCAAGGTCTGGGTTTCTGGCAAATGGGGATTTTGCTGAAGTAAGAAAAATTGTTCGGTTTGAAGCAACTTATGGTTTTAGATTTGCTACAGTATTTTTACAACTTCTTGATTTTCCTGATGAAGAACCTTTTGAAGCAAAAATAATGTTGGACACACTTCATTCCCAGATGCCTTCGCTCCCGTTGGAAGATAGCAGAAAATTATATTGGGAAATCAATAAAGATTACCAGCACATCACTTCTGCCAAGGAAAGAAATAAAGCAGTACTGGCTGATCCTTTTTGGAATGCCCTTCAAATAAAATATGCCTATGCACTTACCGGGCACAAATCACAAGGGGGGCAATGGGACTGTGTTTTTATCGATCATGGTTTTTTAACATTGGACAAAGTCAATCAGGAACTCCAACGCTGGTTGTACACAGCAGTAACCAGATCGATACACCAATTATATCTCGTTAACTTCCTTGCAACATTTTTCAAAGATGAATGTTAGCATTATAAATGCATATTTATGATATTATTCTATAAAATCTTCTTAGGGATCTGGATATTAAGTTTTTCCTACGATGAGTCACTTACTGAGGCTCAAAATGAGGGTGCTAAAATTACCTTTGAAAACACTACCCACAATTTTGGAGATGTATCTCAGGGAGATAAAGTTACGCATACATTCAAGTTTAAAAATTCAGGCAACCAACCATTGATAATTTCTAATGTGCTTGCTACTTGTGGCTGTACGGCTACAAAATGGACAAAAGAACCGGTAAAACCTGGTGAATCAGGTCAAATAACTGTAGAATTCGACAGTTCCGGAAGATCGGGGAAACAAAATAAGGTGGTGACAATCATTTCCAATACAGCAAATCCACAAACCCGCATTAATGTGGTAGTAAATATTTTGCCGGGTAGAGATTGATGAGCATTAAAAAAATACTGATTTGGTTACAATGATTTATATATGCCTAATCCAAGCATGATCCATCCAGCTATAAATAATAATCCTCCCAAGGGGGTAATCATGCCCAATTTAGTATAATTGAAGAATGACATTATATATAATGATCCACTAAACAAGATAATCCCCCCTATTAAACTGTAGGCCGAATACATGAATAATTTATGGTGCCAAGTGCCCATTATTGCACCAATTATCAAAAGGAGTAGGGTATGATAAAAATGATATTTTACTGCTGTTTCAAAGGTTCCTGTTCTGCCAAATTGTTCAAGGAGCGGTTTTAACATATGCGCACCGAAAGCACCTAAACCCACCGCAAACGCGCCAAAAATAACAGCTATCAATAAAATTAATTTTTGCATGGTATCACATTGAAGTTTGCTTCAAAATTATGATTTCATCCAAACTAAAAAAAGTTAATTCGTGAAGTTCGGCTAAAGTGCGATTACACCATCTACCCGATGGACTTTTTCATAGATCTGCATCACTGCTTCACTTGAATCCATTACAAGTTGAGCGGTTATCCCGATATACTTTTTATTACGGGAATAACGTGATTGGATATCTGCCTTCGGAAATAATTGATGAATCTCATTCACCTTATCTACAGGCACAATAAATTTGAACATATATAAAGAAGGCCATGTGTGATGGTCATCGAGTTTTTCTTTAAATTTATGGTAATTCTGTGATGGCATACTATAAAAGATTAACCGTATTAGAACAATTACGAGATTAGTATAATTCCATCCGGTAAACAAATAAAGTCACCCCGATTTTTTCACCGTAACCGCAGGTGATCTTTTAAAATACTGATTACAACCGGATCACATAGTTCCAGTTATAAATATCTTCTCTTGTTCCTCTTTTAATTTCATTCAGCATCTGTTTGGCCCAAGTCATAAATGAATTGTTTTGAATAGGGACAGAAAACAACTCCTCACCGATCGCAATTTCCTTAATGGGTGAAATTACAGCAGCAGTGCCTGCACCAAATGCTTCTTTCACCTTTCCTTCTGCCAACCAAGTTCGAAGTTGTTTTACACTGATTTTTCGTTCCACAGGGTTTAACCCGTATTCTTTGCCCAACAATAACATTGATTCCCGGGTAATACCAGCCAGAATTGAGGTAGAAAGTGCTGGTGTAAGCAGTTCGTCATCCACTACCATCATAATATTCATCACACCAGATTCTTCAATATATTCGTGATTTTTGCAATCTGTCCAAATTACCTGATCAAAACCAGCATCCCGTGCTTGCTGTGCAGGATAATAGGACGCACCATAATTACCACCACATTTAGCATAACCTACTCCCCCTTCAGCCGTGCGTACAAATTCGGTTTCAACTTTTAACCGTAAAGGAGAACTAAAATATTTTCCTGATGGAGACGCTACAATCATAAATGAATATTGATCGGATACTTTTACGCCCATCTTTGGTTCCGTTGCTATCATAAATGGCCTGATGTACAGGGACACATCTTCTTTTAGGGGGAGCCATTTTTCGTCAAGTTCCAGCAAGGAATGCATACCTTCAAAATAAATATCTCTTGGAATCACGGGCATACACATTCTTTCAGCTGATATGGCCATTCTTTTATAATTCGCTCCCGGACGGAATACCGTAATATCACCATCTTCCCTTCTAAAGGCTTTTAATCCTTCAAATATCGTTTGACCATAATGAAAACAATGAGCAAAAGGGCTCAATGAAATAGGCTGAAATGGTACTATTTTCGGATCCTGCCAATTGCCTTGTTTATAGTTACAAATAAACATATGATCGGTAGGAATAGTACCAAAAGATAGGTTTTCCCATTCTACTTCATTAATCTTCGATAATTTGGTTTTTTCAACAGATAATCCAAGTGTAGTATTCATTTTATAAAATATTATTTTGTTATGAATGTTCTGATGCAAATTTCTGTTAAAATTGTATATCAAAACAGATTCAGATTTAGTATTTATTACCATATCAGATTTTATGAACCATGAATTTTTATATCATCGTATAGCAAACCGGTTTGAGCAAATGATTGAGAAAAAAGCTTTGCTTGCGGGTGATAAACTTCCATCTGTCAGACAGTTGAGCAAGGATCAAAATGTGAGTATGAGCACCGCATTTCAGGCATATTATTACCTTGAGAGTAAAGGATTAATTGAAGCCCGGCCAAAATCGGGATATTATGTCAGATACAATCCTTCAATGACTATCAAAACACCTTCTACAAGAATACCGGAGATTCCCTTAAGAAAGGACCAGCCCCTCTTGCAGTTACTGGCAGAAGTGTACAAGTCACTTGATAAGGAAGACTTGGTGTGGTTGTCTTTGGCAGCACCCGATCCGGCTTACCTTCCGGTTGCGAAATTAAACAAAAGCATGAAATATGCTATTTCACACCATAACTGTACACGATATGCTGAAATACAAGGTATTAAACGGCTTAGGACACAAATTGCTAAACTTGCTTTTAATTGGGGTGGAATATATCAGCCCGACGATATAGTGGTGACTGCCGGGTGTATGGAAGCGATCATTATGTGCCTTCAAACTATAACACAACCTGGAGATGCCGTTGCCATACAAAGTCCCACTTATTTCGGCATTTTTATGGCCTTGGAAAGTTTAGGGTTAACAGCAATTGAGGTAAAAACTGATGCTGAAACAGGTATTGATATTCCTTCTTTAGAGAAAACGCTTGATGCCTATCCTGAAATAAAAGCTTGTCTTTTTGTATCGAATTTTAATAATCCTCTTGGTAGCCTAATGTCTGATACACAAAAAAAAGAACTGGTGAAAATGCTGAATAAAAGGGAAGTGGCATTAATTGAAGATGATATTTATGGTGAACTATATTTTGGCTCAGCCCGGCCACGAACATGCAAATCCTTTGACACTACAGGTAATGTGATGTATTGTAGTTCATTGTCAAAAAGTCTGGCACCTGGTGCACGAATAGGTTGGATCATTCCAGGAAGGTGGAAAAATCAGGTGATCGAACAAAAGTTAGTGCACACTATTTCTACCAATACAGCTGCACAAGAAGGAATGGCACACTTTCTGGAAAAGGGGAGATGCGAACTTCATATGAAAAGACTTAGAAAAGAATTATACCTCAATTATTTTCGCTATCTTAAGGTGATCACTGATCATTTCCCATCCGACATTAGGATCAGTCGGCCTAAAGGTGGATTTGTGCTTTGGCTTGAATTAGACAAAAATATTGATGCTTATCAATTATACAGCAAAGCACTTGAATCAGGTATATCTATTGCACCAGGCCAACTTTTTTCTAAACAAGGGAATTACCGCAATTTCATACGCTTAAGTTTTGCAGCACCTCTGAATAAAAAAACAATATGGGGAATCGAGTGGCTCGGAAAATTATTAATGGAACCCTATATATTCAAAGTTTGAAGATAAGGGGCTGACTGAAATTTTATATACTGTAAAAAAATCTTAATGGGCGTCAAGATGAAGCGTTATCAATGGATGATAATGCATATATTTGCGGCTTATTTTATTTACTGCATTCATAAATAGGATTTTAATTAACATGATGACAGATTTTATTGGAGAACTTAGATGGAGGGGCATGGTACATGATATGACTCCTGGTACAGAGGAACAATTAAAAAAAGAAATGACACTAGCCTATATAGGTTTTGATCCGTCAGCAATTTCTTTACATATTGGCAATCTGGCCACCATCATGTTATTAAAACATTTCCAATTGGCAGGTCATAAACCTGTCGCATTGGTTGGAGGAGCTACAGGTATGATTGGGGATCCTTCAGGTAAATCAGAGGAACGAAAACTCTTGGACGAAGATACCCTTAAGAGAAATCAGGAAGCCATAAAACGTCAGTTGTCTCAATTTTTGGACTTCGACTGCGGCGAGAACTCTGCTGAGATTGTGAATAACTATGACTGGTTTAAAAATATCGGGTTTCTTCAGTTTTTAAGGGATGCCGGAAAACATATCACCGTAAATTATATGATGAGTAAAGATTCGGTGAAAAATCGCCTCGAAAGTGGTATTTCATTTACTGAATTCAGCTATCAGTTACTTCAAGGTTACGATTTTTTCCACTTGTTTACCACTAAAAATGTGAAGCTGCAAATGGGCGGGTCTGATCAATGGGGAAATATCACTACCGGGACAGAATTTATCCGAAGGAAAGATGGTGGTGATGCCTTTGCCTTAACAACCCCGCTCGTCACTAAATCCGACGGTACAAAATTTGGAAAATCTGAAGGTGGAAATGTATGGTTGGATCCGGAATTGACTTCTCCCTATAAATTTTACCAGTTTTGGCTAAATGTATCCGATGAGGACGCGCCTAAATTAATCAGGGTGTTTACGTTATTGACAAAAGATGAAATTGAAAATATAGAAAAAGAGCACGCAGCAGCACCAAACATGCGTGCACTTCAGAAAGCATTGGCAAAAGAAATTACCATTCGGGTACATTCTGAAGAAGAATATGTGACCGCCAAAAAAGCCACTGAGTTGCTTTTTGGTAAGTCTACCACTGAGGATCTTATATCACTCCCGGAAAAAACTTTGCTATCGGTTTTCGAGGGCGTTCCTATGGCTGAGATTACAAAAGAAATTTATAAAAACACTACGAATGTAACAGACCTCTTGTCAGAAAAAACAAATGGTGTAATCTTTTCTTCAAAAGGTGAAGCCAGACGTATGATTTCGGGCGGAGGTGTAAGTATTAACAAGAATAAAATAGGATCGGCCGATGAACAAATAGAATATAATCTATTGAAAGACAAGTATTTATTGGTCCAGAAGGGCAAAAAGAACTATTATCTGATCAAAGTTGTGTAAAAAATACCCAATTCCATTCATACCGTACTCATGTAAGGTGTGCAACCATTTAAAGCCGTCATAATTCCCATATTTTTCGGTACTTTATACCATAATTTCTAATCAATATTAACAGGGGAAAAATGGTGAAAAGGGTTTGGGGAAAAGCAGGTATTTCAATACTCATTCTAGTTACAATTATATCGTTTACTTTACCAGCTGAGCGTGATCAGGATGTAGATAAGAGTCTCGAATTATTTGGTAGTATTTTCAGGGAGGTTAATTCTATATATGTAGCCGATATAGATCCGAACTCCCTGATTGAAGCAAGCATTAAATCAATGCTTAAATCCCTGGATCCATATACAAGCTATATTCCACAAGAAAAAATCGAAGACTTTAATGCCATCACCACTGGAGAAACCCGGGGAATCGGAGCCACTATTGGGGTGATCAATGGCCGAAATGTTATACTCAGTCCTATTGAAGGGCATTCCGCTTATAACAATGGGTTGCGCAGGGGTGATGAAATCATTGAAATCAATGGAGAAGTAGTAACTGCACAAGCTGATATTAGCCGTTTGATCAAAAATCCCGATAAGGAGGAGATAGTATTAAAAATCAAAAGGTATGGTGAGCAGGAATATTTTGATAAAATATTAAAAGTTGAAAAAATTAAAACCAGAAATGTTTCCTACTATGGGAAAATTACTGATGAAATAGGATATATCAAACTGGTAGAATTTACAGCTGGAGCAGCTGAGGAGGTTCGTCATGCAGTTTTAGAATTAAAATCAAAAAAGGTAAAGAAGTTCATTCTTGATTTAAGGGATAATCCAGGTGGTTTGTTAAATGAAGCAGTAGGGGTATCAAATGTATTTTTACCCAAAGGTCAGGTGGTACTAAATATCAAAGGTAAATCATCAAGATGGAATAAAACCTACCGAACCTATAACCATCCGGTAGATACCGTTTCCCCTCTTATTGTTCTTACCAATGAAAACAGTGCTTCGGCAGCTGAAATTGTAGCTGGAGTGATGCAAGATTATGATCGAGGTGTTTTGGTTGGTCAAAAAACCTTTGGTAAGGGCTTGGTACAAGCAACAGTCCCCGTGAGTAAAGATACCAAATTAAAAATTACTACTGCCAAATTTTACATTCCTAGTGGCAGGTATATTCAATCTACAGAATATGCCCACCTGAAAAATAACAAGGAAGATGACCATACATTCTATACAAAAAATAAAAGAGAAATGAAAAATGGAACTGGTATTATTCCTGATTTCATTTTGGATAAAACAAAAAAGAGTGATCTTGTGAAAGAACTTGAGTCAAAGGGTTTAATTTTCGATTACGCTTCTGCTTATTATTTTAACCACTCCTCAAAATTCATCAACCCGAAACAATTTGTAGTGGATGACTTGGAGTATGAAAATTTCATCCAATGGATTGATAGTCAAAATTTTAAGTACACCACAGATATGGAAAAGTCATTGGCATACTTTACCAATGTATCAAAAAGCGAACAACTATATCCTGATATTACTGCTGAGCTGGAATCCATTCAAGCCAAATTAAAAAAGGTGAAATCAACCCGCTTTGATGTATATAAAAATGATATCAAGCAAGTGCTGTCTGAAGAAATTGCAGCAAGATATTATTTAACCGGTAAAATTGAATCTTCTCTGAATGAGGATGATCATATAAAAAGGGCTACGGCTATCTTTGGTAATATGAAAAAATACGATTCATCTCTCAAACCTTCAAAAAATAATTGATTTCAGAGAAAGATCAAGTTTATTCACACTTCCTGCCCATAATTATTTCATAATAAATGCAAATTATGCCAATCTTTTGTATGTTTGGTGTTTAAATTATTTGTAATAATTCCTGAATTTTGATGTAACGAAATCGAAATTATTCTTCATTGTTTATTAAATAATTAATAATTTATTGGTATGGGGCTCATTCTTCCAAAAAACTATAAAAGTATATTGGATTTAAAACAAACGGAAATTGCCATTAAATTGGTAAAGGACACTTTTCAACAAAATTTGTCTTCCGAATTGCGATTGATCCGGATCACTGCCCCATTGTTTGTATTAAAGGGTACGGGCATAAATGATGACCTGTCTGGTGTGGAACGCAAAGTCACTTTTCCTATTAAAGATATGGGCAATCGTGAAGCCGAAGTGGTGAATTCACTTGCCAAATGGAAACGGACTGCATTGGCTAATTTAAATATTGAGGAGGGTTATGGCATCTATACTGATATGAATGCCATAAGACCGGATGAAGAAATGGATAATATCCATTCATTATATGTAGACCAGTGGGACTGGGAAATCGTAATGAACGACAAACAAAGGTCAATTGAATACCTAACATATATTGTTAAGAAAATTTATGAGGTTATCAAAAGGACTGAATTTGTGGTATATCAGCATTATCCTGAAATTCTTCCTTTGTTGCCCCCGGACATTAAATTCATTCATGCTGAAGAATTATTACAATTATACCCCGATAAGACACCCAAAGAGCGTGAATATGAAATTACCAAAAAACATGGTGCTGTTTTTATTATGGGTATTGGGGGTGTATTGTCGAATGGACAGGCACATGATGGTCGTGCACCTGATTATGATGACTGGACCACTAGCTCACCCAATGGCTTCAAAGGACTCAATGGTGATTTGATCCTATGGCATCCTGTCATTGAATGTGCTGTGGAAATATCTTCAATGGGTATCCGAGTGAATAAGGATGCGTTAAAATTGCAGCTTGAATTGAGCGGTATGGAAGATAAATTAAAGCTGGATTTTCATAAAAGTTTGATGAATGATGAGTTGCCACAAACCATTGGTGGTGGTATAGGTCAGTCAAGATTATGCATTTTTTATTTACGTAAAGCCCATATAGGAGAAGTACAAACAAATATTTGGCCGGAATCGATGATTGAAGAATGTAAAAACAACAATGTGATTCTATTTTAACAATTAATAACTATTGGTGATGCGACTTGTGTTATCATCACCACTGTATGTAAAAGCTACTTATGTTAATTTGAATTATAGCTCTTCCGTATTATTTGCAGTATACCCTTCAGCAAAAAAACGATATTTGTCGAAAATTGACCTGACTGCCCTGCGCAGATGCCTTTCATCATTGCTAATATAAGGATTTCCGAATAATCCAGAAGCATAACCTTGCCATACTGCTTTTTCACGCTGATTATCCCACAACAACACGAGAAGAGTGCCTTCTTTTAAATCGTATTTTACAGGTTTATAATCTTCTTCCTCCTTTTCTCTCTTAGCCCATTCTTCTATATCGGGTTGATCATATCCCTGAAACCTGAAATTGTCAAAAAACAGTTTATAGGATACAATTATATTAGGGTCTTTTTCTGTCAACCTGTAACCCTGTAATTCCAACCTTGATTTGATTGCGTTTTCAATTACCTGGCTTTTAGATGTAGTATCTATTTCAGGATTGGTATAATTGAGAAAATTGAAGGTTTTATATTTTTTAAACTTACCATAGTAGCTGTAATCAGCTTCTACCACATATTCTTTAAAATTAAAACACCCTGAGGATGTAAATATTATAATACCTAAAAGCAAGCCAGACATTTTCATCTTCCAAAATATTTAGAGTCTAAAATTATTACTTAATAATGGTACTTAGTGGTAGTTTTGTAATCATGGGTTTCCTCCAAACTATATTTTTAACAGGAATGTTTAATCCTAATAAAAAAAACGTATTTGTTATCTTTAAGTTTTTAGGAAATCAATACGAAATGATCATATGCCTCCTCTTGAAGAATTTAAAAACATGTGTACTTATATTACTCATGTTATCACACATTGTTTAATTTTTTTATAAAACCCTGTGATAATTTATTTTGTAAATTGAGGATAGGGGGTTCGGTTGAAGCGACACAATATTTATTTACATATCTTTTATCTTCAAATTGCCAGGTGCACCGGATAATGTTTTGTCAAGGTCTGCCATTATCCCATGCATTTGATTGGTATTGTCCGTGTTTAAAAACCATTTTTCTATGTAATTTTCGTTTTCAAGATACTCATACACTAAACTCACATTGTATCGCTCAATATCCTGAGAAGGCAGATAGGATTCAATTTGGTTCTCATTGAGTGTGACATAAAGCAACTTCACCTTCATCAAAGAATAGAGAATATGGGAAACATAATTGTCAGGAATATTGATTAACGAAGATATTTCCTGTACAGTAAGCGGAGGCTCCCCTTGTTTGAATTGCCTGATAATCACCTTCAGCACCAATAATGACAGCAATTTGCGTTGTTTAA
Organism: Bacteroidota bacterium; assembly: GCA_023393375.1. GTDB lineage: Bacteria > Bacteroidota > Bacteroidia > Cytophagales > Cyclobacteriaceae > JAEWLI01. The sequence goes on from JAEWLI010000234.1 coordinate 19,609, forward strand.
AGCTAAGAATTACCTTTTCTTTTTCCGACATGTATTTTTCCAGATTCTGATGAGCTGAAGCGATTTCTGCACCAAATAAAAAAATAAACCAACTTACCTGTAGCCAAATCATGAATAACGGTAATGCAGCAAAAGTGCTATAAATGGTTCCATACCTTGACACACCGATTTGAAAGCTGATGTAGACCCATTGAGTAAGTTGATAGAGAGCTCCAGCAAATATGCCCGCCACCAATGCCGATGAAAATTTGACTTTTAAATTGGGTAGGATCATATAAACCAATGTGAGCATCATCCAGATCAATAAATAAGGAATTAGCTGTGCAGCAAAACCCACAAGAGGCAATACAAATTTTTCTATTTCCAGTAAGGCTACCAAGGCTTCGATTTGCCTTGTAAAAAATACTGTGATTCCTGTAGAAAGGAAGATCAGGACCGGTGCAAAAATCACTATGGTGAGATAATCAGTAAATTTCCTTAACCAGGTACGGGGGCGATTGATGCCAAAAATTGAATTCAGCGATTCCTCAATATTGTTCATTAATTGCAAAACCGTCCAAATCAGAAATACCATGCCGGTGCCAGCAATTACGCCACTATTGACATTCGACAATAGATTTTCTACAAAACCGATGATGGCCTCAACAACTTCCGGTTGAGCCCCAAGATTTTCCCTTATCCATTCAATCCAAGCTGTCCCAAAACCAAAGCCTTGGGCAATACCAAATGCCATAGCTAACACAGGTACAATAGAAAGGATAGAGAAATATGTCAGGGCTGAAGCCTTTAACATGCAATTGTCTTTTACAAATCCTTTGCCTGCTAGATAGATTATCCGGAGTGATTTGTAATATACACCTCTAAATAAGGTTTTTTCAGTGGCTTCGGAATTCCACAAATCATGTGTGAAAAATTTGATGATTTTCCTACTCCACATACTTACCTTTTTCATGGTATAATTTCAATATTGCAAAGGTATAAAAATACAAAAAAGGATGACGGCAGGAAGGGTTTATCAATTTATAAAATCTACAATTTCCCGGGTATAATCATTCAGATTTCCAGATTCATGTTTCATTTTTTCCATGCAATAGCAATATATTGCTTCTACACTCATGATATCCCGTATTTTTTCTTTTGAGATGAGGGTTTCAATTTTTTCAAATACTTTTTCACTATGATCGAGTAGTACCGGATCATATTCGAGATCTTTTTTTTGCTTTAGCTGAAAGAAAAGCATATTCCTTTTTAAGAGTTCCTTTTCTTCATTGTTCATAATTTCACAAATTAACTGGAAGTATATTATCTAAAATTAATATATAATTATCATACTTTATAAACATTTTTTCCACAGTATATATAAGTGATTGGGTATTAATGAATTATATAAAAAAATAATTATTTCAGAGACAATGAAATTATCGCATGCCCACATAATACCCAAATACAATAATGAGCACCAAAGTAACCATTACCAACCAAAAATATACACTGAATGAATTCATTGAAAGCCCTTTTTTCGGGTTAGTACCCAATTCTTCATGATGTCGTATTGTCTCTCTGCTGTCGGGTGGAGCGGTAGCCGAGATGATCAGGGCGCATACTACCCCGATAATAGCAACCGGAATAATCGGATAGCCCCATACTTCCACTCCTGCAGGATTTACCCAAATGCTACCAGCCCATACGGCTAAAAAAATAAGCAGAAAAAAAGCCCATATGGCTCCCCAAGGGCCTTTGTTTTTAAAGCCTACCGCAAAAACGAAGGTGATGATTAAACTGAGTACAATCGAGAAAATAATATCTGTCCACATAAGCCTTTATTTTACAATTTATCCGCCAGGTTTTCAATTGATTTTTTAGATGAATAGAAATGTTCCCATGGATCCCCCATTTTTTCCAAACGCTTTGCTACATTTTTAATAGTGAAGTATTGCGCATGAATTTTTTTATCATCCAATTCTTCACAAAATAATGGGATGGCAACCGGAGCGTTTTCAAAAGCCCTTACTGAGTATGGAGCTACACCCGTTTGTGCATACGCATTGCGCAAATAATCCAGAAATACTCGCCCTCTTCGATTTTCTTTTCTGATTTCGGTAGTTGTTTCTTCCGGACATTGCTGCGTCAGATGATCACATAGTTTTTTTGCAAATTCCTTTACTTCATCGAATGAATCTTTTCCCAATAAGGGAGTGACCATATGAATCCCTTTGGAGCCGGTAACCATCAAAAAACATGGTAGATCAAGCTTTTCGTATATCGATCTGATTTTTTTAGCTGCTTTTCTTACTTTTTCAAAATCATTTTCATTTTCCGGATCCAGATCAATGATCATACGGTCAGGGTTATGACTATTAGACGATTCACTTAGCCACAAATGGTATACTATGGTACCTTGATTGGTTAAATAAATCAGGGTTTCTACATCATTGATCATTGCCATTTCCACTTCCCCATTTTTCTTTTCTACTTTAGTTGAAGCTATCCACTCAGGGAAATAATTTGATAGATTCTTTTGGAAAAAGGAATTACTGCTTATGCCATCGGGAAATCGTTGCAAGGTAACCGGATGATCACAAGAATATTTGATGAAAAATTCCGATACCTCTCGATAATAGCTGATAATATCGCCTTTTGTAATTCCTGATTTTGGGAACCACACCTTTTCAGAATGGGAAATAGTGACTTTAGTTTCAATAGTCTGCTTTTTCATTACATTACCTATTCAGACGTGATTGGAAACTTGGCGAATAATTGATCCAGGTATAAATCCAGTTCGTCTGGAGTGGCACTAGGCGAAATAGGATCAGTTGACCACCCTCTCCATATTTGCGAACCGTCAGTGGTGTCAATTAACTCCACTGCCATAGTTCCGGGCATATAATCCAAAGCCTCACCTTCATCACCAGGGAGTACTATTGCCGGTTGGCCTCCTTTAAAATAAAACCTTAAGCCAAATCCCTCATCCATTGATCCATGAGCAGAATTTGGTGCAGTATTGGGGAAAGGGTCAAAAAGTGTATGAATACGCACCAAAAAATCCGGATTTTCAGTTTCCAGGGTAAATCCTCTTCTCGAGAGTTCATCACTCACCTTCTGAACGGCCCTGTATTGAATTATTTCGTGATTGTAATTTTCAGATGTAACCCCTTTCAAGAAAGAGTAAGTCTTCAATTCAGTCCAATTCACATCTGTTGCTGTGGTAGCTTGATATAAATCCTGTTTGCAGGAAGAAACAAAAAAAATAATCACAAATCCAACTACAAGACGCATATGCTTTATGATTTAGTGTTACAAATAAACCCAGTAACAAATCATATTGTTATGCCTACGCTTTAATTAGGCTTATTGATTCTTATAATTGAGAAAGGGAAAAACAGGCTAAATGGTTAATTTTTAACTAAGAGCCACATCTAATGTCATCATAATTGCAAACCCTATAATAGCACCCATAGTGGCTTCATTTTTATGCTTTTCCATTTGTGAGGCTGGAATTAGTTCTTCCACTACTACAAAGATCATAGCACCTGCGGCAAAAGATAAAGCATAAGGCAATAGTGGTCGGATCATCAAGACCATTGCGGCTCCCATTACCCCCGCAAGGGGTTCTACAGCTCCCGATAGCTGGCCATACCAAAAACTTCTGCCCGGAGAAACTCCTTCACGGCGCAAGGGTACAGATACGGAAACGCCTTCAGGAAAATTCTGCAATCCAATACCTATCGCCAGAGCAATAGCGCCACCAAGAGTGGCAGTAGTGGGGTCCTGGGTAATTGCTCCAAACGCCACCCCAATAGCAAAACCTTCTGGAATATTATGAAGAGTAATTGCCAGTACCAATAAAATGCTTCTTTTTAAAGAAGAAGGCAATCCTTCAGCTTTTTGATTTTTTATACCCGGATGTATGTGAGGAATAATTTTATTGATGATCCAAATGAAAAAACCGCCACTTATAAATCCCACCAAGGCTGGTAACCATGATGGGCCATTTCCATCCATTTCGGCCATTTCGATGGCAGGTGCCAACAAAGACCAAAAACTTGCAGCAATCATCACACCTGCGGCAAACCCCATCATCCAGTCCAATACCGTTCGGCTGAAATTTTTGAAAAAGAAAACTACGCTTGCCCCTAAAGCCGTAACAAACCAGGTAAACAAAGTGGCCAACAATGCCTGATATATAGGACTCAACTCAGCAAACCAGTTGTACATAGGTTCTTTTGTTTTCGTATGTTGATCTTGATCACGTCAATGAGCAACAAATTTATAAATTAAACCACAACATTCACAAAAGCTTTGAACATCAAAATCTTCATCTTGTTTTTGCTTTAAAGCAGTATTAAATTTACCATCAATAAAAATTAATATTAAATATTTTTCTATGCCTTTATTAGATCAACTAAAAATCAGCCAGAGACATTTCTTGCCTAATACTTTTGTAATCAATACCTGGAAAGATCTGAACCCTTTTTATGAAAACCTTTTAAAAAGAAACATCAATTCTGTCGAAGATCTCAAAAAATGGTTTATTGATAGAAGTGAACTGGAAGCTGCTGTAGAGGAAGATGCTGCATGGCGATATATCAAAATGACCTGTGATACCAATAGTCAAGAGAAGTTGGACGCTTATACTTATTATGTAAATGAAATAGAACCCCAACTGTCCCCTTTTACTGATCAATTAAATAAAAAAGCTGTAGGATCAGATTTTATTTATTTATTAAGTGAAGAAAAAGCTTATGATATATCAGTCAAATTGATGAAGAAAGACATCCAGATTTTTAGAGATGCAAATGTTTCTTTAAAAGCAGAAGAACAAGTGCTTGCTCAGAAGTTTGCTGCTATATCGGGGGCTATGAGCATTTCTTATCAGGATAAAGAACTCACCATGCAGCAGGCAGGTGCTCTACTGGAAGAGCAGGATCGAAAACTACGAGAAAAGATTTTTCAAAAAATGGCTAAAAGAAGGATGGCAGAAAAGGATCGGCTACATGAATTATTTGACCAGCTGATTGCCAATCGACATCAGATTGCCCAAAATGCTGATTTTAATAATTATCGGGACTACATGTTTGCTTCCTTGGGCAGGATGGATTACACACCGCAAGATTGTTTCAATTTTCATGAATCAGTAAAGGAAGAAACCGTACCATTGTTAAAAAATCTGGCCAAAGAAAGAAAAAGTAATTTGGGAGTGGACACACTAAGGCCATGGGACCTTGCTGTAGACCCAACTGGTCAACCTCCTTTAAAACCTTTTAAAACATCTGCCGAATTGATAGAAAAAACCATCACTTGTTTTAACCACCTGGATTCATTTTTTGGAGATTGTCTCAAGGACATGCACTCCCGGGGTTTTATGGATTTGGATTCCCGAAAAGGAAAAGCACCGGGTGGATATAATTATCCATTGGCTGAATCTGGTGCACCATTCATTTTCATGAACTCATCAGCTACACTGAATGATCTGGTAACCATGGTCCATGAAGGTGGACATGCCATTCATTCCTTTCTGATGCGTGACCTGGAACTGAATATGTTCCGTCAAATCCCGTCGGAAGTAGCAGAATTGGCATCGATGTCGATGGAGCTTTTGTCGATGGATCATTGGGGTGTTTTTTTTAAGAATGAAAAAGATCTGAACCGTGCCAAAAAGGATCATTTGGAACAAATCATTGCCACCCTTCCCTGGGTAGCAACCATTGATAAATTTCAACACTGGATTTATGAAAACCCGGAACACCAAATTGCCGATAGGGATAGATTTTGGGAAAACCTTCTTGATGATTATGGCGATCAGATTACAGACTGGTCAGGATTAGAAGATTACAGGAAAGTATTATGGCAAAAACAGTTACATTTATTCGAAGTGCCCTTTTATTATATCGAATATGGATTCGCGCAATTGGGTGCATTGGCCATGTGGAAAAATTATAAGGAGAACCCTACTGAAGCTATTAGTAAATATATAGAAGCCCTCCAATTGGGTTATTCCAAACCAATTCCTGAAATTTATGAAACTGCAGGTATTGAATTTAACTTCACCAAAGAATATATTCGGGAGTTGATGGAATTTCTGAATAAGGAATTGAACAAGCTGAGCTAATAACAAAATTTGGCTTTTTTATATGCTATCCATTGACAATTCATGATTCCTTTTATATGTTTGCAGCCCGTTGACCAGATTTTTGGTCGATGTGGTTTACTGAACGCCCAGGTGGCGGAACTGGTAGACGCGCTGGTCTCAAAAACCAGTGGTAGCAATGCCGTACCGGTTCGATTCCGGTCCTGGGTACCCTAGCGGAATGCAGCCTGATTTTGGGTTTCATTCCGCTTTTTTTTTGTGCTACAAAAAGCTTCGGAAATTAAGTGTATTGCTATCTTTAAGGTGGGAATTTCCAAGAGATTTTGCGCACTTTAAAAAAAGTAACACCGTTCTGATAGGTTACCAGAACGGTGTGTTTATTTTAAAATATTAGCCTATCATATTAGGGCTTTTTTACTTTTATGTTATCGATGGTAAATGAATCACTACCAACTCCTGATATCAGGATCTGTTTTACGTGTCGTGCATAGTCGAATGACCAGGTAGCCTCTCCTAAACTGGACCATTTGCTCCAGCTTCCATCCAGCTTTTGCATCCAAACCTGGACTGGCCCATTGATAACTTTGATTCCCCAAAATTCGAATGGGATTTCGTTACTATTATAGTTATAAGCATATATTTTTATCCATTGATCACCATAATGGCTGGATAAGGTCCTGGGTTCCAGGAGAGGCTGTACAATTACATACTGTCCGTTTACCCATTTCCATACGAGCCCATTAGCCCAGGTAAACATAGGCAAGAAATATTGATAGCCCAGATGATAATGGCCATAGTTGCTTGTGAAATTTGGATTGTAACCACCACCATTATTCTCCTTTACATGAAACCAGACACTTCCCACCTTCTGAATGTAAAAAGGTGCAGTAGCAAAAGTATATTTCGCATGATCAGGAATCAAATTTAATGCAAGTGGATCATCAAAATCCACAAAATCAAAAGCTTGCGCTTTTGCATTCTCATTAGCTGTGTTTGACTCCGGAAAGATCCGCAATGCCTCATTTACATGTTTGTCATCAATAATTGGAGAGTTTACCTCTTCTGGATCAGGAAAATTCATTTCTGGTAAATCCCTGGTAGGTACAGAAACGATCTTCGGATGCTCTTGTGAATGATCGTGATGATCTTGAGGAAGAACTTCATTATCTTCCTGCTGACATTGCATGAACATGAAGCTGCCTAGAATAATACCAGCTAACCATAATGTGTTTCTCTTTTTGTTTGTTTTTATAAGATTTTTCATAAGAATTTTTATTTGTTTGTTTATGGTGCAATGTTCGTTTGTTTTTTCGCTGGAAGGTTAACACTGATGTCTCAATTGCTGACACATACTTAACATTATGGATTAGGCAGCATTATTGGGTATTTGTGAAAGTATTTTTTAGGGTATGGCCTGAGAAAAAACTGAAAAATTACCTACGAATTCAGGGATAAAAAAGCAAACTTAGGTATTGGGGATAGAATGTCGGTTAGAGTTGCGTTGTTGTTACCCCCTCAGCAAATCAGCTAATCTTTCTTCTGTTAATGGCTTAACAATATAGTCGCTAATAAAATCAAATGCGGTGGTTTTATCGATATCAGCTGATCGAGCTGATGAAGTAAGTACATATACCTGTGCTTGAGTGTAATTTTTTGCATATAATGAGGCGTATCTGCTCAGAAATTCAATGCCATCCATCTCAGGCATTTTTAAATCGATTAGCAGCAGATCGGGGAATTCATTGATCTCATCACAATCCTTAAGATAAGCTAATGCCTGATACCCATCAGAAAAATAGCAATTACTTGCTTATTAAGTTATTATAAGGCGCAAGTAATTGATCAGCTATTAATTTTAAAACCTCATCATCATCCAGCCACAGTATGTTCCTTTTCTTGGTTTTCAATTGCTCGTGTTTTATATGGTTTCAGATATACAAAAAATGTAGTACCATAGTCAGGTGTACTAGAAACGAAAATATGTCCACCATTCATTTCTACCATGTTTTTCACAATATGCAATCCGATACCTTTTCCATCAATGTGCTTATGAAATCTGGAAAAAGGTTTGAAAAGATTTTTTCGGTTTTTTGTAAGGTCCATACCTATTCCGTTATCTTTGAAAGACACTACCACATAATCGCTTTCAAGATGAGAACTGATCTCAATTTTTAAAGGACGATCGGGTGAACGGTATTTGATAGCGTTACTCAGCATATTTCTGAAAATACTTTCAAGATAAACTGTGATGTATTTTGCTGAAGGTGCATTTTCAAAGTCACTAATGATTTCAGCATTGGAATCCTCGATCATTCGTTTATGTTCGATGTGGAAATGCTCAAGTAGTTGGGTAAAATTGACTTCTTTAGCAGGATTATGCTTATTTTCCTGTACTTCTACCATTTCAATAACACCTCGCAACGTCAGCTCCATACGATGAATGGATGTATTGAGGCTGTCGTACAAGAGATCTTTTTCTTTCTTGCTTCTGGCTTTCCTCAAAAGACTCACGATTAGGTTGATATTGGTAAGCGGAGTACGGAAATCATGTGCAGATACATGAAGAAAATTATCTAATACGTCGTTTATTTTCTTCAATTCCTGGTTCCGTCTCTCTAATTCATGCGTTCTTTCTCTGACTTTTTCTTCTAGGTCAGTATTTAGATTGATCAACTCAGACTGTGCTTTAAACAAAGAAACAAAATTTTTTACTTTTGCCTTTAAAAGCACCGAATTTACTGGTTTGCAAATGTAGTCCAGAGCCCCTACATCAAATCCACGGAGTATGTTATCCGCATCATGATCAAGTGCAGTGATAAAAATAATAGGTATATTTTCGGTCCTTCTGTTGCTCTTCAATGTATTAGCAACTTCATACCCATCCATACCAGGCATTTGTACATCTAATAAAATCAATGCCACTTCTTCTTTTAATGCGATACGTAGTGCTTCTTCACCTGATAAAGCCATTAGAAATGAATAGTTGTCATTTTCAAGAAGGCTTTTTAAAGCATAAATATTTTCTTCTTTGTCATCGACAATAAGGATATTGAAAGGATTTTCAGGGTTCATTTAAAAAATATTTTGATGAACAATTGATAACCACTATTTACAATAAAAAATGATTAAATGTAATAAATTATTATTTTTTGGTTAAATTAATTGTAAAAGTATCGAAATTTCTTTAAGTTTTAATGCTTTTGCACTACTAACTTTTTTTAAAGCTGCTGAGGGCATTATGGTGGCTTCTGCTTCCTCAGGATTTTGAACAATGGTCAATCCTCCTTTTCTGGAAACTTTTTGCAAACCACTACTGCCATCAGCATTATTACCCGTTAACACAATTCCAATTGTTTTTTTACCGAAAACCTCCGCTGCACTTTCAAATGAAATATCAATTGAAGGACGGCTGAAATTGACAGGTTCGGAATCGTCTAATGAAAACGATTTATCAAGCTCTATTAATACATGATAATCAGCTGGTGCAATATACACCATTCCTTGCTGAATTTGATCCTTTTCTTCTATTTCCCTCACTTGCAAGATTAGTTCCCTTTGAAATATTGATACAAGGCCACTATGTGGTGATTTATAACGGTGAAGAATCAAAAGAATTGGAATAGGAAAAGATGATGAAAGCGGTTTAAGAATTTGTATAGCGGCATCTATACCACCCATTGAAGCTCCAATTAGAATTATCTCATATGGTAGTGCTTTTTGGCCCATATCTTAGAATCCTAAACCACCATTTTTCTGTATATTTTTTCCTGCTTGTCCAGAATTTTAAAACTGTTTTTACTTTCCGAAAAATAAATGGTTTCTTTTTTACCCAAACCAAGAAAACCCAATGGGACTAAACTTTCAAAAAATAATTTCAAAACATGTTCCTGAAGTACCTTATCAAAATAGATCAATACATTTCTGCATATGATTAAATGAAATTCATTAAAAGATGCATCGGAAGCTAAGTTATGTGGATAAAACACAACATTTTTCAAAAGGTTTAAATCAAAGCTTGCATTTCTTTTATTGATTGTGTTTACGGAATAATAGTTGTTGAGTTTTCGGTGTCCCCCTGCAAGAATATAGTTTTTCTCATACATGGGCATCTCAGACATTGACACCATGCCTGATCTTGCTCTATTAAGTGATTTCTGACTAATATCAGTTGCATAGATCCTGGTTCTATTCAAAAGGTTCGATTCCTCGAGCATGATGGCAAGAGATAATAATTCTTCACCGGTAGCACAACCAGCATCCCAGATTCTGATATGTGGATAGGTAGATAAGAATGGGAAAACGTTTTCACGCAATGACTTATAAAAGAAGGGGTCTCGGAACATTTCAGTGACGTTTACGACGACCTCTTCAATAAAAAATTCAAAAAGAGATTGACCATTGAGCAAGGCATCCTTCAATTGTGACAAGGTGAATATATAGTTCAGATGCATGAATCGTATTACCCTGCGGGAAATAGAGGCCCTGGAATAATGTGTGAAGTTGAATCCATACTGCTGATCAATTTCATGAAATAAATTGGATAATTCTTGATCATCAAGATGTATTTCATTTTTTGAATTTCCTATCATATACCCAAACCCTCATTAAAGAAATTAGTCTTTCCATATCTACTGGTTTAGACAGGTAATCTGATGCCCCTGCCTGTATGCACTTTTCTTTATCCCCTTTCATCGCTTTGGCGGTTAGGGCAATTACCGGCAGATCTTTATAATCTTCTATCAACCGTATTTTTTGGGTACATTCAATACCATCCATTTCGGGCATCATTATGTCCATCAATACGATATCTACATTTATTTCCTCCTCCAGTTTCTGCAGGGCCTCTTTACCATCATGGGCTACTACTACCTCCATACCCTGTTGCTCAAGAGCGTTATATAAGGAATAAATATTTCTCATATCGTCATCTACCAAAAGCACTTTTTTACCTTTCAATATATTTGAAGCGATGTGAAGTTCCCTTGCACCATCTTTTTTTTCTGTCAACAATTCATTCATCCGAAGTAAAAATAGTTTTACTTCATCCATTAAACGAAGGTAGGAATATTCATTTTTAATAATGATCGTATTTGCATACTTCTTTATCTTAATTTCTTCCTGCTCACTAAGATCTTTACCACTATAAATGATAATCGGTAAGCCCTTCTGATCTTGTAGCACGCGTATTTTCTCCATAACCTGATACCCATCCATATCAGGTAACATCAGGTCGAGAATGACGGCGTCAATTTCATCTGCACGATCCGTTAATATTTCCAGGGCTTCATTTCCTGATAAAGCAGACACAGATTCAATTTGTTCGGACGCCAACAACTGGCTAATAGCATGATTTTCCGTTTTGTTGTCTTCTACAATAAGCACTTTCTTGATTGGACTACGGCTAAGTTTATTGAAAGCGTTTCCGATTTGTTCGAGTGTAACTGGTTTTGGAAGATATTCATCAAATTCAATTTCGCCATCGTTCATTGCCTGGTTGTAGGCTGACATGATATGCACTTTGGTGTTTTTTAATCCTTTATTTTCACGGATCATCTTCAGGATGTCCAAGCCGTTCATATCGGGTAGGTGAATGTCCAACAAGATAGCATCAGGTTTGTCTTTAAGCATTTTTAATGCCTCATTGCCTGTATATGCCTGAAGAACTTTAAACTTTTTATTTCTTGCAAACTCAGCTACAATATTATTAAACCCCCTGTCATCATCTACTACCAATATTACCTTCTCTTTTTCATCCATGTGATTTGTTACATTCAATTCCTGCGAAGGTATGCTTTCTTGCCGGTTTAGGGAAATGCTAAATTTATTATTAGTCTTTTCTGCAATTTTTTCTATTTTATCAGGTAAATACAGTGTGAATATACTGCCTTTGCCGACTTCACTTTGCAATTGTATCTCACCTCCTAAAAGGATTGCCAATTCCCGGGAAATAGATAATCCTAAACCTGTTCCACCAAATTTTCGAGTGGTAGAGTTATCCGCTTGTTGAAATGCTTCAAAGATGAGTTGATGTTTATCTGCTGGTATTCCTTCACCATTATCGCTGATAGAGAAAGCTATTATTTGTTGGGAATCATTTAGGTTTGCTGAATTAAAATTCTTTTTCCCCTTGTATGGAAATATCTTTAATGAGACTTTGCCTTTTGAGGGGGTGAACTTAAATGCATTTGACAATAAATTTTTTAAAATCTGTCTGAGGCGGAATTCATCGGTCACCATAATTTCCGGTGTGTCTTCTGAAATATCAACGTTATAATCGATGCTCTTTTCCTTTGCAATTTGTTTGAATTCATCTGCCAGATTAAGATGTTTTAAAGGCAAATCCTTTATCTCTAATCGAATATGACCAGACTCAATTTTTGATAAATCCAGTATTTCATTGATAAGTTTAAGTAAATCATTGCCTGAACTATGGATAACTTTGGCATGTTCTGCCTGTTTGTTCAATCCTGCTTTCTCTACTTCATCCATCATTAATTTTGAAAGTATCAGGATGCTGTTGAGCGGAGTTCGTAATTCATGGGACATGTTGGCCAGGAATTCTGTTTTATATCTGCTAATAGATTCCACTTGCATAACTTTTAACTCGATGGCCTGTCTTACCTCCTCTAGCTCGACATTCTTCATTTTGATCTTATCATATTGCTCCTCCAATTCAATAGCCCGCTCTTCAAGTTCCTTGTTTTTTTCCTGCAATTCTTCCTGACTTACTTTTAATTCCTCTTCTGATACCTGCAGTTGATCTTTTTGCTTTTTCAGTTCATCATTCATCTGTCGTAATTCTTCCTGCTGAGTCTCTAGCTCCTCAGCCTGGTTCTGTGTTTCGTGAAGCAATTCCTGGGTTCTAAGGCTGGTTTGAATTGAATTGATCATGATGGCGATCCGATTGACTGCCTCTTCCAAAAACGTAATGGTTTGTTCTGAATAGGGTTTAGGGGATGCTAGTTCAATTAATCCAATAGGAAAGTCTTCAAAATAGACTGGACACATTACAATATGATATAAATTTTCTTCTGAAAGCCCGGTAACTAATTTGAAAGAGTGTCCGGGCACTTCATTGAGGTGTACAATTTTTCGTTGCAAAATGGTTTCCCCTGACCTTCCTTGAGCAAAGGTGAATGCAGGAAGTGATGAATTATCAATACCATAGCCAGCAGTAAAATGGCAAACCTGATTTTCATCAGCAATGAATATGGCACCAACTCCCGACGAAGTATAATCACATAAGTGACCAATAATTTTTTGAGAGACCTCGGGAATATTGTTAACCCCCCCCATGATGTCATTCAATCTTGAAATTCCATTCAAAAGCCAACTTCTGATCTCGTTTTCCTCGGAAAGACTTTTCAAACTAGCTTTCATCTGTTGCAGTGCATTACCTAAAATATCCTGTGGCCCTTTACTAGGAATACTAATATCGTAATTGCCCTGGCCGATTTCTTTTGCTACAAAAGAAAGGGATTCACTGTTAGACGACATATTCCTGAAAGAAGCTGCCAGTTCACCCAATTCATCCTTTGAATAAATGGGAGCTTGTACATTGGCAAGCCCATAACTTAATTGATCGGAAGCATTTTTTAAAATATAAATGGAATTATTAATATACCTGATAATATATACTGCCAATGAGAATGCAATGATCAATGCCACTAAAACAATACTAAAATAAATTATTAACGTAATGTGTTTTTCAGCCAGTTTGAATGTCATACGGTTCTTCAGAGTTTCAATAGAAAGGATTTCTACTTCCCTTAAATCATCAATAGCAATTGTAAATTTTGCAAACCATGTCAATGGATCGTATGATGAAATATCCATATCCGGACTTTTTTCCAACTCGAAAATAAAATTATTGACTTCCAGATAATCCTGATTATTAAGTGTTGTCCTGTATTTTGCCAAAACACTATCTGCGGCCCTCGAAGTAAAATCCTGTAGATTTATCCTATAAAGTGTGTACAAACTTCCTAAAAGATTGAACTGTTGATAATCAAAGGATTTCTCCGTAAGGATGATATTCAGATGGGTTCTGAGTTGCCCCATGTATTGCTTCGCATTGGCCAGATTGGCATGTGCGGTAAGCTGAAGCCTTACTTCCTGATCATTGATTCGGTTTGCATTGTTATTTATTCTTCTTAAAAACACATCTCTTAATAAATTGTAATATTCATTCCACTCCTGATTATCTATAGTTAAGTTGTCGATTTGTTTTCTATAAGTTAATAGTTCCGAAAGTATATAACCCTGATTGATTACCCTTTGCTTATCTTCGAGGTAATTCTGTAAGGCTCTGATCATTTCATCAGTTATAATACGCTGCGCCTGAAGCCTAATGCTAAAACTAGTACCCTCACTGGCTAAAAATCCGGCTGATAAACCTCGTTCTTTTTGCAGTTCATGCACCAGGTTGGTAATCAATTCCGATTCTTCCAAATTAATACCTGCTTCTATCAATTGTACGCGTTCGTCAATTTCTACTTTAGCACTATTGATGACAAAAAATATAAGTGGTAATAATAAAACAAGGAAAAGCAATGACAGCTTTTCCCTAATTTTTAGATTATTAATGAATTTCACAAAAGATGAATTATGATTTATAAACTTTTTATATCGTCAGGATTTTTACCACTTCTATGTGTGAAAAGTGGATAAAAATGAAAAAAAATTAATTATTCTAAATTAGAATAATACCTGTTGTAAAGACCAAATATAACGATAAATATTTGAACTTCAAACTTAAGAGGGTATACCAAATGGGGGAAATACTACTTGTAAGTATAATGATGGTTACAATTTTTTAGGGAGATTAGCAGCCAATTCATCCAATTTTTCAGGAGTTAGGGGTTTGTGAACAAATCCAGCTATGTTAAAAGAGTTTGCCATCTGAAGATCCTGCTCATTCTTTGAAGAACTCAGCATGATCACGGGTACTTTTTCCAAAAAATGCCTGTAAATTTTATTCAATTCCTCCAAAAACTCAAATCCATTCATAATTGGCATATTGATATCTAAAAATACCACTTGAGGACATTCCTTCATTTCAATACAATTTTGTTTTACATACTGCAAAGCCTCCAATGGATTGGTTATAGCCACTGTCTCTTCTGCAAAATCCGATCCCTTGATAATAATTTTATTGATGGTATTGTTAATTTCATCATCATCGATCAATAGAATACTTTTGTATTTGATATTCATGATTTTTTATGCCTCATATAAAAATGAACATGATGAATAATAAATTGTTCTAATTTAAAATGTTGATTTTGTGAAATATCGACATGCATTGGTAATTATAATATTATAAATATTATGTATGGATATGGATTTGTTATCAATTTAATTAGTACTCATTTTGCCAAATATAAATCAATTAAACTATTATATTATTATCGTATAGCTTCTATAATGATTTATAATAAAAAAAATTAAGATTATGATATAAGTATATTTACCGAATTGGTCATTGTTTTATTCAGTATTGGACATCATTTATAGACATAATTATCGTGTTTGCGACAATCATTTTATTAAAGAAAAATTCAAAAAATTTATATTTTTACAAATATTGGGTACTCAGAAAATAACGGTTTTTTAAAAAAATTCATCAACCTTTGCTAAGCGTTTGTCATTGAGGTATTTTTCCTGACAAAAAATACCGATCGAAATGCCTCTACTACCAATGCGATCGCCAGGATCAAAAGGAAAAATGCTATTAATCCGAGTGTGGTGAATCCGACTTGCCAAGTCAGTTGAAATAGAGCCCACAAAGTCATTGCTAACATAAATACCATAGGAGCTGCAACAAAGAGAATATTTTTTCCTGTTTTTTTCATCCATACAAATACTACCAATAGTGCCAGTGCGGCCAGTAGTTGATTAGTTGCACCAAATAGTGGCCAGATAGCCTGCCAGGCTGGAATCGGATTTCCATTTGCATCATGTAAAGTCACAAATGTAAAAATAATGGGGAAAGCCAATGTGGCCAAGGTTGCAATATATCTGGCATTGGCAGATTTCAGTTTAAAAAATTCTTCAAAAACATACCTCCCCAATCTGGTCGAAGTATCGAGAGTGGTCAACAAAAAGGTGGACACTGCAAGTATGCCAAATGATCTACCAGCTTCATATGGCAATCCCAATACAGATAAAAAATTGCCCATACCTGCACCATATACGGTCAAAGGGTTTTCCTTTATCAGGGAGATATTTTGGGCCAGCATGACTACCGTCAATAATGAGATGACTGCTACTACACCTTCTATCAACATAGCACCATAACCAATTTTCCGCGCATCAGATTCTTTATTGAGCTGTTTGGAAGTAGTACCTGATGCCACAATCGAATGAAAACCCGAGCAAGCCCCACAGGCGATAGTGATGAACAATATGGGGAACAATGTGCCTTTGTCTATGGAAGTCCAGGAAATAAAAGCAGGGTAATTGATATTAAAACCTCCCATTAGGATTCCTATTAATGCCCCTACCACAGTTCCATATAATAGGAACGAGGACAGAAAATCTCTGGGTTGCAACAACGCCCATACCGGGGACACTGAAGCAATCAAACAGTAGAAAATCAAAATTACACTCCATGTTCGTGTAGCGTTTTCACTCATAAATATGGGAAGTGTCTCTAAAGAAGCCGGGAATAAATGCCCAATATAAATGCCTACAAATACTAATGGAACAAACACTAAAGCAGCTCTAGTCAGGGGGATCCTTAATTTATTTATGGTAATACCAAAAGCCAATGCAAGTAAAATAAACAGTATGGAAGATGATGCCACTTCCGGTGAACTCGTAAACCCAGCTGTAGTGAGGTCCACAAATACAATGAGAATATATACCAAGGCCAACCATATAAACAAAAGAAACATCTTATAGGAAAATGGGGACATGTGCAGTCGCGCAATTTCCGCAACTGAGCGTGCTTTATGTCTGATAGATGCCATCAGAGAAGTATAATCATGAACGCCACCAACAAATATTGAACCTAAAACGATCCATAACAACGCAGGTAGCCAGCCAAATGCTATTCCAGCAATGATTGGTCCTACCACGGGTCCGGCACCGGCAATGGAAGAAAAATGATGACCGAATAAGACCGGAATTTTTGCAGGGGAATGATCAATTCCGTCAAATTGTGTATGCCCTGGAGTTGCCCTATTATCATCCACTTCAAAAGTTCGATCCAGGAACCTGCCATATATCCTGTAAGCGATAAAAAATACCAGCAATGATAGAAGGAGAATAATAACCATATATTTAATTATTAGTCTTCAAAATTATGATTTTATTGTTATTTAAGAAATAATATTCCTTTTAATAAAGAAATTGCCAAATTGTAATACTAAGCTATTCTTACTTGTTTACCAGTTTTATTATCTTCAGTAAATCCCTAACTTTGACAAAAATTTTGATGGCACGAATTAAAATAGATCTCCCTGAAAAATTCATTTTTCAAACAAGTCTTGAGGTAAGAGTATACGATTTAAATTATGGCGCACATCTGGGCAACGACCGCGTATTGGCCTTATTCCATGAAGCACGGGTACGGTTTTTTCAGTTTTTAGGGATTGCCAATGAAAAGGATGGGATGGAAGGAGAGGGGGTAATCATGACTGATGCTGCCGTGGTTTATAAATCGGAATCATTTTTAAGCGATCAGCTTACTATAAAAGTATCCATAGCAGATCTTTCCGGTAAATCAATGGATATTTTATATCTTATAGAAAATAGTGAAACAGGTAAAGAAGTTGCTCGTGGGAAAACCGGAATTTTATGTTTTAATTATGACAAGCGAAAAATTTCTGTATTCCCTGAAAAATATTCTAAAAAACTCCAGGAATTGCTCAAGATCTAAATTTTTTGCCCATCAAAAATGTTTGCATTAATATTAGCATAATACTTATATATTTATAATGATTGAGATTAATAATAAATCAGATATACGTAAATTATCACTTTCTGAAATTCAAGCTGCCTTATTGGCGGTGGGTGAAAAGTCTTTCAGAGCTCAACAGATCTATGAGTGGATTTGGAAAAAGTCAGCTGGTAGCTTTGATGAAATGACCAATCTTTCTATAAAAACCAGAAACTGGCTAAAGGATAATTACGTTTTTCATAAAATATCATTTGACCAACGCCAGGTCAGTTCAGACAGGACTGTAAAATATACGTTCTCCCTGCATGACCACAATCAGGTAGAAGGTGTGTTAATCCCGGCAAGAAACAGGATGACTGCTTGTATTTCTTCACAGGTCGGCTGCTCCCTTAGTTGTACATTTTGTGCTACTGGATATCTGGAAAGAAAAAGAAACCTTGATCCGGGTGAAATTTACGACCAGGCTGTTCTTATCAATCAGCAAGCAGAAGAATCACATGGTACACCATTAACCAATATTGTGTATATGGGTATGGGGGAGCCTTTATTAAATTATGCTCATGTTTTGAAATCAATTGAGTACATTACCTCGCCGGAAGGTTTAGGGATGTCATCTAAACGGATTACTGTATCCACAGCCGGGATAGCCAAAATGATAAAAAAACTTGGTGATGATGAAGTAAAATTTAATCTTGCCCTTTCTCTGCATGCCGCTAATGATGTAAAAAGAAACCAGATCATGCCGATTAATGAAACCAATACTTTGGCATCATTAAAAGAAGCATTAATGTATTTTTATCTAAAAACAAAAAGTAGGATTACTTTGGAATACATCACTTTCAAGAATTTTAATGATACTATTGAAGATGCTAAGGAATTGTACAATTTTGCCAAATCCATTCCCTGCAAAATCAATATCATTGAATATAATCCCATTGCCCAGGCTACGTTTTCCAAATCCGATGAATCCACTATAGAACAGTTCGGGCAATATCTTGAAAACAAGGGCCTAATTGTAAATGTAAGGAAAAGCAGGGGCAAAGATATAGATGCGGCGTGTGGCCAGCTAGCAGGTAAAAAGGTGGATGTAAAAGAATAATCTGCTGACAATAAACCCTGTACTGGAATTGTAACTCAAATATCTTTGGGCGTAATACTCCTGATAAAATAAAAATAACCTTTTGGGATGGGTTTGCTCAGTTAATAGAGGCAATCATTTTTACGATAAATAAATGAATGCGGGGGAATAAGGGAGATATGGACTGCCTAGTTTTAGATGTATCATTGAAGAAACCTCTAGTCTTTGAACCTGAAAGGTTTGTATAATATAGCAGAAGATTCTAAATAGAATCCGAACTCAACGTGGGTTGAATAAATCAATGAACATGATACATACACCTGGGACAAATTAGGTTTTGCAATTGCTGAAAACAGGTGTGCAAGCATAAAAAAAAAGTGCTCCCTTTATGAAAGCACTTTCTTTAACTATAAATATGACATTAACTTTAACTAATCGGTTACGGATACACGCTTGAACGCTGTTACTGTCATACCCTTCACTACTGAATCCAAATACTTAGCAATAGTTAGCGAGTTATCTTTAACAAACATTTGCTGTAATAAGGTATTTTCCTTATAAAATTTATTTAATTTCCCTTCAGCAATCTTATCCAGCATGTGTTCTGGTTTGCCTTCTGTACGGGCTTGATCCCTTCCAATTTCGAGCTCTCTTTCAATGATAGTTGAGTCTACATCATCTTTGTCAACTGCAACTGGATTCATGGCTGCTATTTGCATAGCCACATCTTTTCCAGCTTCGGCTACATCTTTTCCTTCTGTACCCTTCAATGCCACAAGTACACCTAAGCGGCTTCCTGCATGAATATAAGGTATTACTTTTTCTCCTTCAAGTCTTTGATAAGCTCCTATTTCTATTTTTTCACCAATTTTGCCAACAAGTTCCAAAAGTTTCTCAGCAATAGAAAGAGAGCCTAATTTTTGTTCTTTTAGCTCATCAATAGAAGCAGGGCTTTTTTCATATGCAATTTCAGTAATCTGAACACCTAAAGTTTGGAATTCTTCATTTTTAGCAACGAAGTCGGTTTCACAGTTTAGTGATATTAGAACGCCCACGGTACTTTCAGGATTGGTTTTAATAAAGATTGTTCCTTCGTTAGCTTCTTTTTCTGATCTGGAAGCAGAAACTTTCTGGCCTTTTTTTCTCAATATTTCGATAGCCTTGTCAAAATCCCCATTGGCTTCTGCGAGTGCCTTTTTACAATCCATCATACCGGCACCGGTCATTTTTCTCAGCTTGTTTACATCTTGTGCAGAAATAGACATATCTATGATTTTTTAAAGAGTTTAAAATTTATTTGCGTATTCTTTAATAAAAAAATTGAACATTGGTTTTCACTTTCAATGTTCAATTTTATATCGTTCTATATGAGTGTGGTTAGGTTTATTCTAAGGTATCGTCCTCCTCCTTATCTACTGAAGCTATTTCCCTTTCTTCCACATCCTCTGAATCATTTCCTTCGTCAATGCCTCTTTTGTAATCCTCTTCTTCCTGTACCTTGGCATCATCCTTATCTCTTTTCCTGTCTACCAATCCTTCTTCCACTGCTTGGCCAAATAATTTGGTGATGATAGCAATTGATTTATAAGCATCATCATTGGCAGGAATAGGAAAATCAACGATTGTAGGGTCAGAATTGGTATCGACCATTGCAAAAACAGGGATATTCAACTTTATTGCTTCTGCTACTGCAATGTGTTCTCTTTTTACATCCACTACAAATAAGGCTGCTGGTAAACGGGTAAGATCGGCAATACCACCCATTACTCTTTCGAGTTTTTCTCTTTCCCTGCTCACCATCAATCTTTCCTTTTTTGCAAGGTTAAGATAAGCTTCGTCTTTCATCAATTTTTCAATGGATGACATTTTTTTCAACGACTTTCTGATAGTGGTAAAGTTGGTAAGCATTCCGCCAAGCCAACGTTCTGTTACATAAGGCATTTTTAACCTTTGTGCTTCTTGGGTCACGATGTCTTTGGCTTGTTTTTTTGTAGCCACAAACATCACTTTTCTGCCAGAACGGATAATATTCTTTAAGGCATTGGTAGCATCATCGATGCAGGCGATAGTCTTGTTCAAGTCTATTACATGGATCCCGTTTTTTTCCATAAAAATATATGGGGCCATTTTGGGATTCCATTTTCTTGTTAAATGTCCGAAGTGAACACCGGCATCTAATAAATCTTTATATTCAATTTTATTCATTGAAACTTCTCGTTTTCTTGCAAATTAACGTTTACTGAACTGGAATCTCTTTCTTGCTTTCCTCTTGCCATATTTCTTACGCTCTACCATACGGGGATCTCTGGTGAGGAACCCTTCTTTTTTCAAAGGAGGTCTGTTATCAGCGTTTACTTCACATAAAGCTCTTGAAATTGCTAACCTGATTGCTTCCGCCTGACCTTTGAAACCGCCGCCGACTACATTAACCTTTAAGTCAAACTCGTTTTCATTTTTTACAAGGACTAACGGTTGCTTTACAATGGTTTGCAAAATATCAGAAGGGAAATATTCCAATAATTCCCTGTCATTTACAACTATTTTACCTTTGCCCGGCTTCATGTACAATCGTGCAACCGAGGTTTTTCTTCTGCCAATGGTGTTAAATGATTCCATCAATATTAGTCCTTAAATTTTTAAATCTTTAGGATTCTGACCTTCATGAGGATGTTCAGAACCAACATATACATATAGATTTCCGTACAAGTGTCTGCCAAGTTTGGTTTTGGGCAACATACCTTTCACAGCTTTTTCGATAATTCTTTCGGGGTGCTTTGCCTTTAACTGTCTAGGAGTGATTGACCTCTGGCCTCCAGGATAACCAGTGTGAGAGATATACACTTTATCATCCCATTTATTGCCTGTCAAACGGATTTTATCGGCATTTATCACAATAATATTATCCCCACAATCTACATGAGGAGTGTATGATGGTTTGTGCTTGCCCCGGATGATTTTGGCAATTTCGCTGGCAAGTCTACCTAATACTTTTGAATCAGCATCCACAACATACCAGTTTTTTTGAACTGTAGCACTATTTGCCGAAATCGTCTTATAACTTAATGTATCCACGTTAAATCTTATTATTTTTACAAGATATATATACCTAACCCCCAAAAAGGGACACAAAGATAGAATTATAAATTTTTATATCCAATCTTATTAAAAAAATTTATCACTCCTATTCGTATTTTTTCAGTAGTTTTAATGCTACCGCAAAATCTTTTGGATAAGGGGCTGTTATTTCCACCTTTCCCCCATCCGTTTTATTAAAACCCAATGAAAAGGCATGCAAAGCAGTCCTTCTTATGATTGCTGATTCTTCTTCCCATTTTCCAAGGTTATACCTTTTCTTGATATGGGAAAGAAACAAGGGCTTCCCGCCATAAGTTTCATCACCAGAAATGGAAGCACCTATATGGGCCAGGTGAACTCGTATTTGATGCATCCTGCCGGTAAGTGGTTTGCATTCCAGCAACGAATGAATCTTAAATGTCTCCAGGGTATCGAAAATCGTAATGGAATCTTTTCCATTTCTGTCAATTTTTACCTTTCCTTTATGACCCGGTCCCAACGGTTCATTAACCGTAAGATTCTGAAAAGTATGAATACCATCCGCTATGGCGTGATAAACCTTTTTCACTTTCCGTTCTTCAAATTGTATCGCAAGTAACCTATATGCTTCGGGATACTTCGCTATTGCCAAAGCTCCGGTAGTATCTTTATCCAACCTGTGACACAACTGTGGCGTTTCGGTATAATTTTTGGCTAATTTCAGAATATTGATATCCTCATTTCTGTCATTGAGTGACGACACTTGTGATGGTTTATTTATTACAATATAATTGTCGTCTTCGTATAATATAAGGTCTTCAAACTTGATTTTTGCCATACGGAGCGCAAAGATAAAACTATTGTATGATAGGTCATAATTGAAAATCTAATATTATTTTGAAGGGTAGGGCCAATTATTTTGGTTAGACAAATAATGATACAAAAAAAAGGGAATGAAAAAAACATCATTCCCCTTTTAAATTTATGGATCCAACATCCAAAATTAATTTACCATTAATACCACAATGGATTTAGCAGGTATTTCAGCCCGGATATTATTATTCTTGATTTGTGCTTTTGTAAAATTGACAACCGTCACTTTTTCCGGATTAT
Source organism: Bacteroidota bacterium (assembly GCA_023393375.1). Lineage (GTDB taxonomy): Bacteria > Bacteroidota > Bacteroidia > Cytophagales > Cyclobacteriaceae > JAEWLI01. Next base: position 42,847 of record JAEWLI010000234.1, read on the forward strand.
CAAAAGTGTTGTGATCGTTTAATTTATCTGCTGTAAGTATTCTGCCAGAAACATTTTTATGATTTACCCCTCTTACATCGATAAATAATGGCATTACCTTGGTAGGATGAACATTTACAATACTGATGTTTATAGAGCCATCTGCAGATTTTGATGCTGAAACGTTTAATGCTGGAATTTTTTGATTACCCAATTCATAATTCTCTGTAGTAAGGTCACTGGGTAGAAATGTGGCATCCTGATGCACCTTGTACAGGTCAAACACATGATAGGTAGGTGTAAGTACCATCTTTTCCTCATCAGTAAGTATAACGGCCTGCAACACATTCACTACTTGTGCGAGATTGGCCATATGAATCCTGTCGGTGTATTTATGAAAGATGTTCAGTGTTAGTCCTGCAACAAAAGCATCTCTCAAAGTATTTTGCTGATACAAAAATCCTGGATTTGTACCAGGTTCAACATCAAACCATGTTCCCCACTCGTCTACCAATAATCCTATTGATTTTTCAGGATCATATTGATCCATAATACTGATATGCCTGTTGATCACAGGTTCTATGCCCAAACTTTTATTGATGATAAACATATATTCATCTTCTGTAAATTTGGTAGCTGAACCTTTGCTTCCCTGCCATCCTTTTACGGTATAATAGTGTAAGGATATGCCATTCATGCGCTTACCAATATTTTCCATTAATACTTTTGTCCAGTTATAATCGTAATCAGTAGCACCTGAAGCAATCTTATAAAGGCGATTGTCACCATAATTGCGGGCATATGTAGCATATCTTCTGTATAAATCGGCATAATATTCGGGCCTCATTTCACCACCGCAACCCCAACTTTCGTTTCCAACTCCTATAAATTTTACATTCCATGGTTTATCACGGCCGTTTTGCCTCCTCAGATTGGCCATAGGGCTATCTCCATCAGAATTTACATATTCCACCCATTTTGCCATTTCTTCCACGCTACCACTACCCACATTCATGCTCAGATAAGGTTCGGTACCGATAAGTTCACAGAATGTTAAAAATTCATGTGTGCCAAAACTATTATCTTCCACTACACCACCCCAGTTGGTATTTACGATTTTTGGTCTTTTATCACGGGGGCCTATACCATCCATCCAATGATATTCATCAGCGAAACATCCGCCAGGCCACCTTATATTGGGTATTTGGATGTTTTTTAAAGCTGCTATTACATCATTTCTGATGCCGTGTGTATTTGGAATGGGACTATCTTCCCCTACCCAGATGCCCCCATAAATGCATCTTCCTAAATGTTCGCTGAAATGCCCATAAATGTGCTTGCTGATAGTGGTTTTACCTTGGTCGGCATTAATGATCAACTTGTTGGAAGCAGATTGGGAATAACCTGCCATTGAACTGTAAATCAAAAGAATTAAGATAAGTAGTTTTTTCATATTTTGAACTTTAAAAAATTTGCTCTTAAAAATAGAAATTTATTACTTCTTTGACTATTAATGTCTTCAATATTGGGGTAGAAATTATGAACTTATCTCATAACACTCACATTGGCTAAAAAAAAAGACCCGGAGAATAACCCCGGGTCTTTGTGAAATTTAAAATTTAATAATTATTTACTCAATCTAAACTGCAAGTTGGTAATATAGTTATGCCCATCAAAAATGAACATGGTATACGTACCTTTTGATAATTTTTGTTCAGGTGTAAATGCTAAAGTAATCGTGTTTTTACCCTGAACCAGATTGCTTTCGGTACTGGCAGAAAGTTCATTAACTGATGCTATTTCTGCTTTCAGCTCTCCAGGCATGTTGGTGCCGGTAGGGGATTGAAGATCTAACCTGAAATTTCTTCTTCCTTCTTTGCTGGGCATATCAAAAGTTACTAAAATTGTATGCGTTCTTCTTGCTTTGTATGTCAGTTTTTCGTTGTTTTTTCTCACTACTTCCACCTTAAAGTTGGCTCCAGTATTTGCAAGCATAGCTGCAAGTTGATCATTTAACCCCTGATTCTGTTTCTGCAATCCAGCAATGGTTACATTCATTCCTTGAATTTCCATTTCTAAATTTTGATTCCTGGAAGTTAATTGTGCAACTTCAGTGTTCAGTTGTTCCCTCATTTTACGCAGTTCTTCCGCTTCTTTACGGAATTTTTTCAACGAATTGTTTTCATTGCCTAATTTAGTGATGGCATCTTCTCTCATGGCCAACTTCTGTTGTACTTCCGCCACGTATTTATTAAGATCACTATTTTTTCCTGTAAGACTTGCCAGATCTTTTTTGAATTCCATAATCTGTTTGTCCAATTTTAGCTTTTCGGCTAATACACTCTCTGTCTTTAATTTTTCTTTATTTACATCTGCTTTAAGATTGGCATTATTATGAGATGTTACGCCAATGAATATCAACGAGATAAAGAATAATACTGTGGCTACCGCCGCTGTGATTTTGATTTTTTGTTCGCTCATGTTTTTTATAAAATTTAAGTTTTTTTTCTGATTTATTAAATATTTGAAATTAATTGGTAAAGTTCGTCAAGGTTGGGCACCAGAATAATCTCTGTTCTTCGGTTTTTTGCACGTCCATCAGCGTTTTGATTAGTCTCAATGGGGTAATATTCCCCTCTTCCGGAGGCTACAATTCGTTGTGGTTCTATTTGATTATCCTGAGTGAGGATGCGTACGATTGAAGTTGCGCGTGAAACACTCAAGTCCCAGTTGTCTTTATATATATTTGTTTTGATAGGTATATTATCGGTATGACCTTCTACCAATATGCTGATATTGTCGTTCTTCATTAATGCACCAGCCAATAAGCCCAATGCATCCCGGCCTTTCTTCTCAACCGTTGCACTTCCAGATTTAAACAAAAGATTTTCATTCATTAATACATAAATCTTCCCACCTTTCAATTCCACGGTTAATTCTTCAGGTTTAAATCCAATCAATGCATTTTTTACAATTTGGTTGATCATATTAGAGATGGAATCCTGCCTCGATACCATTTTTTGAAATTCCATTAATTTTTGTTCACGCTCTTTCAGAAGGGTTTCTTTTCGTTTTAGTTCTTCCTGTTGGTTCTTTAGTGCTATATTTAATTTTTCTGTATTAGAAAGCGCACTGCTTACATAATTGTCATAGCTTTTTTTGAGTGTGAGGTATTCCTGATTTAGCTGGTTTTGATCCCGCTGTAATATCTCAAATTGTTCTTTTAAATGCCTATGAGCCTGTGATCTGTAAGTAGTATCGTTCTGGAATTCCTGTATTATCCCACTCAGCTTTTGGTTTTCTGAGATAGAGTTATTGTATTTTTTCGAACTTACACAGGATGTGAGTGCAAATAAAAGCAAAAGGAAATAAGGTATTGTTGACATAATTTTGTTTCATTTTATTTAATACAAAAATTTACAAATGAAATTAGGAATACCTTAAATCCAGATTAAAAAACCATTAAAATGATTGAGGATATTTTTATATTAAATTGGTAATGAATAGTTTTAGGATATTCAATAAGGTAGAATGGAAAAACCCTTCTATTGAAAGTGAGACAGTATTTGTGAAATCGAAAAAATGAGAATCCTATTAATAGAAGATGAGCCTAAAGTTTCGGCCTTTATAAAACAGGGATTAGAAGAGCATCACCATGAGGTTGAGGTGGCCTTCGATGGTCAAATGGGGGCGAGATTAGCCATTCATCAGCCATACGATCTAATCATTCTCGACCTGATCATACCCTATATAAATGGATTGGAAGTGTGTAAAAAAGTAAGGGAATCGGGAAAACTCATCCCGATATTAATGCTGACTGCTCTGGGAGACACCAGTGATAAAGTAGCAGGTTTTGATGCTGGGGCAGATGATTATCTGGTCAAGCCTTTTGAATTTGCAGAACTTCTGGCCAGAATCAAAGCACTTTCAAAAAGGGCTTCCCGTACTTCGGAAACCAGTAACTCAATAAAGGTGGCCGACCTGGTGCTCAATCTTGATGAAAAGATAGCTGTGAGAGGTGATAAAAGAATTGAGCTGACAGCCAAAGAATTTGGCTTGCTGGAATATCTTATACGCAATAAAGGAAGAGTAGTATCTCGTGCTGCCATTGCTGAAAAAGTATGGGATATAAATTTCGATACCGGAACCAATGTTGTAGACGTGTATGTGAATATTTTGCGGAAAAAGATTGATAAGGATTTCAACAAAAAATTGATCCACACCCGGATTGGCCTGGGATATATATTGCAGGAGGACAAATAATGGAAATCCGTAAAAGACTAACGTTGCAATTTGGTGGTATTGTAGCATTGATAATGGCTTTGTTTTCTTTAGCTATTTATTTATCATTTGCACAATATCGTCAGGATGAGTTTTACGACCGGTTGGAAAGAAAAGCTATCGCCGTAGCTCAAATGCTGATCGATATAGAAGGGGTAGATGTACAATTGCTTCGGAAAATCGAGGAAAATAATCCAACAAACCTCCCCAATGAAAAGATTATTATTTTTGATTACAACAATGAGATTTTGTATAATTCGGATCAGAATTATATTATAAAATACGATGAAAAATTGCTGGACCAGATCAGATTAAATGGTTCAATAAAATTCAGTGAAGGTTCATATGAAGCGCTTGGGATTTTCTATACTGGTAAATATGATCGTTTTGTAGCCCTTGCCGCGGCAAGGGACATTTTTGGATGGCAAAAACTACGAAGTCTTAAAATTATTCTGGTCATTACATTCTGCATCAGCCTGGTTATAATTTATATAGCTGGAAAAATATTTTCAGCAAGAGCATTGAAACCTATCAAAAGGGTAATGGATCAAGTGGATCAGATAAGTATCACTAATTTGAATGCCAGGGTAGATGAAGGCAATGGTACCGACGAATTGGCAAGACTTGGTAAAACTTTTAACCAAATGCTTCTGAGACTTGAGTCGGCATTTGCCATGCAAAAGAACTTTATTGCCAATGCCTCGCATGAATTGAGAACACCAATGACGGCAATTTCAGGTCAACTAGAAGTGGTACTAATGAGCGAAAGGACCAACATTGAATATCGCGAAACCTTGATCTCTGTGTTAGAGGATATACGGAATCTGGGGCAGATCTCTAATAAACTGCTGTTAATGGCTCAGGCCAGTGATGATAATTCGAAACACTATTTCACAGAATTCCGAATAGATGATGCTCTATGGCACGCAAGAGCTGAAATATTAAAAAGAAACCCTGATTATCGAATTCACATTAGCTTCAGTGAATCAATGGATGATGAGGTGTTTTTCAAAATGTATGGGAGTTCGGCCTTAATGGTTGCTGCAATCGCCAATTTGATGGACAATGGTTGTAAATATTCACCTGATCATACTGTTGATCTACAGCTCGAATTCCAAGGAGAAAGGATTATCATGCATTTTACTGATCGGGGTATCGGTATATCCGAAGAAGAAAAAAGTCTGGTTTTTCAACCTTTTTACCGGGCAAAGAATGTATCCGGCAATAAAGGTCATGGTATCGGGCTTTCATTAGTTGATAAAATCATTGCCTTGCATGGTGGTACTATCGATATAATCTCTGAGGTCAATCAAGGGTCTGTGTTTACCATATCTTTACCTGTGCAACCATCGTAAACTAACATCTATTTAATAATTTTTAATTCGTTCCTGTAAATCCAGAATAAAGCTTTTGCTTTCTTTCGATCCTTCTTCAGGAGCCCATTGTGCAAATACCTTATCGGTTTCTATATCCCATGGCCCATCTTTTATTTCATAAATAATTGTACCCGGTTCCATAGATATCAAGGTATGATAAGATCCTGGTGTAATTTCAGCACCTTCATTGCCTGATCCTGCCCGCATTACAAAATGATCGGTAAATTCACCATTTTCATCAAATTCAATCAAACAGATGGTGCCCCTCAAAACAATAAATGCCTCCCGCTTATCAGGATTAACATGCTTGTGTGGCCTTACATATGTTTCCGGTTCCATAGCGTTGAGCATTCGTTGCAGCAAGTCTTGGGAACCATAATGAAAATTATAGTTTTTTCTTTTTCTGTCTGACTTTTTGGCTTGCTGGGATACTTCATTCAGCAATTCATTATTAATTTTGATCATCTTTTATTTAGGTTACTAATCATATACAAATTTACAATGAGTCAGTGTAACGATGGCGATAATGGATAATTTTAATAATTTCGCAAGGTTTAATATTGTCCAGTTGTTGGGTTTCACATTTTAACAATGTGTAATGTAATTGCCATGATCGTTATGGAATAGCTTTCACTTTAAACTATCTTTGCCGCACCATGAAAAGAAGATCATTACTGGTTAAATTTCTTGTTTGGCGAATAAAGCACATTAGCGATAGGAATTTTATTATGATCCTGGCAGCTCTTGTTGGTATTCTAACAGGTTTTGCGGCGATTATTATAAAAAAAGCAACCAGGGTGGCACAATATTTACTGA
>JAEWLI010000009.1 GCA_023393375.1 Bacteroidota bacterium
GGTGGAGAACCCATTAATGTAGTTACGGAGATTGCCCGCAACATTGTTTGGATCTGCAATCAATTTATCGAAGTTGTATTGACTGCGATTGTGAAAGTTAAAACCGGCAATCTTGTTCAATGCGATGTCCCTGGCTGTATCTTTTAAGGCTTCAACCTTTGGCAGGTAATCCAGTACCCTTTGTTTGGTGGGATCCAACACACAATCTAAACGCCTTAAAACAGTCATGGGCAAGATGACCTTGCCATAATCTGACTGCTTATAATCTCCCCTTAACAAATCTGCTACCCTCCAGATGAGGTCGGCTTTTTCTTTGAAGTTCTTCATTTGGTATTTTACTCTCTTGATGAATCTGTATGTCAAATTTAAGTTTTTATTTGGGGTATGCAAATGTTTAGATGGTTTTGAAATATTAAAGAATAAATAAACTAATGACTAAAATGAATATGTTCTATATGCTTGCGCAAATAAGTATTTTAAAATTTACAACTCATCTATTAAAACTGTTGGTTTATCGAAATAAATTGCATAAACCAATTTTGTAATATAATTTCATACAAAGTATTATAAGTAATGACGTCTTTTGTCATACCCTTTATTAATATTTGTTGTATTCAAACAATATGGAGAAATATGGACGATATCATAAAAATTAGAAAAACCTATCAGGAATTTAACAAGGTTTATGAAATTAAGAGAAAAAATCTTCCTTACATAGTTAATTTAATAGATGAGCTAAGAGCCAATGAAAATGCTCATAGCCGGATATTACTAAAATTATTGAAGTATAGAGACAATAATAAATATCCTATATTAGAATTACTATTCAATTTTCTGGGTGATGGCTTTGATAAGTTAGAAATTATTAATCCAGTATTTACAGCTGAAAAAGAGCGGATTGACATGTTGATAAAGGATAAAGGTGGAAATTATGCCGTTATTATTGAAAATAAAATTCACGGAGCCGTTGATCAATCAAATCAATTGGAAAGATACATAGACAAGGTAAAAAATAGCGGTTATAATGATGAGCAAATATATGTTATATATTTATCCAATAAAGGAAGCACACCGTCAACAGAAAGCATATCAGAGGCTAAAAGAGAATCATTAGAAGATCGATATCGAGAAATCAACTACAAAACACACATTGTTAAATGGCTTGAACATCATGTATTACCATCTTGCCGATATAAAGACACGTTGTTAATAAGTGCAATTCAACAATATATTGATCATCTTAGAGGTATGTTTCACTTAAGAAAAATTGAAAAGAATATGAATAAGGAATTGATGGAACTATTAAAAAAAGAGATAGGGATTACAAAATTCAGTAATAGTAATGAGAAGTTGGAAAAATTTGAAGATGAAAAAAGAAAGATAAAACTTATTACTGAGTATTTAGAGGAAATACAAAAGGAGACTGTTGTTGAGTTTTTTAACCAATGGTTCGATAACATGAAATCCCAATGCTCCCCTGATGTTGTATCCAATGTAATAACTCTGAAACCAGATACTGAGTATTTATATGTGGGAGTAAGATTACAGTATCAAGGAATTGAATTTGCTTGTGGAATCGGTGCTGATAATTATATTTCCAATCCCTATTTTGGTCTGAATATTAGAGGGTGCTCCGAAACAAAAAATCAGATTATCCAAGATTTTGTAACCAATAATTTTCCAGAATATAATCTTAAGCCTTCAAAAAGATGGTACGGGCTTAATAAGGAATCCGATTTTACAAATGTCTATACCAAATTTATGGAATTGTATAATGCAGTGATTTATAAGATAAATTGACGTTATAATTATGGAGTTATATAAGATTCAACATTTTTTAAATGAGGTGGCTTCATTAAAGAAAAAATATGATGAAATAGCTGAATTGACTGGTGAAAATTTCAATATATTTCAAATCCTGAAGGTAGGCAGCAGTGAAACAAGGCTTCATTCTGCAATAATTGCAGAGTTACTCAATCCATATGGAGCTCACGGACAAAAAGATGTTTTTTTAAAACTGTTTTTAGAACAAGTAAAAGAAGAGACTGGATTACAATTAAAATTGGATACAGAAGAAGCCTCGGTTGAGATAGAAAAATATATTGGAGTAATAGACGATAATTATTGTAATGGGGGTCGCATCGATATTGTATTGACCGACAAGGAAAAAAGGCGAATCATTATTGAAAATAAAATATATGCTTTTGATCAGAAAAAGCAACTTGTTCGTTATTGGAATTTTGACAAAAAGGCGATTATTCTTTACTTAACTATTGATGGTAAGATACCTTCTGATTACAGTACTGATTTGTTGTTGGAAAAGGATAAAGATTATTTTACTGTTTCATATCAAAAAACCATTCTAGAATGGCTGCGGGCGTGTCAAAAAGAATCACATAACTTACCGATTATAAGAGAGACATTAAAGCAATACAAATATTTATTAAATATTCTCACAAACCAAACCACAAACAATAAGATGAATGAAGACATAAAAGCCTTAATACTAAAAGATCAAGATAATTTTGTTAGTTTACAAATAATATATAGCAGTTATCAAGAGCTGCTAGTTGAAATAAAAGCTAATTTCTTTGCGGAAATCAAGGAAAGAACTAATGAGGGTACACCATTAATGAATTGGAAAGGATATAATATATACCATGAAATACATGAAGACAACGATTACTTTTATTATGGCTTTCATATTGAAGAAGGAAATAATAATATTATGGCTGATGATCCCATATTTACTCCATTAGTACAAGTGCTAAAAAGCATTAATAATAATTTTCTTAGCAACCATAATTATTTAGGTTGGATTAATTCTAGATACATTACCAAATATGATTTACTTGATAAAGTTATAATATATAAAATGGCACAATCATCATTTCAAAGTGAATTTATTAATAAAATTATTGATGAGTTTAATGAATATAGAAATTTATTTCTAGAAGGTATAAGGGAGAAAGGTTCCTAATATTAATTTTTCAAATGGTATACTCTATCTTTGAGGCTCGAGTTTTATATGAATTATATAAAGCTCGAGCCTCAAGACGTGAAGAAAATTCTAAAGATTTGACATTTTTAGTTTACAGAAAAAAACCCAAATGCTATCCATCTCTCCTTATCCACAAATACCTATTGAACAAGTTCTTCATAAATGTAATTTGGAATATTCTTTCCAGATTGTATGATTTTAAGTTAAGTATTATAAGCATGAATTTGGAATATGGATAATGAATTCAATGATTAACCACTGCCGCATTCTATGTCGCTGGTAATTCCTAATTATTTTTGGCTGGAAAAGAGCATGACATATTTTGTCGCAGTGTCTGTGTATTTTTACAAAAAAATTAAATACATATTTTATGTCAAAGCGAGAAACCATCCTAAGGTATAGCATCATTATCAAGAAGTTGAGGAAAAGACCCGCCACCTTCAAGGAAATATCCGATTATCTGGCACTTGAATCGGAACTGCAGGATTATGATTTCAACATTTCTAAACGCACTTTTCAACGGGACTTAAAGGATATTCTTTCTATTTACAATATAGATATTAAATTTGATTATTCTAAGCAGGTTTATTTTATAGATTTTGAAGATAAGCCCGATATAGGAGAAAGGCTTTTGGAAGCCTTTGATGTGTTGCATTCTGTTAATATGGCCGATAGGCTCTCCGATTTTGTACAGTTTGAACACAGGAGACCACAGGGTACAGAGAATATGTATGGATTGATCCATGCTGTCAAAAATAAACAGGAGGTTAGATTCAACTACCAAAAATATTGGGAGGATGATGTGGTTTTAAGACAAGTGGAACCGTATTTGGTGAAAGAATTCAAGTACCGCTGGTATGTTCTGGGAAAAGATGTTCATGATAAAAATGTTAAAGTGTTTGCATTGGACAGGTTGGGAAATCTGGAATATGTTAAAAAGTATTTTCAAATCCCATCTGATTTTAATCCTAACAAGCTGTATCGGCATTGTTTTGGAATAATTGTTCCCAATGGAGAGGCACCCGAAGATATAGTTCTCTCCTTTGATCCTTTTCAAGGGAAATACATCAAATCCTTGCACTTGCATCATTCACAGGAAATCATAAAAGACGATGGGGATGAGTTGATTGTCAAGCTTAAGCTTTTCATCACCCATGATTTAGTGATGGAGCTGCTTTCTTATGGGGACAATGTAAAAGTTATAGAACCATTAAGCCTTATTGAAAAGATGAAAGTGATATATGAAAACTCACTAAAACAGTATGAGACTTAATGGCAATGGAAAAAATAATAGTTGAGTTGAACAAGATGCTTTATATGGAATTTCCGGATCATCAAAAACTAAAAAGTCTGATTGATTTAATTAACAAAAAGAAACTGGTCATTCAGATCATTGATTTTGATTATTATAACGAAGCTCGGCTGGAGGATTTTAAATTGCGAAAAAACGAAGCTGTTGTTAATAAGAATTACGAGCTTGCCGCACATATCAGGGATTTAGAAGTTGAATGCCTAAGTTATGTAGAAGCGAGAAAAAAGTACGATGTTCATAAATCCCAATTTGCTGATCATGATGGTATCATTTTGTATCATTATCTGGGAATGGCATTAAATGATCATGCCTTTACACAGTTATTCAAAAAAATGAATGTCCGGTTGTTTGGATGGGTGTGATCAGAAAAGCGATTTTTTATTATCGGGAAACAGGTTTTTTGCCACCTATTTACAATTTTGTTTTCTTATTTCTTTTGAAAATTTCACGACCGGAAGGGTGATCTTTGAATTATCAATATTTAGATTGTAAGAGATTCCATCTTGATTATTTTGGAGCTTAAATGCTCTTGAAATATATAGATGCAACGAAAAGGAGAGTAAAATTGTACGCAATGCTGTACGTAAAAACAAAAAATCCCGCCCAAAATTGCTTCTGAGCGGGATTTTGCGGTCCGGACGGGACTGTTATCTTCAATCAAAATCCGCTTACAATTATGTTAGAAAGCAGTAAATATCAAATAGGTAACCGATCAGGTAACCGAATAAAATGATAGCTTTTGTAGTGATTTGAAAGAACTATTTATAAGACAAATATATAAAAGATTAACTTTATTTCCCTGAATTTTTTCTTAGAAAGTCAGCGATTTTCTTGATTTCTTTTTTACCAATTGCTTAGGTATATTTTTTCGCTCTTGTAGCCGGACAGGCGATTATATTTCAATTTCTGATAGCCAATTATTTATGATTTCCGGTAATTACATTCGGTGGAGAGGATCATTGGGTGTCACCCTCGAGGCTCTGTTGAGCGACGGGCAGGTGGTGGTGAAGAACAATGCTGAAAAAATTCGAAAAGATACAGCACATTGACCAAGAAACCAAAAATATGGTCGTCAGGTTCATCGACCTGGCGATCACGGACTACAAAGCAAAATAGGCTTATTCGGTTTGACAGACAAATATCATATCCAACTACTCATTACAAATGCTCGTTAGGTGGGTTATTTAAGTTTTTTATAGGTGACCATTCATAAAAAAGGTATATATAAACAAAGAAGAAACACATAGTAAAAAAGACGGAAAAATGTTTTTCCTAAAATTAATATAAAGAAAAAGAATTTTTAATTCACTCTTGCTTAATTCATTCAGTAAATCCCTTTCATTCTTTATTTTAGGAGATACAAGAAAAACATCCTTTACCTTAATCGTTTCTTGATATTTATTATAAGTTTTCTGATAAGAGTTTTTTAAAAACCAAGATGTCTTTCTTCCGTAATAAGAAGTAAACCATATATTTGGTAAAAAGGAAAAAATCCCCAATATAAAGAATGCAATCACAAAGTGTAATAATCCAAAATAAAGAATAGTTAAAATAATGAAATTAAATAACAAACCAACAAAAAAGACTCCTGAAAATCTATTCATTTTTATATTTTAATTTACTTTCCATTTTATTAATTGCTTTTTCTAACTGATTTGAAAGCTGATTAAAGCTTTCGATATCTTTAGAAATGGACTCAAGTTTCTTAACTTCTTTTTTGGTTAAGTATTCTTTTTCTTCCATTATGCTTTTATCTTTATATAACGAATTCACATATTTATCTACACCCACTTTACCTTTTTTAAGCAAATCAAGATTTTCTCTGCTACTGGATAATGGTTCGAGACTAGTGTGTGTTCTATAAACAGAAGCATCAAATTGTAAAACTGAGGCTCCCCACCCAACAGTAAAATTTACACCCCAATATCCATCACCAGACCCTGAATATGAGGCATTAACACTGCCTGTCCAGCCAGCTCCTGGAGTTGTACTGCCTGAAACACCTCCATCCCAACCCCATCCTTCAGCATATTCTACTAGAGGCATATTAGGAAATACTGTAATGGACACCTGTTGATTTACTGAAACATTTGATTCTAAGCCTAAAGCAACTGACCCATAAGCAAAAACACCATTAGGGCCAACAGCAATCCCTCCCTCAGCATTAAAGCTAATAATTGCTCCGGCACTAGATTGCTTTCCTATTAATACCACCTCTAAACCTTCCCATTCTATTCCATCGATGACCCTATTCTCCGAAAATGCGTAAGGTGAATTCCATGGAAATTTTATTGCAATTGGATCAATTGCAAAGAACCTACCTATTCGAGGGTCATGCATCCTGTACTTGAAGTTTATGCTGTTCCCCGAACCCTTGATCTCGTCGTCCTTTTCCTGTCCCTGGAAGCCGTATCGGTAATCGCCAAAGTTGTATTTTCTACCCGCCATAACCATACCAAATGGATAATAATCATTGGCATTTAATGTTACCACTGCCCAATGGTCGGTGTTCCAGACCTTTCTATCGGAAACGGTTGCCAGTACGTTGCCCAAATGGTTCTTTAATTCGTATTCTTTTGTACCTACAGTGTGCACCAAGACTCCATCGTCTGGCAGTTGTTCGCCGTTTAATACAATGCTGGCGATTCTCTGCCCTACCCTGTCGCTACCGTAGATCGGCTGTTCCGTCAGTAAGAAATCACCGTCCTGGTTAGTTTCATACACGGCCATCACATTACCGCTGGCATCGCGTACATAGAAGGTAGTTTCTACAATGTCTGAGGCAGTACTGATTCGTTTCATGATCCTGTTACCAGCTGGGTCGTAAGCAAAAGTAGTTACGGAGCCGTTTTCTTTGGTAACGGATCTGACTTTTCCGGATACTGTCCAGGAAATTTCTGCTATATTTCCCTGCTGATCGATGATTAAATTACCTATCTCGTCATATTGGTAATTATCAATGGCCGGATTCTCAGGATCGTAGGTCTGTCCCGGTCGGATATCGTCAAGCGAGTCTGCAGTATTACGATGTTCAATCACCGCTTTTAGCTTGTTAGTATTGCGTGCATAACCATTGGCTTCATTTTCATATATATATTCCAGGTCATCCATGCCATTTTTCGCTGTAGTCGGATTATAAAGGGAGTTCCGCTTTAATGTTTGTATGTTGCCGTTTGCGTCATAGGTATATAACGTGCCATACGCGTTTTTCATTGCCGTATTTATTGCGCTTCCACTTACATTTACGTCGTAAGCCTGCATAGAGGTGATCCTGTTTAACTGGTCATACGTATAACTAGTCGCTTGCGTTGGGTTACTTTCCTGCATAAAATGCCTGATGGAAGTAGTCATATTATTGATATTGCCATTAAACAGATCCTTATGGTTGCTTTCCAGGTCTCCAACTTCTGAGGCAGAATTTAAATCACCGGAATCATTAATAGGCTTGTAATCCCTTTTCCGGTTACCATTCTCATCTTTATAGTTGTAATAACCCAGGCTGAATCCAAATTCGTCAGCAGGCATTTGATTGGTAAGCCCATCCTTTCCTATATCCTGGTTTGGATTAAGAGAAATACTGTTTACGCCTTTGAGCCATCCGGATATGGTGTATGCATAGTCTATGCCCTGTACTTTGTTTTCGCCCAGTTCTACCCTCGCTAACGGACCATGATCATAATAAATATAGGAAGCATCGTTATCCCAAACCACATAATCGGTACTGGTATAAACCTTTTCGATCCGGTTGTCGGGGTCATAAGTATACTTATGGAAAAACTGATCTGGCTTCCCAGCCTGATAATGTACTTCATTTACATTGCCGCTAACAAGATCGTAAATATAATTCATTTCTTTATAACGCTGTCCAGCCAGTTGAGGATCGTCTTGTGCCAAAAGCCAGTTATCCTGGATCATCGTTTTTACATTGCCATGAATATCATAAGAATAATGGGTAGCGTAATCATATGTCTCGCCATCCGTATCCTGATAAGTTGTAGAAACTACCCTGTTCCTGAGATTCTCCTGGTCAAGCCCCGGGACACTGAATTTGGTTTCATCATAATAGGTTTTTGTAATCTCGGTCTTCACACCTGCTTCAAGCCAGTTAAAGTAATCCTCTTCCTCCACAAGACCATTTGAATAAATAGCAGATATACTGTTTCCAGAAGCCAACTCGCCTACTTCTTTTATTCTTCCAAGCGCATCGTAAACCGTATAACTATAGGCAGGTGTAGATTTATTGAACTGTTTAGCGTTTTGAGACGCGATCAATCTTCCCACTTTATCATAAAAGAATTTCGATGAATATTGATCGGTTTCATCAAGCACGCTTACCACACCTGATCCTTCGCCAACGATCAAAGCTTTATTGGTTTCGGAGAATACAATACGATTAAGATTAGAATTGGTTCCTGCATTATCTTCCAGTTCCCAGGTTTCTCCTGAGGTGACCGTCTTTAGGATAATTCCGGCATCACCGATGGCATAACCGGTCACATAGTCAACAAAATGTACGTCATTCAAGGCTCCGGTTGCTCCCGTCAGGAAGGTTACCCAATCACTGTTGTTAGAATGACGTAAACGATTCCAGGAGGTTCCGTTGTTTGTTCCCCTGATAATTGTCCCGTTTGCACCCACAACATAGATCATCGTACGATCAATAATATAAACCGCATTCAGGTCGCTTGTCGTACCAACGTTAACGGTTTGCCAACTTGCCCCCTTATCCCTGCTAACCAGTACAGTTCCGCCAGCACCAGTAATAATACCCAGGTTTCCGTCATCAGTAAAGGAGATGTCATACAGATCCCATGCACCTGCAGGAGAAGTAATCTTGGTGAAATCCTGCCCATTTGTTGTACGTAGGATTAAGCCTGCTTCGCCAATAGCAATGCCCAGATCACTATTAATAAATCTTACGCCAAAAAGATCTTCAGCATAGCCT
Source organism: Bacteroidota bacterium (assembly GCA_023393375.1). Classification (GTDB taxonomy): domain Bacteria; phylum Bacteroidota; class Bacteroidia; order Cytophagales; family Cyclobacteriaceae; genus JAEWLI01. The sequence goes on from JAEWLI010000009.1 coordinate 9,259, forward strand.
GTTGGAATAGCTGTCCACCCTCCACCGCTGCCTTCGATACCGCCGGTAGTAGTTTTCATAATCGAACCGTCATTGCCAACGGCATATCCTGTTTGTCCATCTACCAAATGCGTTGCATTGAGAATAGCCGGATCAATGGCACTCACCAGCCGCCAACTGACTCCACCGTCTTCGGTTTTATAGATTTTCCCGGCATCACCCACAGCGATACCTAAGTTAGCGTTTTTAAATGCAACGCCATTTAGATTAGTCTGTTCATTGGGATTTTTGAGTATTGTACCATCCCCTCGTACAATTATTCCTTTATCTCCTACCGCTATTGGTGAGGTTCCGGTATAATCAAGATCATTGAAGTTGTGGGAGCCGATCTTCATGTAATTCCAGGTATCCCCAGCGTCTGAAGTGCTGACGATAGTGCCATTTTCACCAATTGCTGCACCAGTATTGATATCTTTAAATTTTATTCTTGTAAGATCTTCGGAAGTATTTGATTTTAATCTATACCAACCTCTGTTATAATTGATATACTTATATTTAAATAGTGTCCCACTATTGCCGACAGCATAATGATTGTTTAAGTAGTCAATTCCAGTACTTTCGACCGAATTTATTGGCAATGATTTACATGTTGCAATAAACCAATTCTGCCAAGTCCCACCCCCATCTGTTGATTTAAGCAATCCGGTATTTTCCAATATTAATAATCCGATATTACTATTGATAAACTTAAGACTTACTACTTCCTCAGGATGATTTCCTATATGACCCCATACCGGACCTGTACCAACCAATTCCCAATTTACACCACCATTGACGGTTTTATAAGTAGACCCTTCATTACCCAAAGCCATACCTGTTACATCATCTATAAAATCGAATTTTTTAAAACTAAAACTGGTATTTAAGTTTTCCCATACCGGATAATCTGTATATATATTTTTACATAGATAAAGACCTTTATTTTTAACTAAAACTAATACTTCATTATTCTTTTTGACATGAATATCTATTATTTCTCCAGTTATCGCTTGTGCATCAATTTGTCGCCAATTTAATCCCCCATTAGAGGTATAATACAATACACCTAAATCTCCACCTAAAAATCCTTTTAAGTTGTTCGAAAAATATGCGGACTTAATCTTACCCGAAATTTCGTTAGGTACAGTATGAATAGACCATGTGTTGCAACCGTTTGTTGTGGTGAATATTTTTTCAGTTGTTACTATAATCCCGTGTTCTGCATCAGTAAAGAATATCTCTACTGGTTCAGCATGAATTGAATAAGGTGTAATTTCCCAGTTTGAACCTGAATTCGTTGTTTTGTATATGTTACCTATTTTATCAATTGAAAAACCTGTAGTATTACTATAAAAAGAGATAGATATAATATCTTCCATTCTAAAATCATATTCCCAATGGTCAAAATAATCACCATCTCCAGGACTTCTATTTATAATATAACCTTTGCCATTTTGTTCTCCTGCTATTAAAAGATCACTTATATTATAATATTCAGAAGCAAAGTCACCTGCAATATCATTCAAATTAGCATTTCCTATTTTGTTGACAATATCAGAGAATTCGCCATGCCATTCATTTCCATTTCTTATCCACAAACTTCCTTTCTTTGAAATGATATGTTTATCTCCTCGTCCATTCAAATTCAAATCGATAAGATTATCAACCGTCGGCAATGGGGTTAATTTCCAGTTTTCTCCATTATCATTACTTTCCAATACGGTTCCTTTGTTGCCTATCACATAGACACCAGCGTTATCGAAATCAGAAGTAAACTGTACTTTATTCAGTTTCTCTATTCCCACTTTACTCACCTCAGACCATGTCTTACCACCGTTTGTCGTAAAATATATGTAACCTTTTTCTCCATCATTTGCTACCAGATACCCATTTTGGTTATCACTAAACTGGGCATCCGTCACATTCAGGTTTGTTCGAAGACCATTGGCAGAACTTTTAATTTCTTTAATCTCAAGGGTCTGATGATCAGGAATATTCTGCGCCACCAACTGATTCAAAGAATTATAGGTATAAGTAGTTGGATAGGTATGTTCAGTAAACACTGTCTTAACACCATTTAACCTGTTGCTTTTGATCTGATCGAGTTTGTCCTGTTCTGTGATAAGGTTAACTCCTTCAGGTGGTATGGTTCGAACCAGGTTACCCGCTTGGTCATAATAATACAAGGTATAATGATATTCATCATTGTTATATTGCATTTCAAATTCCTCGTATGAGTTCATACATTTGGCAATATAATCCTGTTTAAATTCCTCACGAATGGATTGGATATAATTTCTATATCTCCTTTGTGCATTGGTATGCGCAACTGATGTAACCAATTGGTTGCATTCATCCGCTTGTGGGAATTGCGGAATTACTATGGGATTGCATAAGATATCTTTTTTGCAATCGGGGCATATTTGTTCACACTCTTCGATAGATTTCTGTGTGATTTCTATAGTAGCAGGAACTGTGTAACAATCGCCTAATCTTAGATATAATTTGTATATGCCCGGTTCAGTCACAATAATCCTTCTTGAGGTTTCCCCTCCCGGCTCCCAATAGTTACCATCCTCAACAGGAGAGGATAAAACAATCTCATCACCTGGACATATTCTCGTATTATTAGCAATTATATCAATTTTATTTGGGACAAATTTTACCTTTGCCACATCAGTAATGGGTGGGCAAAATTCATTTGTGACGGTAATCCTATATGTTCCTGGTTGGGTTACCGTAATAGATTCAGTAGTTTCCCCTCCAGGATACCATGAATAAGCACCCACAGCACCAGTAGCGGTTAAGGTTACCTCACTTCCAGCACAAATGTATTCCCTGTCTCTGTCGATCGATACATCCCATATATCCGATTCCCCCACCGTAGCTGCCACGCTTCTCGAACAAGATGGATTCAGATTATCAGTCACTAAGGCGGTATAGGATCCGGCATCTACACCCGTCAGATTTTTTGAGGAGCCCCCATTACTCCACAAATAGTTGTATGACCCCGATCCCCCTGAAACGGTAAGAATGATTGTTCCTTTCACAGCTCCTCCGCACGAAACATCAGTTGTAGTTGCCATAACAGAAAGATCGCAACTACAAGACGTTGCCGGTGCCGTAAGTGTTTTACTTTGAGTTATCTCACAACCCCTACCATCGGTTATTGTCAGATCATATTCCCCTGCTGTTAGATTTCCGATTTTTGTGGTGGTAGACCCATTATTCCAAAGATAAGAATATGGTGGTGTACCTCCATTAACTGTACTGATCATCATTCCATCAGAAGCAGTAGCGCATGATAGGGAATTACCTATTACTAATTCAACCATTAATTGAGTAGGTTCAATAATGGTTGCTGAAGCTGATTTAGAAAGCCCGGTTTCATTATCGATCACCGTGACTGAATAGTTC
>JAEWLI010000043.1 GCA_023393375.1 Bacteroidota bacterium
CAGTAAGGGTATATGATACTCAAATTGATGGAGGAATTTATGATGGCCCCATAGGTCTTGTTACACAGGAAGCATATACCAAAAAATGGAACAAGAAGAAAGATACTGGTTTTTTTTAATAAAGATCGTTTATATCTTCATCTCCATAGCGGGAAGCATGGGTGCTTTTTTATCCTGATAATTCTGCATATTTCTTAAAATATGATCCAGCATAGAAATAGCTGTGTCTATATGCGGACCTTTGTTCAACATAACACAGTCTGCACGCTGCGACATCACCACATCGGTAATTTCTGCTCTTGAAGGAATACCTTTCTTTGCCAGATTTTCCAACACCTGTGTTGCCCATATTGTGGGAATGTGGCCTGCCTGACACAACCACAATATTTCTTCCTGAATTCGGCCAATATTTTCCCATCCACATTCGATAGCCAAATCACCCCGGGCAATCATAACTCCCACAGGATAGAGCTGCATTGCAGTTAATAATATTTCGACCAGATTATGGAAACCACTTTTGGTTTCGATTTTCAGAATTACACCCAATTTATTTTCAACTCCCAACTTTTTAATTTCATCTATCAAATCTTGAACATCATTTTTGTTATTGACAAACGACATATTCACCACATCTGCATGTTGAGCAATATATTTCAAGTCCTCCTTATCTTTTTCTGTCAAACCAGAAATTTTAAGTCCACTATCCGGTAAATTAATTCCTTTATCCGATCTTAATTTCATTCCTCCTTCTTTCGAGGAAATAATTTCTACAGTCATTTCCTGTGGATGAACTTCTCTGATTACACCTTCTATCTTACCATCGTCGAATAGGATCGGTTCACCGGCTTTTACGAATTTAAAAATATCTGGATGTGTACAAGATATAAATGCTGGTGAAATCAGGACACCCTTTTTGCTTATTTTAGCATTTTCACCAGGCCGGTTGTCTCCATATATGATCAACCGATCTCCCTGGTTAAGTAAAATAAATCCTTCCGTACCGGGGATTTCACCTACCTGACAGCTTTCTTTCTTATTAATTAATAGTTCAGCACCTGCTTCTATATAGCTGGTTTTAAAGGTATGACAAAGTATGGCATCTGATTTTAGTTCTACCACCTCGAGTGTTCGCTTTTTGCCCCTTGTGTCGATAAAGTTTATGTGATCCCCAGCTGCAATCAACTTCAACCAATTTTCACTAACTGGGATGTGAGGAAGATGATCAGTAATTTGGACTGTTCCATGTGACAGATAAACTTTAGCAGGTGCCACTACTTTACCGTATTCATCCTTTTCAGGTCGTAATCGAAGAATTTTTGGGCCTTTGGCCAGTTGTCCTGTGCGGATTTTCGGACCACTCAAATCCATGGTGATCCTACAGGTTTTCCCTGTGGTTTTCATTGCTCTTCTTGCATTGGTAATCATGCCATCCCATGTGGCAGCATCACCATGAGCACAATTTATTCTGATGATATTCATCCCTTCCACCATCATTTTCCTCACCAAAAACAATTTTTCAGCTGCTTCATCCGGGAAGGTCACCATAATCCTTACTTTTCTGTCACCGGATTTTTGCCCAAACAAGTCCTTTCCATGTGTGGTAAGATATTTTTGACCCTCTTTAATGGATATAAAATGGGCATTTTTTGGGCCATAGGGCATACCGATTAAAGATTTTAAAATCCTGATATTTGAAGCAAGGCTTGCCAATACATGACTTTCGGCTTTTGCAAGGCGGGACAATCCTAAATTACCCAATTTTTTTTGAAGGCTTCTCAAATCAAATGATCGCATGGCACGGTAATGAATCAGATTACGGGCACTTTCTATAAATTTAGGATGTATGTGCTCCAAATACGACGCATGTTTGATCTCATATTCCAACGCAGCATCAAAAATTTCCCTTATTTCGGCAATGATACCCTTAATCTTTTCTTCTTTATATACCATAAAAATGCAATTACAATGTAAATTTATTTGAAATGACTCGAATTTACATTTAAAAAATAATTTCCTTTACAAAATAAAAATTGTATAAAGATAATACCAACGGGTGCTGCTCTAAATTGTAACCTGATTTAGATATACCTTCAAAGACAAAAATGATTTGGCAAAGAAAATGTCCACATTACTTGATTTGATTATTTGAAGATGGTGTGGAAATCATGTGTAACGGGCAAAGAAATTGATTATTTGGAGAATAAAAAAAAAGCCACCACAGAGTTTCTTTCCGGGGTGGCATTTTAAGGTTTCTAAAATTATTCTAATACATGTCGTCCATTGATGGAGCTGACTGGCTTTTCTTCTTTTCCGGCATTTCACTGACTACACAATCGGTAGTAAGCAACATGCCCGCTGCAGAAGCTGCATTTTCCAAAGCTACTCGGGCTACTTTGACGGGATCAATTACTCCGGTTGCGATCAGATTCTCGTATTGGTTGGTTGCGGCATTGTATCCAAAGTCGTCAGAACCTTCCAGAACCTTTTGAATAACCACAGAACCTTCCATACCGGCATTTTCAGCAATTTGTCTTAAAGGTGCTTCCAATGCTTTTTTCACAATGCTCACTCCGATTTTTTGATCTTCGTTAAACACTGACAGATTACTAAGGCTATTTATTGCCCTGATGTAAGCAACACCTCCCCCTGCAATGATTCCTTCCTCAACAGCGGCACGGGTGGCTGCAAGCGCATCATCTGCCCTATCTTTCTTTTCCTTCATTTCTACTTCTGATGGAGCTCCTACATAAAGTACTGCCACTCCACCTGCCAATTTGGCCAGTCTTTCCTGAAGTTTTTCCTTGTCATAATCTGATGTAGTTACCTCAATTTGTGCTTTGATCTGATTGATTCTTGCTTCAATTTGACTTTTTTCACCAGCACCGTTAACGATGGTAGTATTTTCCTTATCAATGGAAATTTTCTCAGCCTTACCCAACATGTTCAGTTCAGTATTCTCCAGTTTGTAACCCTGCTCTTCCGAAATAAATACACCACCGGTGAGCACAGCAATATCTTCCAACATGGCCTTTCTTCTATCTCCAAAACCAGGGGCTTTTACAGCTGCTACTTTTAATGTGCCTCTTAATTTGTTTACCACCAAGGTGGCCAATGCTTCACCGTCCAGATCTTCAGCAATGATCAGCAGAGGTTTTCCTGTCTGCATCGATTTTTCCAAAACCGGGAGAAGGTCTTTCATGTTGGAAATTTTCTTGTCATATATCAGGATATATGGTTTTTCCAACTCAGTGACCATGGTTTTTGAATTAGTGACAAAGTAGGGAGACAAGTACCCTCTATCGAACTGCATCCCTTCTACCAAATCAACATGCGTATCGGTTCCCTTCGCTTCTTCGATTGTAATAACACCATCTTTTCCAACTTTCTCCATGGCTTCGGAAATTAATTGACCAATAGTCAAGTCATTGTTGGCAGAAATACTAGCTATCTGTTTGATTTTTGCCACGTCATCACCAATGACCCTCGATTGCCTTTTCAGATCCGCAACTACTGCTGCCACGGCTTTGTCAATACCGCGTTTTAGATCCATTGCACCCGCACCTGAAGCGAGGCTTTTTAAACCTGTGCTAAAAATGGCTTGTGCTAAAACTGTTGCAGTGGTAGTGCCATCACCAGCCAATTTATTGGTCTTAGAGGCTACCTCCTTCACCATTTGAGCTCCCATATTGGCTACAGGATCTTTCAGCTCGATCTCTTTTGCAACTGTGACACCATCTTTGGTAATTTTGGGAGCACCATAGCTTTTCCCGATGATCACATTCCTGCCTCTTGGGCCTAATGTGACTTTAACCGCATTTGCAAGTTGGTCTACCCCACTTTTCAACGCATTTCTAGATTCAATATCAAAAATTATATTCTTTGCCATATCCTTTAATTGTTGTCTATCAGAAGTACTAAACTATTGCATAAATATCTGACTCTTTCATGATGAGATAATCTTTTCCATCAATACTAATTTCAGTACCTGAATATTTACCATACAAGACTATATCACCTTCCTTCACAATCAAAGGTTCATCTTTTACTCCTTTACCTACTGCAATAACTTTTCCTTTTTGTGGTTTTTCCCGTGCGGTATCCGGAATAAATAAACCTGAAGCTGTTTTTTGTTCTGCTGCTGCCGGTTCTACCAAAACCCGGTCAGCTAAAGGTTGGATTTTTAAAGTTTCCATATAATTTTTATATTTTAAAAAGTTTTCATTCTTTACCAAATGCCACTCCCTCTAATAGGATGCCAGATTATTTCAGGACTTTTTGTCAGTGTATGATCTATAAATAGAAGAGGAAAAACCGAGAAAATATATACTTGATCTGTCTTTCCTCACTCTATAACTTGCAGAGATGATTTTTTCTGCCATATGACAGTCCCAATTCGGGAGAAACAAACTGACCATTCTATAAATCAATCACTTACAAAACCTAAATATGGAAAACAGATCAATCAACCTATTTTTTCGATGAAAATCGTGTAAGTATTGACAGTAGTTTATACAAAATGAAAAAGCTATTAGCTTCTTCCATTATAGCCACATACATCTAAAACGGCAGCACAAATGTTCCACTGCAAATACATCACTCTTATTTTACCTATCTTTAAATTCGACAATTCAGTTATATGGATTCAACATTATATAAATTTATAGTACTATTGATTAGCACCATATTCTTTATGTGGTCTGTCAAGGCCAATGATCGTGACACCGTTACTCGATATGATGTTTCATCTCAGTTAGAAATAAAAGAAGTAAAACCTCAATGTTATGGAAGTAACGACGGTGAACTGCATGCCATTGTACATTATGGATCAGCACCATTTACTTACAGCTGGTCTGATGGAACTGAAGGTCAGAAACTTAGCGGAATATCGGCTGGAGAATATACCATTACGGTAACAGATGTCCATGGAAAGACTATTACAAAAACACATATATTAAGCCAACCTGATCCAATTGAAATCACCGGGCAGGTCAAAAACAATAGTTGTGCACCTAATGAAATATCTGCTTCTATTATAGTAAATGTGACCGGGGACAATTCAAATAAATATTATTATCAATGGAGTACAGGAGCAAAATCCAGAAATATTAAAGGAATAAAGAATGGTGAATATAGCCTTACCGTAACCGATCATACTGGCTGCAGTGCATATGGGATATTTACTGTTGACCAGGAAATTCTATCAAAAAATGAGCTGTTGTGTGAAATTCTCATCCCAGAAGAAACTGATTGTGAACAGGGTGAGTTCAATTTACTGGCACTTTCAGACAGAGCGGTCAAATATCAATGGACTATTGATTCCAACAACAGGAACTGGTCAATCAAGAAGGGAGAAAAAACACCGATGATCAGCTACACAAAGGATAATATTGGAAAAGCATCATTCAAATTGACAGTGGAAGATGAGAACGGCTGTAGAAGTGAATGTGCAACTGAAATGTCAGCTTGCCAATTTATGAGCATGAACTTGTTATCTGATAAAATGATTCCAGAACAATACAACTCAAAATAAATAAGATACGAGCAATAGCAATTTAAAATGTACTAAAAAAGTTTATTTTAGCTTGTACACAAACGATGAAAAAAGCACCATTAATTGATGGTGCTTTTTCTTTTGAAGAAACTTTATAAATAAAAAATTAGTAGGATTATAAGCCTTTTGCATCAGGATTGCTTCTGACAGAAGGTCTGAACATATTCCAATGTATCCTCAGGTTTTTTTTCTTCAAAACTGAAATACCGGCAATTACTATAATGGTCCCAATGATTTGATATACAGTGAGCACTTCCTGAATAAATATTACTGCCAGTAGAATTGTAGATACAGGCCCCAGACTTCCAATGATGGCAAAATTTGAAGATCCTATTTTTCGAATGGCTTCGGAAACCAAAAAAGATGGCAATACTGTAGAAAATACTGCCATTGCAAACCCAATGATATAGACTTCTATCGGATAATTAAAAATCCCCATTGATCCTTGAAAAGAGTAATGAACTATCACACAAATGCATGAAACAGTCATAGCCAATGCAGTAAAAAGCACAGAACCAAATTTGGGAATGAGATTGCCACTACCCACAATATACATGGCGTATGTAAATGCACTCAAGAAAATGAGCAGCGAACCAAACCACACTTGCTGGTTGCCACTCTCACCGATATCGGGAATAAAAGTAATAAAAATACCTAAATAAGTAATGAGAATAGCGAGCCATTGATTATGCTGGATCCGCTTTCTAAACACAATGGCCGATATAAAGATTACGATTGTGGGGTAGATAAAAAGGATGAGTCTTTCCAGGCTGGCCGAAATATATTTCAAACCAAGAAAATCAAAATAACTGGCCAGATAATAGCCTATGAATCCAAGAAAAATGACCGATAGATAATCTTTAGTCTTGAACACCTTCGGAGAGACTTTTTTTAATCCCATCCAGGCTATCACCAGATAAAATGGCATGGAAAATATCATTCTTAACAATAAAAGCGAAACCGGATCTATGGGATATTGATAAGCCACTTTAACCAAAATAGCTTTGGCTGAAAACAAAAAAATACCGATAGTGGCTAAAATAGCCCCAGTAGCCTCTGGGGAAAGTTTATTTTTAAGCTTCATAAAAATAAAAATATGTCATGTAAAAAAAATGCCCCTTGAATCAAGAGGCATCTGAGTATTTTATATTGAATCAATCAAATATCAAATTAGCCTCTTTTCCATCAAACAGAGATATAGTTTTAGCTTAACATTTAATTTGAATTGATTCATTAGTTATCTATTTATTTCTTTTTAGATCCGCCTTTTGCACGCACAGCAGTAGCTTCATTTTTTGCCTTCATTGCCTCTTCCAGCTTTTGCTGAAATGCGGATTTTTTCCCGCCACTTTTATACTTCAGCTTGTTTTCTTCCATAATTTTTTTAATCTTATCCTCATTGACAAACCTTTTTATAATGGCTTGTTGCGCAAAGGAAATGATATTTGACAAGAAATAATAGTATGTCAAAGCTGCAGAAAAGCTGTTCAGTACAAACATGAAGACTACCGGCATCACGTATCCCACCGATTTCATAGGTCCGGTAACAGATGTCATTTGATTGTTAGACCAGGTGTACAGTATGGTAGACAAAGTCATTAAAATGGTAAACAAGCTGATATGATTTCCATACAAACTGCTCAGGATGGGGATATTCCCTGACCAGGAAATGATAGAATCGTAGGTGGAAAGGTCTTCAGCCCACAAAAATGGCTCATGGCGCAACTCTACTGAATTAGGGAAAAAGTAGAACATAGCGAAAAGGATGGGCATTTGAAGCAACATGGGTATACATCCGCTCAAAGGGTTCACCCCTGCCTTTTGGTACAACTGCATTTGCTCACCCTGAGCCTTCTGCATATCATCCTTATATTTTTCCTTAATGGCATCCAGTTCCGGTTTTAAGATCTTGGTTTTTGCCATTGACAAATATGACTTGTAGGTAAGTGGGGAAATAATGATCCTGATGAAAATGGTCAAAAGAAGAATAATTACACCATAATTGCCAACAAAACGTTCCAGAAAATGGAAAACCGGAATGATCAAATACCTGTTGATAAAATTGACAGGCGGCCATCCCAAATAAATATTTTTCTCAAACCCATCTGTAACGTTTTTGAGTATTTTAAAGTTATTGGGGCCGAAATAATAAGTATAACCGGTAGCGACTTCGCCATTGGCTGCCAGTGGCATTTCCAACACCATTTCGGCCGTGAGTACTACATTAGTATCCAGCTTATCTGTAGTAGTTTTGAAATAACCTGAATTAAATTGTTGATCAGCAATAATAGCGGCTGTAAAGAACTTTTGCCGAATAGCAGCCCATTTCACTGGTACACTAATGGTTTCTTCTTCAACATCCGAATTTTCACTCAATCCGTCAAAAGAACCATCAGCTTCATAATAATTGACAGTTGTTTTAGCCCGTACTTCTTCAATCCTTTGTTCCTGTGCCTTTACATGGTCTAACCATCGGTAGGTGATTTTATTATCAGCTATTTGACCATTAAATCCGCGAACTGCTATCTGCCCTTTAATTAGATAAGATTCTCCATCTAAAACATATGTTTTAACTACACTCCTCCCCTGTCCGGCGTTTAACGTAAATGTTAAAGTAAGCGAATCGCCATTGCTTATAGTTTTACTATCTGAATTAGCTGTAAAAAACAACTCACCAATATTGACCTGTTTGCCATCTACATTCACTAAGGATTGCATGGTGCTACTCTCTTCATCAATTAATATCAATGGCTGACCACCATAGGCATTAAAATCCTTTAGCTCCACCTTTTTCACATCAGCTCCCTGGGTAGAAAAGGTTACTTTCATCACTTCGTTCTCGATCACAATTTCTTGATCAGCACCTTCAGCAGCTGTTGCAAAAGTGCCATACTTCTGCCCCCTTTCCACCTGAGCCAGGGAATCGCTCAATGCAGACTGGCTGGTAGTATCTGCGCCTACATAAGTAGGGCTTTCCATTCTGCGCACACTATCCTGATGGTATGCCCTTTCCTGAACTTCAGGAGTAAGTGAAGGTTGTGGTGTCTCCGGTAAAAAAAATGCGTAATAAACAGCAAACAATACTAATAATAATACGATACCTGTTATCTGGCTCCTATCCATGTTAAATGACTTCTAAACTTTATTAATTGGTTCTTCTTTACTTTTTTTATATTCAATGGCAGCTTTCACAAACTTTACAAAAAGTGGATGCGGGTTTTGCACTGTACTTTTCAGTTCTGGATGAAATTGTGATCCAATAAACCAGGGGTGATCTGAAAGTTCAACCATTTCTACTAAATTCGAATCGGGATTTACACCAACTGCCATCATTCCTGCTTTTTCAAACGCTTTGAGATATTTATTATTGAATTCATAACGATGGCGGTGGCGTTCTATGATTTTTGACTTCCCATAAACCGCGTGTGCTTTCGATCCTTTTTTTAGTTCACAAGCATAACCCCCCAACCGCATGGTTCCGCCTTTCATGGTGATCTTCTTTTGATCCTCCATTAAATCGATTACGGGATCTGGTGTGTTAGCATCAAGCTCGGTAGAACAAGCATTCTTTAACCCTAAAACATTTCTGGCAAATTCTATTACTGCACATTGCATGCCCAGGCATATGCCGAAGTATGGCTTTTTATTTTCCCTGGCATACCGGGTGGCTTCTATTTTACCCCAAATGCCACGTTCACCAAAACCTGGGGCTACTAAAATCCCATCAAGTTCTGATAACCTTGAAGATACGTTTTCCGCATCAAGTGCTTCTGAAGAGATGTATTTTACATACACTTTACACTCATTTTCTGCTCCTGCATGAACAAATGCCTCCGTAATGGATTTATAAGCATCAGGCAACTCTACATATTTTCCTACCAGTCCTATGGTAATGTCGTTGGTGGGATTTTTTAACCGACCGAGAAATTCTTTCCAACTTTCAATATCAGGATCACCTTTAGTAGGCAATTTTAATTTCGCCAGTACCCTTTCGTCCAGCTTTTCCTTCCTCATCATTAATGGTACGTCATATATGGTTTCCGCATCGATAGATTCGATGACTGAATTAATATTGACGTTGCAGAAAAGCGCAATTTTCTTGCGCAGGTCTTGAGGAAGGTGATGCTCAGTACGGCAGACTAAAATATCAGGCTGTATTCCCGCTTCCAAAAGCTGTTTTACAGAATGTTGTGTCGGTTTGGTTTTCAGTTCGCCGGCAGCTTGCAAAAACGGAACCAGCGTAAGATGGATAACTATGTGATTATTGGATCCTAAATCCCATCGGGCTTGTCTTACTGCTTCAGTAAATGGTAGGGATTCTATATCCCCTACACAACCCCCTATTTCGGTAATGACAATGTCGTAATGGCCTTTTTCTCCCAGAGAATAGATATTTCGTTTGATTTCATCAGTGATATGAGGAACAACCTGAACTGTTTTGCCCAAATATATTCCTTCACGTTCCTTTGTAATCACATTGTTATATATCCTGCCTGTGGTCACGTTGTTTTCCTGTGAAGTGGAAATGTTCAGGAATCTTTCATAATGCCCTAAATCAAGATCAGTTTCAGCTCCATCTTCCGTTACGTAACATTCACCATGTTCGTAGGGATTTAATGTGCCTGGATCGATATTGATGTAAGGGTCAAATTTCTGAATGGTGACTTTAAAGCCTCTTGCACTTAAAAGCATTCCTAAAGAAGCAGAAATAATGCCTTTGCCAAGAGAGGATGTTACGCCCCCAGTAACGAAAATGTATTTGGTAGATGCCATAAGTAGATTTGAATTCGCTAGGTTACTTATGGGATACAAAGTTATGATAAATAATTTCAATAATAAAACACATCCGGTGCATTTAAGGAAAAATTAAACTACGGGTGTCCATTATTTTATATCTACCTTACTCTTTGAATGTAAGAATTATCCGAATAAGTCAATTATAGGTGAGAAACAATTTGATTTAATATATTTATACAAGGGAAAAGGCAATAACCATTATTAAAATTTTACCATTCATATAAATTTCTTTAGTAGCACAAGGCAAATCATAAAAAATCTGGTTTATGCCTGGATTTATATTTCGCTTGTAAGTTGGCAGGAGTAATTCCTCTGAAAATACTTCCTAAAAGACGTAATTTAGTCTTGTCAATCAAGCAGCTTTGTAAAAAATAATTCTTTAAATGTGAAGATGGCCGGATACGTTTCGAGTACCCGGCTATTTTTTTGTAGAAATATTCAAACTACTGATTGCTCCGACCAAAACCATTCATTCATATCCGGGTTGAAATTTTATAATCATTTTTTAATTAATAAAATTTTTTGAACCATGATCAATATAAAAGAAACCATAAGTACCCTCATTGTGCTCATGATGATTTTTCCTTTGTTTGCACAGGAGGATGAAGAATTAACAGCAACGAGGATGGAAGTAGCCGTTTTTCAGCCTGAAAGACAGGAGGCAACTGCTGAAAACATGGCCACCTTAAAACTGGCGGCAGATTTTACCATTGAAAAATTTGCAGAAAATCTAGGCAACGCCAGAATGCTTGCAGTAGGACAAGATGGATTTGTATACGTGACTGCCCGGGATGAAGGAAAAGTAATCCGGTTAAAAGATACCAATAATGATGGCGTAGCGGATGAGAATATTACCGTGGCAGAAATAAAAGACGTACATGGCATATATATTCACAACGACCAAATATACCTCGCTACAATAAAAGAAGTATTTGTTGCTGACATACAAAATGATGGTACCTTGAGTGAACCTAAAATGATTATTGACGACCTGCCAGATGGCGGTCAGCATCCCAATCGAACCTTAGCGGTTGGGCCTGATAATAAGTTATACATTTCGGTGGGCAGCACCTGCAATGCCTGTGAGGAACCTAATCCAGAACATGCCACAATGTTAAGAACTGATTTGGATGGATCGAATAGAGAGGTCTTCGCTGAAGGTTTAAGAAATACAGTAGGATTCTCATTTCATCCGGAAACACAGGAATTATGGGGAATGGACCACAATACCGATTGGTTGGGTGATGATGAGGACCATGAAGAACTTAACAAAATAGTGGAAGGTGCTCATTATGGATGGCCTTTTGTTTATGACGATGGTAAAAAAATGCCCCATCGGGAACCTAAAGATCAAAGTTTTGAGGAATTTGTAAAAACTACTACTTTCCCCGAGCTGATGTATCAACCCCATAGTGCCCCTTTAGCCATGGTTTTTTATGATAGTGACCAGTTTCCTGAAGAATATAGAAATGACGCTTTTGTAGCCATGAGGGGATCATGGAACAGATCCGAACCCACAGGATACAAGGTAGTGAGGATCCGGTTTTCTGAAGATCATCAACCGGTGGAATTTGAGGATTTTTTGTCAGGCTTTTTATTGGAAAACAAATCACATTTTGGCCGTTTAGCAGGTTTAGCGGTACATCATGATGGGTCGTTGCTTCTTTCTGATGATGCCAATGGTGTAGTATACCGGATATCTTATAATGGGGATTGATGTTTATAACCATTATTTAGATCCAAAATACTGCTGATTTGTCTGTTAGTTTCAAAGTTTTCATATTTGAGTATAAATAGCAAAATGATGAAAACGGGTTTCAGAAAAATTGGCAGTATTCTTTTATGGTTATTGGTGGTGATTACCATCGTGGGATTATTGTATTTATTGTTTTCTCTGGTGTTGGGAATTTTACCTGTTAACCAAAGCTACCAACCATCCGAAAAAGGGATGAAAGTATATATTGCCTCCAATGGTGTTCATCTGGATATCATCGTACCGGCAAGATCGGAACTTTTTGACTGGACAAAATATCTGCACCCGGAACATTATGGTGTTAATCACTTTTCCGGAAAACACCTTGGTTTTGGATGGGGTGAGCGAAATTTCTATATAAATACACCTACCTGGGCAGATTTAAAACCAGGGACAGCAATTAAAGCCATGTGCTGGCCAACCATTTCTGCCATGCATGTTTCCCTTTATGATCACCCTCGTGCGGAAAATTCAAAAAACGTATCTTTAACTTTAAATCCCGACGAATACCGATTATTAATGGAATACATTCTCAGTTCTTTCCAAATCAAAAATGGTAAAACAATTTTGATTGAAGCATCCGGGTACGATGAAGATGATAATTTTTATGAAGCCAATGGCAGCTACCATCTTTTTTATACCAGTAACAGTTGGGTTAATCAAGCATTGAAGATCACGGGTGTGCGTACTGCAGTATGGTCGCCATTTGAAAAAGCTGTACTTTACCAACTCGGCAAGATATGAATCCCGCAGTAATCAAAAAGTCCGGATTTTCTATATTTGCAGTTGAAAAAATAAAAGATGGATCTGCAGGATAAACTGAAAGAAGCAAAAAAGAATTTTCCAAAAAACAAGATATACTTTAAGAAACTTCAAACCTGCAAGAAGGAAGTATTGGATGCAGAAATACATCCTTTGCATGATGAGGTATTTGAAAAAACAGATTGCCTGAAATGTGCCAATTGTTGTATTACCACCGGCCCGTTACTTACGGATAAAGACATTGAAAGAATATCAAAAAACCTAAGGATGAAACCAGCGGCATTTATGGAGGAGTATTTGCGGCTTGACGAGGACAATGATTATGTTTTTAAAAGTATGCCATGCCCGTTTTTAGGGGGTGATCATTATTGCAGTATTTACGACGTACGGCCAAAAGCATGCCGGGAATATCCACATACCGATAGAAAGAACATGAAACAAATCCTGAATATTACTTTAAAAAATACGTTGGTTTGTCCTGCTGTCAACGAGATCTTTGAAAGGTTGAGGGAGAGGATAGGGTGAAAAAGGTGCTTCGGCTCCGCTCAGCATCCTTTTTTTCGACTCCGCTCAGCATCCTTTTTCAGCTCCGCTCGGCAATACTTTTTTCCGAACATCAATTTTCTAAAGTAGCTTAGCTGAAAAACCTGGCATCTACCCTGTCTCGGATTTCAAAGGCCAATTCCTACTAACCATAATAGGAACCGGTGACTTATATCCTCATGAATAATGCACAATATATGCAATGGCCTTGCATTCTGATTCATGATATATTTGTACAACAAAAAATGCCTTATGGAAAAGATGTTGCAGTACATATTACCAATTTACTTTGTCTTATATTTTGGAATTGCCTTTGTTTTAAAATCGGTAATTATAGCCAGGAGGATAGGCAAAAATCCAATCGTTTTGCCGAAGGACGATTCTGCCTATGGATTGGTTGGCTTTTATTTTAAGATTGTTTTAATATTGATTTTTGTATATGTCCTTGCCTTTGGCCTATTCCCATCGTCGCACATTTATTTTATGGTGATTGAACCATTGAAAATTCCGACAATCACTCATGTCGGTCTGGCTTTATTGCTAATATCGATGATTTGGACGATAATTGCCCAAGGCCACATGAAAAATTCGTGGCGTGTTGGCATAGATGCCGAATCTCAAACAGAGCTTATCACTACCGGTTTCTTTTCCATTTCACGCAACCCAATATTTTTGGGGATGATCATCAGTTTGCTTGGACTCTTTCTCTCAACCCCCAATGCAATAACTGCCATATTCTTGATTTTAAGTTATGTACTTATTCAAGTACAGATAAGATTGGAAGAGGAGTATCTGACAAAAATTCACGGAGACGCTTATTTGAGTTATAAAAGAAGGGTAAGACGGCTATTATAATGATGTTGTATATAGCTTTATTATATAATATTAATTTATGAGGTATGCTTTATATTATTAAATATAGATCCACCACATTTTATTCCACAATCTCTACCCTTATCCCTTCGGAATGGGTGGTAAATTCAGGAGCGTACATACTTTGCATGGTCGTGATGCCATTGGAAAATAATCCGGTATGAACCGCACGGAGGGAGTATTCAAAAACATAAGTCCCCTTTCGTAAATAATCTACGAAGAAGTTGATCGATGCATCTTTTATACTTTGATAATACCCCAAACCATCCTGGTATCGATAACCTGACAAAGCGGATACAGGCTCAAAACCAGATGCCCGCATGTCTTTCAGGTGGACGTATTCAAAATCCCGATCTGCGCGTATTTCAATTCTCACGACCACTTCGCTTCCTACCCGAACAGGTTGATCTGTGGTAATTCTTTTTAATACCGGACCAGATGCAGAATGCTCTTTCACAAACAATTGCTTATTTATTTTTAAGTTGGTTTCAGATGTGGTGATCTTATCCAATTGTTCGAAATATTGCCAATACACTGCTCCCCACATCACTCCGTCGTTTGGGTTATTGATGTGTAGTTGTGACAATTCCGGCCTTATTTCATCCTGGTAAAATGTGGTCTTCACATACCCTGTCCCTGTTTCCGGAGTGTAAGATTTCATATTTTGTAACAGCTCTCCTCCTACCCTTACTTCCGGTTGATGATCATTGATTAGCAAATCCTTTCCTCTCAGCAATAAAGCATAACAAGCAGCAGAAGTGGCTTTGGTAGTTTTCCAATCTGTAGCCTGTTTGTTGCGGAGCAGCCAGATTTTCATCTCTTCCACGCTTTCCATATCTCCGGTGATTTCTGCAAAAGCTTCGATCAGTAAAGCTTGTGTTTCAATGGGGGATTGATACCACCAATAACCAACTTTATTGTTCGGCCAATACATTCCCAGCTCATCTGATCTGGAAGCCCTGTTCGACAAAGATTTTACGATCATTTGTGCCTGGTCTTTATCATCCATTCTTTCGAAAACCAAAGCCAGCATACCCTGCGCATATTCCCCCTTCAATAACCAATATTTTTTAGCTTGTGCTAAGTAAAAATTGGTAGCTTCTTGTAATTCATTTGTAGGTTCAACAGAGCTAAAAAAGCTTTTCATGTACAGGTAATGAATGTGCATTACGGAGAGATGATCCTTTTCAAGATCCACATTTCCTTCTTTGCTCAACTTTATCAGTAATTGATAATCCTTAACAAAACAGGCATCTAGATACTTGATGGCATCCTGCAAAAGATCATTTACCTGATCGTAATGTTGTGGTTGTATTGCCTGTAAATGTTTTAACTGACCAAAACCTGCTACAATGTGTTGCGTGATAAACCGGTTGGCGGGCATACCATTGAACCAGCCAAATCCACCACCAGGAGTCATCGTGTTTTGTAATTTTTGTAATGCGGTCTGAAGGTTTTCTGCCAGGGCTACTGAGTCAAACAGTAAACCTATTCTTTGCCTTTGCTCTGTTTCATTTTTTCCGTTCATCACCCATGGTGTTTCCTGTATCAAAAGACTCTTTAATTCCTGGTTCTTTTCGAGATTGGATATTAATGCTTCCGCTCCTGTATTTTTCCATTTCGTAAATACTTCTTTTATTCTGGGTGAACTATTGACAATGGTAGCGGATAAGCTATTGGCATAAAACCTGGAAAAGACTTGTTCTGAACATTCATATGGGAATTCAATCAAGTAAGGCATGGCTTGTACGGCATACCAGGCCGGATTGGCAGTGAATTCTACAGTATAAGCTTCGTTACGTAAAGTTTCGGACTTATTGTGAAGCATCTTATCAAGCTGATAGTCCCTGGTTTGATGAGCCCGTACCATAAATGGCAAACTTTCAGTTAACATTTGTTTGTTGATGAGCACTGGTACTGTTGATTCTTCTCCGTCGGTATGAGGGCCAGACCTTGCCAATACCTTGTAAGTTACAGCTTGAATGCCTTCAGGAATGATCAATTCCCAGCTTAATCCGGTACTTAGCCCTTTCCCAACCGAAAAATCAATTTGGGAATCTGATTGTAAAAGCAATGAATCAATGGGTTGATTGTTGATGGCATCGAATAATTGAATCAATGCCTCACCTGCAATCTCCTGTTCGGTCAGGTTGTTTACCTTGGCTACAAATTTAATGGTATCGCCTTCACGAAAAAAACGGGGTGCATTCACCATTACTGAAACTTCTTTCTGGGTAACTAACTCATTTTGAACAAATCCCGTTTTAAAATCTTTGGTGTGGGCAAAACCCATCATTTTCCATCGGGTAAGTGCTTCAGTTATAGTAAAATCAATGGTAATATCTCCGTTTTCATCTGTTATCAGGTGGGGGTAAAAGAAAGCTGTTTCATTGAAGTTGGTACGTGCCTGTATTTGAGAGAAGTCGGGTGATGGGGTTTTTTCACTATCCGCTATATTTGTTTCCATATCTTCAAATTCTATTGATGATATAGCACCGGTGATCGATTGCTTTTTTTCAACTCCATAGCCTACCACTACAATTTCTTCCAGTGCTTGAACATCAGGAGTGAGCACTATTTTTATAGAATCAGCCTCCACTCGCACGTATTCATCACCAAAACCCACAAATCGAATGTGTAGCCAAATGTGTTTAGGAATATTTTTCAATATAAACCTCCCTTCAAAATCTGAAATAGTACCCTTAGTAGTACCCAAAATCGTAATAGACGCACCAGGCAATGGCTCCAGGGTTTCTACATCAATTACATTGCCCACTAGGGAATCAAGTTTTTCTATTTTCCCCGATTTTAATAATGATAGCAAAGAATCATTTTCACTGATCATCTTATTCAAAGTGATTTGCCTGAACTTTTCCTGCTCTTCTTTTTTACGACGGGCTTCTTCTTTTTCTTTTTCCAGTTCTTCTGCTTGCTTTCTTCGTTGTTGTTCAAGAAATCTCTCCTGAATTTTTCTTGACAGGTTGTAGTAATAATGGTTATAACCTCCGTAGTAACTAAATGACAAATTAAGTTCTTCATAATTTTTTGACCATTGCCCCAAATGAATAAATTGCCTTTTATACATACGCTTATGAGCCATTTGAGGAATAAGGCGTGTATTCCATTGAAATAATTCATGATTTCTGCCAGCTGTGAAAGAAGTTGTCCAACGTAAGGGGGCAAATATATCCAATGAAGCATCATACAGTGTGGCCACCATTTCAGACATTTCTTTCTCACCTTTCAAATTTCGAATTGACAATTTCCACTGATCCTGTTCACCGGGAAGAAGTCTGTTTCGGAAAGTGGTAAAAGAAACATCCAACATCTTGTTAGAAAAAGGAACATCTATTTCATGGAAAGAAACAAATGATTGACCTTCGGCTAATTGTACAAACTGAACAGCAAATCCACCCCTGTGTTTCTCTTCTAAAGGTATTTTAATTTCCATGGCTCTTGTACCGGGTTTTATCCAGGTAGATTTAATCACCTTTTTATCCAGAAAAACTTCATACTTGACCGGTGTGGCAGCCTTTAATGCCGAAACATGAAAAATAGCGTGTTCACCTGGCTCGCCCGAAGTTTTTATGGCAGTAACCCAATCTTTTACCCTGGTTGGCCGGGTAGGTTTTTTGTGAATTACCCTTATCACTCTTGTCCATTCTGCTGTGGAATTACCTTCACCGGTCGCTATGATATTTACCTTGTAGTAGCCGGCAGAAAGGGTTTCAAATGGTTCTTTTGATAATTTACCCGACAGTTCCAGTTCCCGGGAAAAAACATTTTCTTTTTCCATCCATTGATGTGGATCCGTCTCGTTTTTATATACACGGTTGGGGAATCGCTGCCGGAAAGTCTTTTCGTCTACTACAAAAGCATCCGGTTCTTCCCATGGTCTATCGAATACCAAAAAAGATGGAGGCTGAAGCTGTATCATGTTAACGGTGGCTTTTGCAGGTACGTGCTGATGGTTAAGGTTCATGGCTTTTAATTCCAAATCCTTGATATCACCCAACACCAGTACGTCAGGGATGTTAGTCTCTATCAGCAATGGGGAATTACTGATCCGAAGGGTATTCGTAGCACTGCGTGTTTCTCCATTCACGTCTGTCACCTCTATCGTGATCGTATAAGCATAAATTTGATCCTTTTCCTGAATATCAGAATCATCAGCAACAAAGTGGAATTCAAAATCACCTTGATCGTTCGTTATATCGGTTCCTATGGCAACTTGCTTGGGCTGCTCTTGAAATCTATACCAATACCACCTGGATTCTTTTTGTCTCATGATCCGATAACTGATTTTGGCATTGTCTATCGGGTAACCTGCATAAGCTTTTGCATGGCCACTTATGCTTACTGTATCGTTATAATTATAAGTTTTTTCTATGGGCAATAAAGTAACTTCAAAGGTGGGCCTTTTATATTCTTCTACCCTAATCCAAGCACTTCCATCACTGCATTCCAGTTCAAACATCCCGTTCAACAACCCTTGTGGAATAACAAAAGAGCCACTGAATGTGCCGAACTCATTAGTTTCCACATCGAGATAATCGAGTTCTTCACCATTGGCATCATTAAAATATACTTCATCCTCTTCCTCAGGCAGTATTTCACAATTGTTTTCAATACATTCCAGCATTAAACCTTTGAAATGTACCGTTTGTCCTGGCCTATAAATAGCCCTGTCGGTAAACAAAATGGTGCGGTAATCCTGATGAGGATAGTTTTTGTAATGATAGTTGTAATCGTTTGGAACATAAAGGGAGTCTCCATTGTAGGTAACCCAGATTTCATAACTCGCATCAACCCCCGGAAATGCTTTACCTTCCAGATTAGTAGTCAGTTCCTCAACAATTTTTTTGTAATACTTTCTAGTAGTATAATCATAATCCTGTTTGATCAATTTCAACTCCGCTTTTTTCTGGATTTTTCCCGATAATGAATTGTACACTAAATATTCCGTTTTATTGGCAATGTCCCTTTTCAGAATATATAATCCGGAAACATTGATAGTAGCCAGTTCTACATTGGCGCCAAAGTCTTGACGGTTTGAAACAGCAATTACATAAAAGCCTTTCTCTAAACTTATTAAAGGTACTTCTGCTGAATGAGAAGCATAATCATGGAATGGCGGTAAACTTTGTTCCCAACTATGAAAAGAGGACATCTGAAGAAAGGTATCAACTGGTATTCGACCATTAAAATTATAGTCCATAAAAAGGTCGGAATTGACTTTATACAATCTGAAATACGCCGTTGTAATATTTTTATAAGTTAGATTTACCAAAAATGGTTTTTGAGGCTGGATTACCCGTTCGGTCTGTATAGACAAAAACGGTTCTTCTATCTTTGTTTTCATTTGAGCTGCATGATAGCTACCTTGGGTATCCGGAAATTTAACTATAATATCTTCTAATACCTTATGGACCTCAGGCAATCGCATTGATTCCTGGGAGTCAAAAATATACTCGGCAAGCCGATACAACACCTCAGATTTATTGTGGTTTTCCTTTACTAAACCTGAAAGCTCTGACAATGCCTTTTCATATAGAGTACCCTTGATGGGCAGGGTACTTTGATTATGAATAAAATTTAACCGGTTAAGTTCAAGATCACAATAAGCATTTTCATTATTGTTGGACAAATGGAATTGAATTAGGCCTTGATACAGCTTAACCGACCGGTAAATGAGTGATAAGGTATCAGCAGATTCTACAGGAATGGCAACAAATTCATTTCCCAAGGAAAAATATTCCGTTTTATTTATGACAAATGATTCTACAGGTGCTATTAAACCAGTCTCAGAGTTTTGATAGGTTTGTAAAACCCGGTGCGCCAAAAGATCATATAATGTGGGACGCAGGTTTCTGAAGTTTTCATTACCCCTTAATACTCCCTCAAATTGTTCAACCTGTATTTCCTTAAGCTTTGTAGCGTTTTGAAGGGATAAATCATATTCCCTGATCACCTCGAGCATTATACGTTTTAAATCCCACGTAGTAATGTCATCACCGGCGTGCGATTCTAAAGTGGTGCGGGAGTGGATTTGCCACCTATTTTGTTGATAATAATTCCAGTAAAGATCCCCTAATATTGAATGAGCTATCTGGTTGACCGGGAAATCCAGGCTTTTCATATCCTCTTGGAGCATGTCTATTACCCCATTTAAAGCATCAATCTCAAAATAGCTACGGTTGATCATCCGTTCGTTGATTACTTTGATCAGGATAATCTGATTGTTATCCATCCTGGCTTGTTGAAAAATCTGATCGTAAACCAGTGCCGCATCACGGGGCAAACCTGCAAGAACCAACGAATCGGCTTCTTCAAATTTCTGACCATACCAATCTTGATCTGTCTCTTGAGCCAATAAGGAACAGGGGGGAAGAATTATCAAAAGCAAGAGTGCAAGGGTTTTCATATTTTACTTCTTTTTGTAAATCAATTGGAAAAGTTAATCATTTCTGCCATTTATGACAAACACCAAAAGGGATACCCCTAAAAGAGGGTGAAATTAATGATATTAATAATGAAAAAGCTTAGGAAGGGTGTTGATATTAGAAAATTCTATGGAAATAATTCTCAGTTTAAATATACTACCAAAATTTTTGTAATAATCAAATTTTTATTACATCGCCTAACACCCTATTTCATGAGATTTAATTTTCATTTAAACAATTGGTTAATAACGACTTAAGGTAATGACCCTTTTTTGAATATTGATATTTATACTAAATAAGTTACACAATACACCAGCCATAATATAATTATTTTTTGGTAAAATAACATTTATTGTGTTATTTTGATCTGTACAACAACCAGAGAAATGACCAAATTTAAAATAGAGCTATTATTTTTATTGTTGCTATTGTCTAATTTATATTGCGCTGGACAAGATATTTCTACGTTTCCTACTGCACATAAAGATCTTACCATTACCGGATATATTTCTACCAACCATTCCAACAATTTCCAATCTGAAAACAATATATATAGTGGCTTATATTCCGGCAATATTACTTTTAGCACTACAGGATTTTCAGTTCCATTAACATTTATATACACCAATCAAAAAACCAATTTTTCACATCCTTTTAATCAATTTGCAATTCATCCCAGTTATAAATGGATCCAGACACATATTGGCACCGTTAGTATGTCAATGAGCCCCTATACACTTAATGGTCATCTGTTTACCGGGGCTGGCTTAGAGCTAACACCTCCGGGAAATTTCACACTCAGTTTAATGCACGGTCGATTGAAAAAATCAATAGTGTATGATTCTGCAAATAATATTGAACCACAATTCAGAAGAATGGGATCAGGTATTTTAATAGGTTATAAAAAAAATAAAGACCAGGTTAGTATTTCAATATTTAAAGCTAAAGATATAGAAGAAGGAATAGCTGCCCCATCAGTAGCCGACAACTCAATAATTATACCCCAAGAAAATGCTGCCATTGCAATTAAAGCAGGTACTACTATTTTGGAAAGATTATCAATAAATGCCGAATTCGGATCAAGTACCGTTACCAAAGACACCCGGATGCCTAAAAAAACCGGTGGGAACTCTGGTTTTGATCTTTCTAAGCTTTTTCTTACTAATACTCAATCAACTATTTCCAGAAATGCACTTCGTGCCTATACCAACTACTCATTTGGTCAAATGTCAATTGGCGTCGGTTATGAAAGGGTAGATCCAGAATTCCTAACTTTTGGAACCTATTACTTCACCAATAACCTGGAAAACATGATATTCAATCTCTCTACTACGTTATCCGAAAACAAAATCAACCTTAGCGGCAACATCGGTTTGCAAAAAGACAACCTGGATAAAAACAAAATGAACAACACGAAAAGGTTAGTGAGCTCGGGAAACATAGGTTATACTCCCACCGAAAAAATTAATCTCAATGTTGGCTATTCTAATTTTTCAAGCTATACCAATGTACGCTCAACCTTTGACTATATCAATCAAACTGATCCGATTCAAACCTGGGATAGCTTAAATTTTCGGCAGATCAGTCAAAATCTAAACCTGAACGGAAATTATCAAATATCCAATGATAAAAAGAAGAGACAATCTATTGGAACAAACCTAACCTACCAGATATCAAATGACCGAACAGGTTTAGACAGTTTATCAACAGCAAGATTTTATAATTTAAACACTTCCTTTAACTTAAGTTTTGTACCACAAAGTCTTTCCATATCTACATCCTTAAATATTAATAAGAATGAAATCCTGGGCAATAATTCTTTTACATGGGGGCCAGGGGTCAATATTAGTAAGATGTATTTTGAGCAAAAATTGAGGACAACTGCCTCTTTTAATTATAATACTTCTCGAACTTATTCAGGTAATGGCAGCATATTTAATTTCAGGTTAGGTTGTACAGTAATACTAAAAAAAATACATAATTTCAATATCAACGGACTTTCTCAATGGAGAACTTCTTATCAAAATCAAACTAAAACAGTGAGAAACTCAGGGTTGATTTCCTTGGGATATATATACAATTTCAACTTGCTGTCTAAAAACACCCAAAAAAATGGTATCGATCAATAGGTTTTTATTCGCGATATGGTTTTTGTCGTTGACAATGGCATGCATGCAATCAATAGCGATGCCTAACGAAAGCATTAGCAATGATTCTGCTTTATACGAACCACTTTTAGTTGGTGAGGATTTAGAAGACGAGGTGGCTAAAGCACACAAACTGTTGGAAGAAATTAAACAAGCTAAAAAATTCATTCAAAATTTAGATGAATTGGCAACTGTCGATTTACCTGTAGGTGTAGTCTCTTCAAAGGATAAGGAACGGGAAACCTACGCTATTATTATCTCTGATATCATCGTTCGAAACGGTCAAGCATATCTAAATGCTTATTTGGCATTTACAGTCCCCGGGAATGGTAAAAAAATTGCATTTAAGGGCACGAACATCCCCTTTTCTTATTCTGGTGGAATTAAAGGTAATGCTGAAATAGAACTGGTTGGCAATCCGGAATTTGATATTAATAAAAACATTAAACTACGCATCAAAGGAGATGGAAAAACTAAAGCCACTTGGGACTGCAATGGCTTTGTGTCAATGACCCTGGACTGCGATATTGAATTTGACAATAATTACTTTTTTCCTGAAAACGAAGATGGAACAAGGAAAAATGGTTCTAAATTAAAAACTTCATTTAATACCACATTTAATGACTGGAATAATATATTGGTCGGCATTTCACTTGAACCTTTTCAGGTACAACCAGTCTCAGGTTTAGGTATCAGCATCAAGAATGCAGTTCTCGACATGAGTCAATTTACCAACCCCCAGAACATTAATTTCCCACCAATATATCATTCAGATTATTTCGGGAAAATGGATCCTGTAATATGGCAGGGCGTCTATATTCAGGAAGCCGAAATCCGGTTACCACCCGCATTCAAGAAGAAAGAAAAATCAGAAAGGATTAAATTTTACGCTCAAAATCTTATGATTGATGAACTTGGGCTAACTGGTTTATTGGGTACAGACAACCTACTCACTCTCCAGGAAGGCGACATGAATGGTTGGGGATTTTCAGTGGACAAAATAAACATTAATTTTTTGGCATCTAAAATTACCTCAGCTAGCTTTAATGGTCAATTATCAGTACCACAGTTGAGCGAAAAAACAACATTAAATTATAATGCAACTATTTCTTCTGGGGATCAATATACCTTTATCGCTCAATTGAATGATCGTATAAATATGGAATCCATGGCTGCGCAGCTAACATTACATCCAAACTCCAGCATTACAGTTAAATATCAAGATAATAAATTTGTTCCATCATTGCTGCTGAATGGCATGATGACAGTGAATGCACCTCTTCAAAAAGATGACCCCAGTTCAACAAAATTGGCACTAGCAAACATTGAATTTCAAGGTATGCGCATAAACAGTGAAAGTCCTCATCTATCAATAGATTACTTTTCATTTGGTACTGAACAAAACTCGTTTGAAAATTTCCCGGTATCTATCAATAAAATCGGCTTTAAAAATATTCAGGATAGGTATGGAATTGAATTAGGAATGAATGTCAACTTCACTAATAATAAAGATGGAGGAATTGGAGGAGAAGGACTTTTTACCATTTGGGCTAAAAAGGAAAACAATAAATGGAAATATGATGGACTTCAGGTAGATAAGATAGTTGTTGATTATTCCAAAAAGGATGCTTTCAGTTTTTATGGAGAAGTTAATTTTATTCGGGGTGATTCAATCTATGGAAATGGGTTTAAAGGCATGCTGGATGCTAACTTTACGGGTTTTGAAATGGAAGCCACAGTTTTGTTTGGCAATGTTAAAGGAATGCGTTATTGGTTTACCGATGCCCTTTTGGCTTCTAAAACGGGAATTCCTGCAGGACCTCTTTCCATTTATGGCATAGCTGGAGGAGCACATTACAGGGTAAGACAAACGGAAATTGGTGTTAACTCGAGCGAAATAGGAAGAACAACGTCAGGAATAGTTTATGCACCCGATCAAAAATCAGGTTTCGGCTTTATGGCTGGGATTAAATTTGGCCTTTCTGGAAGTGCCGAAGCATTTAATGGTGATGCCAGATTTGGAATGAGTTTTACCTCATCAGGCGGTATTGACCAAATCTTCTTTTTAGGTAATGCTTATTTTATGACTGGTGCATTTAATGAGACAGTGTCTTCTGTTGCCGATAAAGCTAAAAAAGTAATTGGAAATGATAACGATATTCCTGTTGAAGCTTCTAACGCGAGTGTATACGGAAAGGTCCACATGCTTTTTGATAATAAAAATAAAAGCTTCCATGCCTCATTCAGTATTTTTATCAATGTGGCAAATGGAGTAATTAAGGGCGTGGGCAATGGTGGACTAGCTGGCTGGGGAGTGATACACTTCTCACCTGATGATTGGTACGTTCATTTGGGTACTCCCTCTAATCCAAATGGTGTAGAGGTGTTGGATTTAGCCAAATTGACCATGTATTTTATGGTGGGCAATCATATTCCCGAGATGCCGCCACCACCAGACCAAGTACTATCAAGTTTAAATCAAAAAGGAAAACACTATTCTACTCAAAGAAACACGACACTCGATGACGGTAAAGGGTTTGCTGTAGGAGCAGCTTTCTCATTTGATACAGGAGAAAGAACCTTCCTGATATTTTATGGCAGGTTTGGTTGTGGGATAGGATTTGACGTAACCATAAAAAAATATGGCAACAACATGCATTGTGAAGGCATGTCCGGCCCGATTGGTATAAATGGCTGGTTTGCCCAAGGGCAGGCATATGCATGGGTAGCCGCATCCGTTGGGATAAAAGTCAACCTATTCTTTTATAAAGGGAAGTTTTCAATTTTTGAACTGGAGGTAGCTGCTTTACTGGAAGCAAAACTACCTAATCCTTTTTGGATGAGAGGAACTGTAGGGGGTAAATTTAATATTTTGAATGGGTTGGTAAAAGGTAATTGCGCTTTTGAGTTTGAGATTGGTAAAATGTGTAAAATTGTGTCTTCCAGTCCTTTTGATGGCGTACCCGTGATAGCAGAAATTAAACCTGGAGATCAGGAACAAAACATATCAGTATTCACCACACCTCAGGTCATCTTTAATATGCCAATTAATAAAGAATTTTCTTTCCGAAATGAGCAAAGGATTAACAAAACATACCGGATTACGCTCAAAGAGTTTTCAGTTAAATCTAAAAAAGGGATAAATATAAAAGGTGAAGTAAATTGGAATTACGAAAAAAAGGTTGCTACTTTCAAGTCTAAAGATATTCTGCCAGGAAAATCAGATATCGTAATTTCTGCTTCTGTAATTGTAGAAGAAAAAATAAATAACGCTTGGGTCTCTGTGAGGGACGAAAAAGGGAAAATATTAGTTGAATCACAAGCAATTACCTTCACCACAGGGGATGAACCAGATTTTATCGAACAGGAATATGTTGAATTGAGCTATCCATTATATCGTCAGTTCAATTATTACAAAAATGAGTCTCCGGACAATTATATTCAATTGATAATTGGTATACCTAATTTGTTTAATCCAGGGTCAGAATGGAATCAAATTGGGCGACTTACGCCAGTTGGCGGTGGTTCTCCGATCCAGTTCAATTATTCTTATCACAATGAAGATAATATGATCAAGTTTTCTTTGCCCAAAGAAACACCTGGAAATACTATATACAGACTCGAACTTGTGAATCTACCTGCTGTTGAGGCATCTCAAATAGACGCAAATGTACAAGCAAAAAGTACATTGTTGGCACATGATGCTAATGAAAATGACACTGAAATAGAAGTAGAAACCCAGTTTGCAACGGAAAGCAGATCAGAATTACAGGAAAAGGTAATATATTCTATGGAATTCAGAACCAGTCGTTACGAATCCTTTGTTGAAAAAATGAATAAATTGAGCTATTCCGAAGGATTAACCTGGGAATTGGAAAAGAATGTACATAGCCTTACGGTTAATATTGTTGGAGAGCGGTTCGATAGCTACGAAGTAGTTAATTTAGCAGGAGGTACATTGATTAAAACTGTACCATTGCTTGATCAAACCAAATGGTTCAATGAGCAGATAAAGCCAATTATCAAGCTGGATGACGCTACTCTTAGTAAAATCAGCCCTCCTGGGTTTCAACCCCCTTCATTAACTACTTATTTATTCCAAATGTATGGTACTCGAATTTTAACAGAAGAAGAGATTTTAACTGGTTCGACCGCAGAAAGCGAAGTAGTATCTGGTTTGAAGTACTACCTTGCTAAATATAGTATGGCTTATTTAGATCAATTAAAAGGGTTAGTGGCATTATATTATTCCAGATACCAAATATTAGATCCTGGACTCGAAAAAATATTAGATACAAAATTTCCCCCTTTATCATATGGGGAATATCCTGTTCAAATAAATTATACTTTGCCTGGAAAAGGACGTCCCAGTTCAACTTTTCAATACAATATAAAATATGAGGACTAAACCCATGAACATGTTGATACATCATAAAATATTCATATATGTGGCATTCAGTATGATTTTAGGAACGACCAGCTATGAAAGTAGGACACAGCCATTGAACCCTGATCAGATTGATATCAGAGCTATCGCCCGACCACTTCCCGATTCGATCATGATTCGGTGGGCACCTGCTAATGTCGCTGCCTGGATAATCTCCAATGAAAATGGGTATTTCATCGAGAGGTACACCATTATGAGAGATAACCGATTGCTTCCTCGTCCCGAAGTGAAAAAAATAAATACAATGCCAATGAAACCTCTCCCGCTAAATGAGTGGGAACCATACGTGATGAAGAATAAATATGCTGCAATTGCAGCACAAGCTTTGTATGGCGAAACATTTGAAATAAGTGGATCAGGAGGACTAAACCCTTCTCAGATATATGCACTGTCTGAGGAACAAAGACAAAGATGGTCATTTGCACTTTATGCCGCCGATATTTCCCCTGAAGTGGCCAAAATATCGGGATTGTTGTACACCGACAAAAGTGCAAAGGCAAATGAAATGTATCTTTATAAAATTTATACAAACAATCCTGCCACATCAAAATCCAAATTGGACACAGGATTTGTTTACACAGGGATATCTGATTATGCTCCATTGCCTGTTCCCATTGAAGTTGAGGCGATTTTTAGTGATAAGGTGGCACAAATAAAATGGAATGCCTTTGTCCACAATCATCTATACATTGGATATTTTATAGAAAAATCTGATGATCAAGGTAAAACTTTCAAAAAATTAAATGAAGAGTTATTGTTACAAATGTATGATGATGAATCCGATACAGAGTACATGTATAAACTCGACTCTCTTGATCAAAACAACAAGGAATACCATTATAGGATCAAGGGTGTAACCTCTTTTGGAGAAGAGGGGCCATGGTCAGCTATTGCCAAAGGTGTGGGAAAGGAAATGATCAATGCTGCTCCTAACCTAACCAAATATGACCTTCATGAAACAAAAGTAGTTCTCTATTGGGATTTTCCTAAAGAAATGGAAGGTTCAATTACAGGTTTTCGCATACTTCGGTCTGATAATATTAAAAATTTCAAACCAATAAGCAACATAGGTAAATCGGCAAGGCAGTTTACGGATAATGAACCTATCCCAACTGCATATTACAAAATCGAAGCTTGGAGAGATGGGGCTAACTCGCGTGAATCGTTTCCTGTTTTGGTACAACTTACTGACAGTGTCCCCCC
>JAEWLI010000069.1 GCA_023393375.1 Bacteroidota bacterium
ATAAGATCCTTTAAAAAGTAAAATCCTTTTGATTACGTTCGTAATATCTGGCAGTGGAGTACTTGTAATCGCACGGATCTTTAACCAAATTCCAATGAGGGGCCAATGGATTAATTCGTAAAGATACGACCAGGGATGGTATTGCTAAATGGCTGTTTCGTGAGGAAAAGAACCAGGAGAGGAGAATACGCATAAGTGGGGACTTGATTTAGCCGTTATTATTTAATCCTTTGAAATTTTTGATAAACAATTACTGAAATATCCTCATTATCTTGAAATTGAAGTATCATAATATCATTCGAAATAGACACTTTATATTCATGTATTTTATCATTCCTAAACAATAATAGAACACCTTCATCGGGATCATAATTATATGTTCCTTTACTTTTGATACGATTATACCTTGGCTTTTTATATCCATATTGTCCACTAATTATTACCTCTGGTAGCTCAGAAAAATCATCATATGGATTATTACAATAATGTATTTTAATAAATGTATCATATTGATTAAGGGTTAAATTGATTTTTTCCCTTTTATTGACAATAGAAATAGGTTGGCTATTTAAGTCATTAAAATATACACATTCTAATCTCCATGCTCCAATAATTTCCTGTCCAATAGTGTTATTTAATAATACTACTGAAAGAAAAGCAAAAATGATTATTCTCCTCATGATACGTGGAATTTGATATTTACATCTAACGTTTGACAAATAATAAACCATTGGTTTCCATGATCTTTAGTTACCCTGCTGTTTGAAATTGACAGTTCAAACTTCATCCATACCACACATTCCCAAAACCAATATACATAAAAATAATTAATTCAATACCCATGGTTCGTTTCTTCACAGTGAGAACACGAACCAAGGGGGGAAACACGACAACTGGACTTTATCACACACTCCCATAAGAATATCATAACCAATATAAAAAGGCAAGGAAAAGATGTCTTGATTTTCCAATTTCTGATCTGCTACGGTAAATACTTTTGTAACATCTTTCAACTTAAAACTAAAAAAAAATGGAAAAATTAGTATCATGGGTAGAAATCCCCACAACAGATTTTAATCGTGCTGTAACTTTTTACAACCAGATTTTTAAACTCCAAATGAGTGGAAATGATTATGGCACAGAAAAAATGGCTTTCTTCCCCAGCGGTGAAGGGGCAATCATACAAGCACCTGGATATGATCCTGCTAAAAATGGATTGATCGTCAGTCTTCATGTACCTGATAGTATTGAACAGACTGTTAACCGGACAGAACAGAATGGCGGTAAAGTCGTTCAGCCAAAAACCAAAATTGAAGCAGAAGATAAAGGATATTTTGCTGTAATTTTGGATACCGAAGGGAACCGGATTGGTCTTCATGAAAAATAATAAACAAAAATCAAATGGAGGTGGTACCCGTTGCCACCTCCCAAACTGCTGAATGAATATACAATTCACATACCCGGCCAAAGTGCTTATGCCTTTTATCAAACAATATTGGGCTATCGAAAACACATTAAAATCCGGTGATTCTTATTCTTACAGAATAGTCCCTAGTGGATTGCCCGAACTGATTTTATATATCAACCATAAACCCAATTCGCAACAAAGGAGCATGGAAGCCCATTGTTTGTTAAATGGCCAGCACGATGATTTTTATGACTTACAGATTACTGAAAGCCTATCAGTATTTTCTGTTTCTTTCCAACCACATGGACTAAGGCAGTTCTTCAAATTACCTGTTAACGAACTAAACAATCGAAGTGTACCCCTTTCATTCATCAACAAAATAATCGGAAATGAATGGGAAGGGAAGATATCTGAAGCAGGTTCATTTGAAGAAAAAACAGACTTCTCAAATGCTTATTTTTTAAGGTTATTAGCAATATCTTATCAGAATTTTGAGTTTGGAAGAATCAACAATTCCATGGCTATGATCAAAAAAACGCAAGGGATGATGGATATTAACGCACTTTCCCACCATGCTTGTTTGAGCAGGAAACAATATGAACGCGAATTCATAAAACACATTGGTATGCCTCCGAAACAATATTTGAAGATCATCCGGTTTCAATCTGCAATTTATAACCGCTCCAGGAACATTGATTTGTCTATGACTGAACTGGCTTATCAGACTGGCTATTATGACCAATCTCACCTGACCAATGAATTCAAAACGTTCTCCGGACTTACACCAAAACAATACTTTTCAAATAATAACCTTGTTTCTGACTTCTTCAATTAATCTTATGGGACAGCCGTACATCGTAGATAAGACATTCGATAAAAATGATTTCAGCAAACACCCATTGTCAACAGGGGAATACGAAAATTGCGAATTTGTCAGTTGTGATTTTTCTCAAAGTGATCTTTCAAATTTTGTATTTACAGATTGTGTATTTATTGGATGTAATCTAAGTTTGGTCAAACTATCAAAAACTGCCTTTCGAAATATCCATTTCAAGGATTGTAAAATGCTGGGGCTTCATTTTAATGATTGTAATGCCTTCGGCCTTTCATTTTCATTTGACAACTGCCTGTTAAACCTTTCTACCTTCTACCAGATCAAAATTCCAAGGACAATTTTTAAAAATTCACAATTACAGGAAACAGATTTTTCCAATAGTGATTTAACCGGATCGAAGTTTGAAAACTGTGACTTATATCTGGCTACTTTTGACCATACCATTCTTGAAAGAGCCGACTTCCGGTCTTCCTTTAACTACGCCATTGATCTTGAATTGAATAAAATCAAAAAAGCTAAGTTTTCCCTTTCCGGCATCCGTGGATTATTAAATAAGTATGATATTGAAATTGAGTGATTAAGGTCAGAGATTAGTTTTTTCATCAAACCTATCACCTTTCTTTCCTGTTATTACAACAAAAAAGTAAAATGATACCCGTTCTAACTGTCATTATTATCATTGCTACCTCTGTGTTGGTCAATAAAATAGCCACAATTGCCCTGATGCATACAGGTTTATCAAGACAAACCGCCAAATTTCAGGCACGTTCTGCTTTTACTGGGGTAGGATACGCTACCCAAGAATCAGAAAGCTTTGTCAATCATCCGGTGAGACGAAGAATTATCATGTTATTGATGTTATTGGGAAATGCTGGTATTGTATCTGTAATTGCCACCCTCCTATTGACGGTGCTTTACACCAATGATAGTCCGCTGGGCATGTCTATCACTGCACGTATTTTAATGTTAATAGGTGGGATTTTGTTATTGATCGTTTTTTTCAATAGCAAAATAGTAGATAAATGGCTTTCAAGAATAATAAATTATGCCCTGAAGAAATATACCCGGCTAAAAGTGGCTGATTACTCCGGGCTATTGCACCTGGCGGGGGAATATGAAATCGCTGAAATTTTTATTGAAGAAAATGACTGGTTGGCAAATAAGACCCTCTCAGAATTAAAACTCCCTAAAGAAGGGATTACCATATTAGGTATTGACCGGAGCAATGGCAACTATCTGGGTATTCCTAATAAAGACACCATCATTCATCCGGGAGATAATTTAATCATATATGGCACGGGATCATCAATCATCAGATTGAGCGAGCGAAAAAGAGGCAGAAGTGGTGACTATGACCGTAAAAAATCAGAAAAAGAGGCTACATTAGTAAAACAACAAGAGAGCAGAATGTGAACGAAGAGGGTGAAGGGAGTGTGGGTGTGAGTTTGGGTGTGAGTGTGGGTGTGGGCTATATTTCTCGTACCCAGGTTATATAATTATCAGGAAACCAACCATTTACATCAACTGGATTATCAAAAACTCCAAAAACAGTAGCTCCTGACCCTGTCATGCTTGCGTAAATAGCTCCTTTTGAATAAAATGTGCCTTTTATTTCACCAATTTCCGGATACCGTCCAAAAACAGAAACCTCAAAATCATTTTTCACCTGGTCTTTCCATTTTTCAAAAGGATTCTGCAACATACTTTCAAGTTCGGGTTCTTTGGAATAAACCCCAATACCACTGAATGCTTCACCAGTAGATATGTGGATCAGAGGATTAACCAAAACTACAAATTTTCCCTTCAGAGAAAGATCGGTTCTTTTAAATATCTCTCCCCTCCCACTTACTATTACTGGTTGATTTTGGATAAAAAACGGGCAGTCACTGCCAAGTGAAAGCGCATATTCCTCAAGTTGTGAAATGGTCAGGTTGAGCTGAAATATCTCATTCAATGCCTTTAGGGTGAATGTCCCATCAGATGAACCACCTCCCAAACCAGCACCAATCGGTATAATTTTATGCAAATGTACGCTCACCGGAGGCAAATCATGATCCTTTTTGAGTAAGTGATAAGCTTTCAGACAAAGATTAACCTCCCCATTCCCTGGAATTTCTATTCCTGAAGAATGAAACGTCAAGCTGCCACTTTCCACAATTTCAAGAATATCGCACCAGGGAATCGGATAAAAACAGGATGAAAGATTATGATATCCATCCTCCCTTTTACCCGTAATGTATAGTCCGATATTTATCTTTGCATTTGGAAAGACAACCATGCTTTATCGCAACAAATCGTGGATGATATCTTCTGTAATACCTGAAGTAGAAAAACCGCCATCGTGCATCAGGTTTTGCATGGTCACCATCCTTGTAAAGTCTGAGAATAACGAAATTATGTAGTTGGCACAATCTTCAGAAGTAGCATTTCCCATGGGTGACATTTTCTGCGCGTAAGCATAAAATTCGTCAAAACCTGAAATACCTGTACCAGCTGTGGTTTTCGTTGGGGATTGGGAAATGGTATTTACCCTTACCTTTTTCAGTTTTGCAAAACGATAACCATAGCTACGGGCTATTGACTCCAGCATTGCTTTTGCTTCCGCCATGTCTGAGTAATGAGGAAAAACTCTTTGAGCAGCGATATAAGATAATGCGACCACTGAACCCCACTCATTAAGGGCATCCAGTTTTTCTGCTGTATGCATTACTTTATGAAATGATAGTGCTGAAATATCAAGGGTTTTTTGAAACCAGTCATAGTTTAATTCGCCATAAGGAATACCTCTTCTCACGTTTGGGCTCATACCTATAGAGTGGAGAATAAAGTCCAACTTCCCCCCCAATACCTCCATTGATTTGACAAAAAGGTTATTTAGATCATCCAATGATGTGGCATCGGCGGTTATAATTTCAGCTCCGCAATGCTGAGCAAGTTCGTTTAATTTGCCGAGTCTCATAGCAATAGGTGCATTGCTAAGTACAAATTTTCCACCTTCTTCATGAACTTTTAAGGCGGTTTGCCAGGCTATGGAATTTTCATCAAGTGCCCCGAAAATGATCCCTTTTTTCCCTTTGAGTATATTGTAAGACATAAAAAATAATTTGAAATTGATGCGCGAAGTTAACCATTTTTTGTTGAGGCATACAAAAGTGGCATTAATATTTTACTTTTTATGCCAAACTAACCATTATAAAACACTATAACTGCTTAAATATATATCTCTAAAAATACAAAATATTCCAGAGGCTAAACAATTTTTCAATATCAAAATTAATATTTAAAATAGATTGCAAGAAAATACCGCCATCAAATAGTTACCTAATGAATGATTCCTTCTAACAGCTATTCCGTTTTGCCAATTTTATTTATTGAAATAATTGTAATTTTTTAAGGTGACCCTATTGCCCACAACATTTACCAAGTAATAATATTTTCAATTGAAATCATTATCCACCTGCCTATTTAAGAATAGAATACCTCACCTTCTAATCACCATTGATTAAAGTAAAAGCAATGTTTTCCATTTTTTATACTAAATCAGTCTTTTTACTGATTTTTATCATAGTACATCAATTTGTGTTTATTATATATTTGTTAAATTGTCAACCAACCACTTCTAAATTTTGCATAATGAAGGCTTTAAAAATAATAGTATTGGCCAAACAGGTCCCTGATACACGAAATGTGGGTAAGGATGCCATGAAGGCCGATGGAACGGTGAACCGCAGTGTTTTACCGGCCATATTTAATCCGGAAGATCTGAACGCACTGGAACAGGCACTCCGGTTAAAAGACAGGTACAAAGGATCTACGGTCACGATTCTTACCATGGGTCCTTCAAGGGCTGCCGAAGTCATCCGGGAAGGTTTATACAGGGGAGCAGATAATGGATTCCTTATTACCGATAAAAAATTTGCAGGCTCTGATACATTAGCTACCTCTTACACTATTTCTCAGGCCATTAAAAAACTGGAGCCTTACGATGTGATCATATGTGGCAGGCAGGCAATCGATGGCGATACTGCTCAGGTAGGACCACAAACTGCCGAGAAACTAAATATCCCGCAAGTCACCTATGCCGAAGAGATCCTTACAGTTTCCAACAAATCGATTACGATAAAAAGGAGATTGGAGCGCGGTGTAGAAGTGGTTTCTTCTCCTTTTCCTGTGTTAATCACCGTTCATAGTTCTGCTGCCCCCTGCCGGGCAAGGAATGCCAAAAAAATCATGAAGTATAAACATGCTTGCACCGTGAGCGAATTACAGGAAATGACAGAAGATTATATTCAACTTCATAAAAACAGACCTTATTTGGATATTGAAGAATGGACTGTGGAGGATTTGAATGCTGATGAGCAATGGTTGGGCTTGACGGGCTCTCCGACCAAAGTAAAAAAGATCATGAATGTGGTTTTTACAGCAAAGGAATCAAAGATTCTCACCAATACCGACAATGATATCGAAAGCCTGATGGTAGAATTGATAGAAAATCACACCATCGGATAATCCTTCATTAATTTAAATTAGAAAAAACGTGAATAACATATTTGTATATTGCGAAATTGAAGACGGTCAGGTAGTTGACGTAAGTCTCGAATTATTGACAAAAGGGCGCAAACTGGCCAATGACCTTAAATGCCAACTGGAAGCAGTAGTGATCGGGTCAAATTTGAATGGAATAGGCGAACAAATTATCCCTTATGGTGTAGATGTATTGCATGTAGCTGATAATGAAAAATTATATCCCTACCTGACATTACCACATGCCCGTCTGTTAAATCAAATATTGGAAGCTGAAAAGCCGCAGATTGCATTGTTTGGTGCTACATCCATAGGAAGAGACCTTGCCCCGAGGATTGCATCTTCATTAAAAAGCGGTCTAACCGCAGATTGTACCAGTCTTGAAATTGGTGAGCATTATGATAAAAAAACCAAAACCCAGTACGACAACCTGTTATACCAGATACGGCCTGCTTTTGGGGGAAACATCATAGCTACCATTATCAATCCTGACACACGGCCACAAATGGCAACTGTACGCGAAGGTGTGATGAAAAAAGAAATCCTCTCCAAATCGTACCAGGGACAGATAAAAACAGTGGATGTATCGAAAATCCTCAACGACACTGATTTTGTGGTACAAATTATTGAAAGACATATTGAAAAACAAAAAATAAATATCAAACATGCCCCAATCATTGTTTCCGGTGGTTATGGCGTAGGTTCAAAAGAAACGTTCAACTTGCTTTATGAATTAGCTGAAGTATTAGGAGGTGAAGTTGGAGGCTCCCGGGCAGCAGTTGATGCAGGTTATATTCCTCATGAAAGACAGATCGGACAGACTGGTATTACTGTACGGCCTAAATTATATATTGCCTGTGGCATTTCCGGTGCTGTGCAGCATCGTGCTGGTATGCAGGAATCAGCGATGATCATCTCGATCAATAACGATCCTAAAGCACCCATTAACAATATTGCTGATTATGCTATTACAGGTGACGTGGCTGACGTGATCCCCAAGATGATCAAATACTATAAAAAGAACAGTAAGTAATCCTCAAAAAAGAAATTATAATGGCTAATTTTTATACAGATAATCCAAACCTGAAATTCCACCTGAATCATCCTTTGATGAATAAAATTGTGTCATTGAAGGAAAATGATTTTGATGAAAAAGAAAAATTCGACTATGCACCCCTCGATTACGAGGATGCGATGGATAATTATGACAAGACGCTGGAAGTAGTAGGGGAAGTGTGCGGGGAAGTACTTGCCAAAAATGCCCATGATGTTGACCTGGAAGGTGCACAATTGATCAATAATGAAGTGAAATATGCTACTGGAACCCAGGAAAATCTGGAAGCACTGGTGCAAGCCGGGATGATGGGAATGTCGCTACCACGTAATTATGGGGGATTAAACTTTCCGATTACGCCATATGTAATGGCTGCAGAGATTGTTTCGCGTGCTGATGCAGGATTCGCCAATATCTGGGGATTGCAGGACTGCGCTGAAACGCTGCATGAATTCGCAAATGAAGAAATTAAACATGAGTACCTGCCCATGTTTTGTAATGGGGCTACAGGTGCTATGGACCTTACCGAGCCTGATGCCGGATCAGATTTACAAGCTGTTCAACTAAAGGCTACCTACGATAAAAGCAAAGATCAATGGTATCTCAATGGTGTAAAAAGGTTTATTACAAATGGTGATGCTGATATTTCCCTTGTTTTAGCCCGATCTGAAGAAGGCACTTTTGATGGCCGTGGATTGTCATTATATGTTTATGACAGAAAACATAAAGCTGTCACTATCAGACGGTTAGAAAATAAATTGGGGATTAAAGGATCTCCTACTTGCGAACTGGTATTTAAAAATGCCCCTGCCAAGCTGGTAGGTGATCGCAAACTTGGCCTGATACGTTATGTTATGTCCCTGATGAACTCAGCCCGTCTGGGTGTAGCTGCACAATCTGTAGGTATTGCAGAGGCAGCTTATCGGGAGGCTTATAAATATGCATTGGAAAGAGCACAATTTGGTAAAGCAATCATCGAGTTTCCAGCCGTATATGAAATGCTGACCACCATGCGTGTAAAACTCTATGCCATCAGAACTTTGCTTTATGAGACTGCCCGTTACGTAGATATGTATAAGAATTATGGATTTATTGCAGAGGAAAGACCTTTGACCAGTGAAGAACGTCAGGAACAAAAACATTATCAGCGGCTGGCGGATGTTTATACGCCATTAATTAAATTGATCGCCAGTGAATATTGTAATCAAATTGCTTACGATGCACTGCAAGTTCATGGTGGTACCGGTTATATGAAAGATTTCCCGGTAGAGCGCATTTACCGTGACGCCAGGATTACATCAATTTATGAAGGCACCTCACAGCTACAGGTGGTAGCAGCCATCCGGGGAGTTAATTCCGGCCAATATCTTTCTCAGATAAAAGCATATGGTCAGATGGAATTACATCCGGAATTGCAATATCTGAAGAGGACGCTTGGCTTCATGACAGATGAGTATGAAAAAGCCGTAAATACAGTAATTAAGGTAAATGATACTGAATTTGTTGATTTCCACGCTAGAAGGCTAGTAGAGATGGCGGGTAATATTATCATGGGATATTTGTTGGTTTTTGATGCACAAAGAGATCCGGAATATAAAAATGCTGCTGAAATATTTATCAAAAAAAGTGAGGCAGCAAATAAAGAGAAGTCTTATTTCATTGAGCAGTCAGAGTACAAAGATCTGGGTGTCTATAAACAATAATTAAGAGTAAATAGCTACGAATTAGAAAGGTATGGTTCGTAGCTATTTTACCTACCAAAAGAACCAAATAATCAACTGCGTTCAAGCCAACATCATGTAGAATATGCTGCATTTCCTCAAAATGCACAAATACTTTTTTTGTCTCCCTCACATTATGTACTTTTGCAGATTGATTTTCAAAATTCACAACTCAAAAAAGAAAAATCACTACCATGAAAGTAGAAGTAATGGATACCACCTTAAGGGATGGCGAACAAACATCAGGCATAGCATTTACGGATAGCGAGAAACTCAATATTGCCAAAATGTTGTTGGAAGAAGTAATGGTGGACAGGATAGAAATCGCTTCTGCAAGGATTTCCAAAGGAGAATTTGATGCTGTAACCAAGATAACCAATTGGGCAAAAGAAAAAGGTTTCCTTGAGAAAATAGAAGTTCTGGGATTTATCGATGGTTTTTCTTCATTAGACTGGATTGAAAGAGCGGGTGCCAGAACAGTGAATTTATTGTGCAAAGGTTCATTAAAACATGTAATTGGCCAGTTAAGAAAAACTCCTGAAGAACATTTGGAGGATATCCGGAAAACCATAGCCGAAGCCATAAAAAGAGGTATTCAGGTAAATGTATATCTCGAAGATTGGTCAAATGGCATGAGAAACTCACCGGAATATGTGTATTTCCTGGTGGATGCATTAAAAGATGAACCTATTCGAAGAATCATGCTTCCTGACACACTGGGCATATTAAACCCCTATGAAATGCTTGACTTTGCCACCAAAATGGTAGAGAGATACCCGGGAATTCATTTTGATACCCATACACACAACGATTATGATTTGTCGGTAGCCAACGTACTTGCAGCGGTCAAGGCTGGGTTTAAAGGTGTTCATACCACTGTAAATGGCTTGGGAGAGCGGGCGGGGAATGCTCCTCTTTCTAGTGTCATTGCGGTGTTAAAAGATCAGAACAAATCAGTATTAAATGTAAAAGAACAAAAGCTGAATACAATCAGTAAGCTGGTAGAAGCTTTTTCCGGTATCAGAATACCCAACAACAAACCTGTGGTGGGTGACAATGTATTTACACAGACCTGTGGTGTACATGCCGATGGCGACACCAAAGATAATTTATACTTCAATGACCTGATCCCCGAAAGATTTGGCAGGGTAAGAGAATATGCCCTTGGTAAAACATCAGGCAAGGCCAGTATTGGCAATAACCTGAAAGAACTTGGTATAGAACTCGATGCTGACACTATGCAGAAAGTAACAAAACGTGTGGTGGAATTGGGTGATAAGAAGGAATACATTACAAAAGAAGACCTTCCTTTTATCATTGCAGATGTTTTGGGATCGAATGTGAATGACGAAAAAATCAGGATCCGGAATTATTACACCTGCCATGCTTATAACATGAAGCCGGTGTCCACAGTAAGTATAGAAATAAACGGGAAATTGTACGAGGAAAGCTCTTCAGGCGATGGACAATATGATGCCTTTATGAGAGCTTTAAAAAAGATCTATAAAGGATTGGATAAAGATTTCCCCACACTAAACAATTACCTTGTAAGAATACCGCCAGGGGGGCGTACTGATGCATTGGTAGAAACCATAATTACATGGCAGTTGGGCATCAGGGAATTTAAAACGCGGGGATTGGATTCAGACCAAACCGAAGCGGCAATAAAAGCTACCCTGAAAATGCTGAACATGTTGGAATATATGAGTGACTAAGTTGATCAATTTCCGCTCATAATTATTTCTTTGCCGAATTTATATCACTGACTTTCCGTGCCATCAATATGGCTACTGAATATTGCTTTAAGGTCATTGTAAATCTATCGAATACCGGGGCTTCTTCTGGCAAATAAATATCTTCAGGACTTTTAGAGGAAGTATCTACTATTTTTACCCATTTGCTATCATGGTGGAGCAAAGGCACTTCAAAATCCAATGGTTCGCGATAGGCATTCATCATCACATGAAACGACTCCTGTACTTTGGGAAAATTAAGTGTAAAAGCAAGCGTATGAGACAGGTGTGAAAGATCAGGTTTGCCCAATTTCACACCATGCCAAATGATGTGTGCACTTCTTG
This sequence comes from Bacteroidota bacterium, assembly GCA_023393375.1. Lineage (GTDB taxonomy): Bacteria > Bacteroidota > Bacteroidia > Cytophagales > Cyclobacteriaceae > JAEWLI01. The sequence continues at coordinate 11,621 of JAEWLI010000069.1, forward strand.
TATGATAAGATGTTTTTAACATGAAGTCCAGCTTAAACAAGTGGCTATTTTGAATCAATTGGATCAATCCCTTGGTATACCGAAGTATATCCTGGTTCTTTTCGACCAAATTCCAATCGAACCAGCTAATATCATTGTCCTGACAATAGGCATTATTATTTCCTTTTTGTGTTCTTCGTACTTCATCGCCCATCAGGATCATTGGGGTTCCCTGCGACATAAACAGGATAGCCAGAAAATTCTTCATTTGCCGAAGACGCAACTCCTCCACATTGGGATCTTTACTATTGCCTTCCACTCCACAATTCCATGAAAAGTTGTGATTACTACCATCCATGTTCTTCTCACCGTTTTCTTCATTATGTTTTACATTATAAGACACCAGGTCATTTAATGTAAAACCGTCATGGCAAGTGATGAAATTAATACTTCTGTTGATTTTTCTTTCAGGATCAGGATATATATCAGGACTGCCAATGATGCGGGAAGCCAATTTGGTAACTGACCCCACATCCCCTTTCACAAACCTACGAACATCATCCCTATAGTGACCATTCCATTCCGCCCATTTATCCCCTACAAAAGATCCAACCTGATACAATCCAGCGGCATCCCAGGCTTCAGCAATTAACTTTGTTCCTGCCAACACCGGATCGGTTTCTATTTCCCAAAGAATCGGAGGGTTTTTCAAAGGATTACCGGTTTCATCTCTTGATAAAACTGAAGCCAGATCAAATCGAAAACCATCAATGTGCATTTCTGCTACCCAAAAACGAAGCGCATCCCTGATCAGTCTGCGTACAACCGAATGATTGGCATTAAAGGTATTGCCACAACCGGTATAATCGGCATAAAGAGACTTCTTTTCCTTTAACATATAATAAGACCTGTTCTCAAACCCCTTGAATGAAAAGATCGGGCCATCCGGTTCACCCTCTGCTGTATGATTAAATACAACATCCAGAATTACTTCAATCCCAGCCTGATGAAATGCTTTAACCATATCACGGAATTCATTGATCGGCCCTAGCGGGCTTTTGTCGGAGCTATAACCAAAATGGGGAGAAAAGAAATTGATCGGACTGTATCCCCAGTAATTTTTCAGTGGTGGTACAGCATCCTGTTCATCGAAATGTTGCACAGGCATTAGCTCAACTGCCGTAATACCCAAATCTTTCAGGTAAGGGATTTTTTCTATCAAACCGGCATAGGTGCCTCTTTTATCTGCCGAAATGCCTGAATTCGGATGATTGGTAAAACCTTTCACATGCATTTCATAGATTATCGTTTCCGAATAGTGCGTATTTAAATGCTTATCCCCTTCCCAATTGTATTCAGAAGTATCTACTACCACATTTTTCATGGCCTGGGCGCAATTATCACCTGGATGTGATGCCGCATCACGGGAATAAAACTTTCCTGTACAAACACTCTTGGCATATGGATCGATCAATACTTTGTCTTTATCGAACAAGTGACCCAAATCAGGAGCCCAGGGACCATGAACCCTATAACCGTATAACTGGCCGTTTTTAATATTCTTCACAAAAACATGCCAATAATAAAACGTTCTGTTTACAATAGGGTCAAGACGTATGACCTTATAGGGTTGCTCGTCATCGGGATCATTAAATAATAATAATTCTACAAAATGACAACTTTTAGAAAACACACAAAAATTAACACCGTCAGGATAAACCGTTGCTCCTAATGGAAAACTTTTCCCTGGCAATACATCACTATTATGATTCATATATTGTTTTAATTCACTTTAAAAATGGAATAAAGTTTATATAAATCTCCCGCAAGAAAAAAATATTTGACAAACTCTTCGGAAGCTTTATACGGATAAAGATATAACATTTAATGCTGAAATTAATCTTCTTTTTTTTAAGGGAAAAAATATTGTTTTAACTTCACAGTCGTTTTCCATATAATTAACTACTGATCATAGTAATGAAAATTCAATTTTTAACAATTTTATTTTTTATAGCAACATTTGCCTGTGAAACCCAAAAGGATGTAAAAGGCAAAAAAGAAGTGGAAGTGAAAAAAAAATCCCAAAGTGATTTGATCATTTCCGGCAAAAAAAAACGAACCATCGGTGAAGTAATTCCTATCGAAATAGTTCCATCTTCAGAAGAAAATGTGATCGATTCTGTTCAGATTTTTGCCAATAATTTTTTCCTGACCACCATTGCCACTCCTCCTTTCAAGTATGAATTGAATACAACGCCAATGCCTGTTGGAGAAACTAGCATTAGAGCAATTGCTTATTTTCAGGATGGTAGCAAGGATATAGACCATACTTCAGTCATTTTGCTGTCAGACATTACTCCCATACAATATGATTATCGTATCCGGCAGAACTATCCTCATGACCGAAAAGCGTTTACTCAGGGCCTCACCTTTCACAATGGCTTTATGTATGAGGGGACCGGACAAAAAGGGGAATCCAATATCAGAAAAGTAGATTTAAGGACTGGTGAAGTTTTGCAAACAAAATATATCCCAAGCCAGTATTTTGGTGAGGGGATTACCATTTACAATAATAAACTCTACCAACTGACCTGGCGAAGCAGGAAAGGTTTTGTTTATGACCTCGAGACCTTCGACCAGATCAGAGAATTTACTTACCATACTGAAGGCTGGGGATTAACCAATATGGGTGATACTTTGGTCATGAGCGATGGATCAGCCACGCTATATCTATTGAATGCCGAAACTTTGTCTGAAATTGGCCGGATAAAGGTGTATAACCAAAATCGGGCTGTAAATGATTTAAATGAACTGGAATACATAAATGGTGAGATTCATGCCAATGTGTATCAAAAGGATGAAATAGTCATCATTAACCCTAAGAATGGAAAAGTAACCGGAGTGATCAACCTTGCGGGACTTTTTGACTTGAATATGAACCACAGGGATATTGATGTATTGAATGGTATTGCTTACGACCCACAAACAGGACGATATTTTGTAACTGGCAAAAACTGGACACAACTTTTTGAAATAGAATTGATCAGAAGAGATCCGGTAGCACGGGTTGAGTAGCCGCATATTTACCACGAAGGACCCAAGTTTATTCACCAAGGACAAGAAGGCATCGTTTCTTTATGAATTTTGCGCCTGCTTCGCGAACTTAGCGGTTACCTCGAATAATTATTCTGTCAACCAAGATTCTGGAATTCTTAATACAGTCCCCAAAAGATATACCGCCCCGGTAATTACCTGACAAATACAGGTCTGGATATTTCTTTTCAAATTCAATAAAATATTCTTCGTGCTGCTGATATCCAATATTGTACTGAGGTATGGCATTGGGCCAAAACTTGCTGCTCGTGTAAACCGGATCCGCATTGATCTTCATAATTTGTTGGAATTCTTTTATCACCTCTTTAATTAACACATTATGGTCTTGCCCTTCCAATATTGAAGCATTTCTGGCCCCTCCAATAAACAAAGTAAAACTTACAGCATCTTCACCAGCACGTGCAGGGAAAAGTGTGGAATTCCAAATTGCACCCAAGAACTTCTTTTTCTCTTTCCTGGGTATTAAAAAACCAAAACCATCCAGTTCAAAAACATCGGATTTTTTATATCCCAGATAAAGGACGAGTACTGGCGGGTAATAAATCTGACTTAGGTGGGCAGTCAATTGGTTATCAATTTCCTTAAATATTGACTGGGCTATATATGATGGAACAGTAGAGATAACTGTGCCAGCTAAAATATTAGTGGCTTTCCCCTGATCTTGAAAATAAACCTGAAACCCTTCCGGTGTTGAGGTGATTTTATTTACCTGACATTGATATAGGATCTGGCTTTTTAGCTTTTCTGCCAATGCATTAGGGAGTGTAGCCATTCCATCGATGAATGAAAACATCTTGGCTGAATGTTTGGAAGCTTCTCCCCTACTCTTACGCTCTTTCGCACCCTTGATCATTCCTTTTATCAAACTACCATACTTTTCTTCCAGTTGATATAGTTTGGGAAACGCCGACTGCACGCTTAATTTTTCAGGATCCCCGGCAAATACTCCGGAAACAAAAGGATCAATAGCATAATCCAGAAATTGCTGTCCAAGCCTTCTTTTAACGAATGTGGCAATACTTTGATGATATCCATCTGAAGATGCTTTGATAAATGGCTCTTGCAACAATCTTAATTTCCCCCTGACAGAAAAAAGATCGGATTTGAGAAATTGAACAGGGTTTGTTGGCAGGGGGTGTAACTGATCCCCTTTTAGAATATACCTGTTTTTAGCTGCCTCACTGGCATAGATCATTTGATTAGACAATCCCACATCATCAATCAGTTCTTTGATTACGGGAGAAGTCTCCAGGCTACTGTTTGGGCCATAATCAATTAAAAAACCATTCTCGATTTTAGTATTTACCGAACCTCCCGGTTGTCCATCTGCTTCCAGAACCAAGGTATCATATCCAGCACGATCCAACCAAAAAGCCGTGGATAAACCTGAAATCCCCGCCCCCAAAATGATAACTTTCCCGTTTTTTTTACCCATTTCAAAAAATAATTAAATCAGAAACAGACTGATCGTTGTTAAGAAGTAAAATTACAGAATATTTACGAACCATTGATATGTCAACATCACCCGAAAAGCTGGACACAAAGGAATTAACTTATATTTCCGATCAGGATTTTCTTACCACAAAATTTGTAATCACTAAAAAAATAATCAGCTTGTTTGTGGAGGCGGAGAATTTACTAAAAAGTGAAATTCAGAAATCTTACCTCAACTTTCCTGAACATTGGATCCAAAAAACCGGTAAAATATCGAAAGGTGAAAACTATAGAAACCTGCCTTATCTTGTCCTGGACTATCCGCGATATTTTCGTCAGGATGAGGTATTTGCCTTTCGTACTATGTTCTGGTGGGGCAATTACTTTAGTTGTACTTTACATGTACAAGGTGAATGGCTGGAACAATATAAGAGTAATATTATAAATAACTTAACGAATGAGGTGGATGAAACACTGATCTGTATAAATCAGTCACCCTGGGAATATCATGATAAAAATGACAACTATCAGCTTGTAAAAGAATTGACCTTTGAAGAGCTTTCAACACTTGTAAGCCAGCATCCCTTTCTGAAGCTCAGCAAAAATCTGAATTTATTGGACTATCAAAAAATACCAGCATTCAGCCTTGAATGCTATCAAAACTTTATTAAACTATTTAATATCAGCAAATGACCTATACTTTCTCTATCGCAATATTGTGATTGGTATATATGCAGATATCAGCAGCAATGTTCAGGCTTTCACGAACCATTTCTTCAGCGGTAAGGTGTGGTGCATGTTTTTTGAGCGCAGTGGCTGCCGATTGGGCATACATACTTCCAGAACCGATAGCAGCAATATGATTATCTGGCTCAAGTACATCCCCAGTTCCGCTTATAATCAATAATTCTTCATTATTGGCAACAATCAACATGGCTTCTAGGCGGCGCAGGAAACGATCCATCCGCCAATCTTTAGCCAACTCTATCGCTGCCCTTTTCATATTTCCCTGATAGGTGCCCAGTTTTTCATCGAAACGCTCCAAAAGTGTAAATGCATCGGCTGTTGAACCAGCAAAACCAGTTAAGATTTTGCCGTCCTGTAGTTTTCTGATCTTTCGCACATTGCTTTTTGCAACCGTGTTGCCCATGGTAGCTTGTCCATCAGAACCAATGGCAACTTCATTGTTATGTAAAATCGCAATTACGGTAGTCGATCGTATTTTGGTCATCTTAAAATATTAAAAAATCATTAAATTAAAATTCTTACCGGATCCTCGAGTAGTCCTTTAAATGTCTGAAGGAATGCTGCTCCTGTTGCGCCATCAACCACCCGATGATCACATGAAAGGGTAACTTTCATGATATTGCCCGGCACTATCTGTCCATTTTTCACTACCGGTGTTTCTTTTATCCCTCCAATGGCCAAAATACATGCATCTGGTGGATTGATAATGGCAGTAAACTCATCAATGCCGAACATGCCCAAATTGGAAATAGAAAAAGTGTTTCCTTCCCATTCTTTCGGTTGTAATTGTTTATTTTTAGCTTTCTGGCCAAGTTCTTTTACTTCAGCAGCAATATGAGAAAGTGATTTATTATCTGCAAACCGTACTACCGGCACCAATAATCCTTCATCCACAGCCACGGCGACCCCAATATGAATGTGTTGGTTCATGCGGATCTTATCACCCCGCCATGAGGAATTTACTTTTGGGTGTTGTCTCAATGCGGCCGCAGCAGCTTTAATTACCAGATCATTGTATGAAATCTTTACTGGCGAATACTCATTAATGCTTTTCCTTGCTTCTACTGCTTTGTCCATATCAATTTCCATGGTCAGGTAGAAATGAGGGGCAGTAAATTTGCTTTCGGCAAGTCTTTTTGCAATGGTTTTGCGCATCTGTGAAACATTAGTTTCCTCAAAACGCTCTTCTCCTACTACCTGAGGTAGTACAAAAGATTTTTCTTTACCTGAAGTTGGTGCTTCTTTTTCCGGAGCAGGCACATATGATTCCACATCCTTTTTTATGATTCGGCCATTATCTCCAGACCCCTTTATTTTTGTAATATCAAACCCTTTGTCTGCGGCTATTTTTTTGGCAAGTGGAGATGCCTTTACCCTGTCTCCTGTATCTGTAGATTCTGTTACCTGGCGAGTTGTTGTTTGTGTATTTTCCGCCATAGCTTTTGAAGTATCTTTAGTTGCCTCCACAGCAGGTTCTTCTACTTTGTCAGCATCATCTGTCTTTTGGGATTTGGCCGAATTGGCATCTAATAACTTTTGATAATCAGCATCTTTTTCACCGATCACAGCTATTACACCATCCACATCAATCGAATCACCTTCTTTGACCCCTATATATAAAAGTGTGCCATCTTCATAAGCTTCCAGCTCCATGGTAGCTTTATCAGTTTCTATTTCAGCCAGAATATCACCTGATTTCACAGCCTGTCCTACTTTCTTGTGCCAGGCTGCAATAGTTCCTTCTGTCATGGTATCGCTCATCTTCGGCATCAGGATCAAAGTGGCATTTACATCAGAGGCGTCTACAGGGGCAGCATCTTCTTTTTTCTTGGAAGATGCTTCTGCTTCTGCCTTTTCTTTAGGTTTTTCCTTTTCCCCCGAATCACCAGATTTTGCTTCATTAAGAAGATTTTTGATGTCCTCGCCCTTCTCGCCAATGATTGCTATTACGCCATCTACCGGTACAGATTCTTTCTCTTGAACGCCGATGTGGAGTAATGTGCCGTCTTCATATGATTCCAGCTCCATTGTAGCTTTATCAGTCTCTACTTCTGCAATAATATCACCTGATTTTACTTTGTCCCCCACTTTTACATGCCATGCGGCAATTACGCCCTCTTCCATGGTGTCACTCATTTTGGGCATTCTGATTACTTCAGCCATAAAATTTCTGATAAAAGATGTTGTTTAAAAAATTTAAGAGCTCAAAAATAATTTTTCTATTGCTATATTCAAACATAAAAAGTGTAATATGCACTTCAACACCCTAAATTTACAAACTTAATTTCAGGTCAGTGTACTTATGTTAAGCTTTTTTAATTTATAAAGAAAAACTACCTAACATAAAACCAAAATAGTGAAACCTGCTATCAGGTACAAAAGCATATCTAAACCCCACTTCGAACAGAGGCAATAACCGTAAAAAATTTACATCAGCACTAATTTCAGCCCCGATACTATTATACCTGTATCTTGTATGATCTTCATTATCCCCAAAGGCAGTGTCAAAAAACAGGCTGGTTTTTATTCTCTGAATATTGATTAAGCTGCTAAGGTTGATATCCGGATACCATAAAGGAAGGGCATAATCAAGGGAAGCATTATAGAACTGGTCATGAAAAAATCTATCATATCCACGAGGACTGTTTAAATAAGTGTCGAAAGGATAAGTGCTGTCCCTTACGAATTCCATCCCTCCACTCAATTGTAATGAATGGTGTTTAAAAAGCCCTGGAAATAATAAAATTCCTTTCATTGACCATTGATTCCCTGTGAAATCGCCTCCAAGTGGAAGATGGCTGTATTGGGCAAAAAGATATTGTCCCCATTTGCTCCTGATATCTCGTTTACTTTGCTTATAAAGCCGATAATAACTGAAGTTGTATCTCAGCATGCCATATGTGGTCCGCTCAGGTGGTCCAATATCCCGGTTATTCATTTTAAAATTTTTCAATTCACCAAATGAAGCATCTGTGCCAATTGTCATTTGTTCATGATACCGGGATTTAGTAAGTAATAAGGGTATTCGCAAACCTGCAGTAGCCTTTAATTCCGTGAAAGTTACGGGATGTAATTCTTCATCCTCTCTGATTAATCCAGACCGATAAATGGATTCAACTCCTGCATCAATTATTGGAAATAATCCCTGGTAACTCACTTTTGCAAATAACCTGTTTTTATCTCCATAGGTATCGAATTGATAACCTCCTGAAATGGTAGTCGTACTTAATACATCTTGAGATAAGACGCCAACCATAAAATCATCGGCTGAAGTACTTGAGTATAATCCCCAGCTATAAGGATTGATCAAACCTTTCAATTTGCTGTATCGTGATGCCGGATACTCTTCCAATTCATTATCCAAAAGCACATCCTCATTATTTTCCTGAAGAACCAAAGGCTGGTGGTAATTAGTATTCCTGTCTTCAATCTTTGTTTTTGGCTTCCATGAAACTGGTTCAAATGGCATGGAAACCACATCCATGCCTGAAGATGTATAATCATTAAAAACGATATTTTTCCCGTCAGCAGTAATCACCGGATTAAAGGCCCCATATTTTCGAGATGTAACCTGATAATGAATACCGGTATTCAAATTGATTGCATATATATTGTCTATCCCGTTGTAAGCTGAATTATAAAACAGATAGTTTTTGTATTTTACCGGGTGACCAAAGTTTTCAAATGTGTAAGGAACAATAACCTCTTCTGCTTCCGTTGTATAATCCACCAGCACTATTGACTTTTTCTGATCTTTAATTTTTAATACTGTAATGGATTTTCCATCATCAGACCATCGTGGCATCTGATAAAATTCATTGTCCGGGTTTGGGAATCTTTTAACTTCTTTTCCGGTTTTGGAATCCAGTACCGCTAAATTCGTTTTATGGTTTTCATCGGTATGTACAGTCACAATGAATTGCTGATCAGGAGAAAGCGACGCTGACGCATACCGGGATTTCGAAGTGACTTTCCTAATCTTTCCCTTCTTAATATCCAATATCTTGACGACACTATATGATTCCGACAACCATCGGGGATGATATTCTTGTTCAACATATACCAATTTATCTCCTGATAAAGAAAGCATACCCGCATCATTGATCACACCGGGTGTAAATACCTTTGATTCTTTCCCATCAGTATGAAACATTACAAATTGCTGAACATCACTCAATCCTGATTTCAGTACTACAATCTCTCCATTTTCATTTACCTGTGGGTAATTATAGCTGGTATAGGTTTCGTTCTTGCGTGAATGTTTGCGTTCTACTTGAGTTTCTTCAAGATCATCAATTTGCTTTTGCCATATCTCGGTCAGTTCAGTGGTCATCGATTGATAATGAGGAATTAAACCCTTTCCTGTTTCTCTTTTCATGGCAACAGGCAATCGCCAGGGTAAGAATGGTGTATAAAATGCCCGGTTTGTAATTTTATCCCATATATCTGAACCATAAACTCTTCTCATGTGAGTGGTCATATAATAGCCTGACACATAATGGTCGGGCACAAAATGTTTAAATGACCTCAGCATTTGTTTATCGTATGAAAAAGGGCCATGGGTAAGCAAGTTGGTTTTGTAGGGCATACTAAAACTGGCAATTCTGCCTCTCCCGCTATGGGTTAGTGCGGTTTCAATTCCAACAGCATCACCTTCCCAAAACCATGAAGGCATAGCCAAATGAGCCATGGCACCATATGCCACTTCTCCAAACAGATAGGAGATTACTTTATTAAAACCAATCCTGCTTTTTGAGAATTGCACCACATGACGATATTCATGAACAGCCAGCATGTCCATCCATTGGTTAGTACCCGTAAAATTATAATTCTGTGGTGGCATACCATAAAATTCCGATCTTCTTGGACCTACTGTAACGAAACCATTGGAGTTAGCATTTAATTGCTGCAAAATAATGGTTACTTTCTCAGGATTGGTGTTTAATGTGGATAAAGAGGGTTTATATATTTTCTCCAGCGTATTAATGGTCTGCATCGCCAGAGAGTCGCCTCCCTTATGATATAACACTCTGAAATTGGGAGAGTTTGTCTGATGCCATTTAATGGAAGGGCGGTTGTTTTCGAGGACAGGTGTAGTAAACTGAGCATGGCTCAGATGGCTGAATACAATAAGTAGGATAATTAATCTAATGTTCATCTCCAAACTTTGATTATACCTTAAACGCAAATGGAAGGATTAGATGTAAATATAAGACAATAACGCTGTGGATAGTTTATTCATTTAATATAATGCCATATCAAATCTCCGCCGATATTTTTTTACCAATTCATGATCAGTTCCCAGGTAATAAAATATAGCGATACAAGCTTCCCTGGCAATTTCATCTTCATAGGCTTTGTTCCTCATTATTACATCAATCAACTTTTGAATAGCTTTCTCAAAATCTTGTTCTGATAGTGCATTTACAGCTTCTAAAAATATTGTTTTGACTGGATCCTCGGTGAATTGTTGTGGATCTTTCTTTTTTAATAAAATAGAAGCAATTTTCTTTAAAAAACCAGCCTGATCGATATAGTCAGGGTCTTTTCCTGCAATAGAAAAAAATTCCAATGCTGCTTCAAAATCTTTAAACAACATGATTTGCCCCAGATAGAATGCTGCAAAAGAATGATTGGGATTTTGCTTCAGTATATTTTGAAATATTGACTCAGCTTTCTCCTGATTACCATTTTCATAAAATAATAATGCCCTCTCCGCTTCCTGATCCAATTCTGAGGGAAGGTTGTCATTCAGCCACTTAGTGATCTGCATCTCAGGTAAAGCACCTGTAAATTCGGCCACTACGGCTCCACTTCTAAATAATTTAACAGCAGGAATTCCTTTAATGTGATAATGTTTAGCAATTTCCTGGTGTTCATCTACATTCACCTTTTTTAGGCTCCATTGATTTTCCGATTGTGAAGCTAACTTTTCCAGAACAGGACCGAGTATTTTACAGGGCCCACACCATGGGGCCCAGAAATCTACCAAAACAGGAATTTTATGACTTGCTTCTATTACCTCTGTGTCAAAATTTACAATATCGTAAGATGTCATTAAAAATTAGGGCATTTATCAATAATCAAATATTACTAATTACAATAATAAATAATTTTTTACTAACCGTTTTAAATGCAATCTATTAAGTACGATAAGGATGGTTTCACACTGCCAATTTACATATCGCCATCATCAAAATCCATTGATTCCTGTTGTGGCCTTTGACGGTCTTGTCCATTTGACCTGTTAAGCCGGTACACTAACGAAAGGGTAATCTGCCGAGGTCTCCAACGAAAATCAGATCTGGCATAAAAGCCTTCAGCAAAAGTTTCTGATCTGCCACGTAAAGTATTTAATACATTCCGAACATTCAAAACCACTGTGCCGTTCCTGTTAAATATTTCTTTACTGACACCAAGATCCAATGAATACATGCTTTTATTTTTCCCCTGGGTAGTTGTACGTGGTGCACGATAAAATGTATTTGCCTGAAAATTGAAATCATTAAATAGCTTAATCTGTGCATTTAATCTGCCTGTCATGGTTGTGGTTTTACTATATAAATCTTCTCCCTCATATTCCCCATCTGATATAGACTGGTAAAAGTTCAAATTGCCATCCAGGTTTAATCTGCTAAAAAGCTCTTTTGAGAAATTGGCTTCCAAACCATAAGCATTCTCTACGCTTAGATTGATCGGGAAAGATCGGATTACAGAATCCTCTAGTACTTCTATTCTCTCAAATTCATCAGTAGTATGCCTATAGTAAGCACCGAAATAAAATGTACCATCAGTCCAAGTCCTAAGGTAACCGAGTTCGTATGAATCAGTAAATTCAGGCTTAAGATTAGGGTTACCTGATCGGATATTTCTTGAATCAGCATAAGAATGGAATGGGTTCAGATGCCAAAATCCAGGACGATTATACCTTTTGCTATAACTCATTTGGACAGAATTGGCATTATCAAATGCATAAGTAACATGGGCACTCGGAAATATATGAAGATATTCCTGGTTGTTCTGTTCATTGGTTTGCCTTAATTCAGTATCTACATTGGTGTATTCGGCCCTCACACCACCCTGTAAAGAAAATTTATTGATTTCTGTTCCAAAAATGCCATACCATGAATGTACCTGTTCATTATATATAAAATCATTGGTAAAAGCAGGTAATGGCACCCAAATTCCAGATTCATTTTGTTCTTCTACCAGATAAGAGTTGTCGATTTTCCTGATATTGGTTCTCCAACCGGTTTCTAATCGGGTTGTTTCTGAAAATGGCCGGACATAATCTGCCTGTAAAAGATAACTATTTTGAAATTCATCATTAAGATATCCCTGAAGAAGCGTTTCCCTAGGCATTTCAAATGGATCCCTGGTTTCAATAATATCTGCATCTTCTATTTCGTCATTTTCCCGATATTGTAAATCGATGGTGAGTTTATGGTCTTTTTCAGAAAATGTTCTGGTATAATTGATGGCATACTCCCAAACCGATTCATCTTCAGCTTCTTCATTTCGTCGTATCGTATTGGACAGCAATGTACCACTTAAAGCACGATCGGTATAATTTATTATACCTAAATTTTCATCATCTGAAATGCGGTAGATCCCCGACAAGGTCAGTGTGTTTTGGTCATTAATATAAATGTCGCCACCGAACCTGATGCTGTTAGAAATTCCTTTTCTCCTAATATCCTGGACAATATCGGTTGTATAATCAGAGAACCGTTGAAATGAAGTCCCATCCCGTGGTGAATCCCGATAGGTAAATGCATAGTTTGTAAACAGATTAAACCAGTCTCTCCTGAAATTCACATTGAGGGATACACCATGATCATCTGGAATTCCGGTTTTAAAATTAAAAGTACCATTAATACCTAAACGTTCTTCCTTTTTCAATACAATATTGATTATTCCTGCCATTCCTTCAGCTTCATATCGTGCAGAGGGGTTTGTGATTACCTCTACCCTTTCTACCATGTTCGCATCTAATTGACGAAGTGCTTCAGTACCACTTATGCCAATTAAACCTGATGGCTTCCCATTGATCAACACCTTTACGCTTGAGCTCCCCCGCAAGCTGACATTGCCTTCCATATCCACGGACACAGAAGGTAGATTGTCCAAAATCTGGGAAGCATCTCCTCCCCTGTTTACAAGATCCTGCCCTATGTTATACACCCTTTTATCCAGGGTCATTTCCATTTGTGTTCTTTCTCCTCTTACTACTACTTCCGATAGCTGGGCCACATCTTCCTGTAATCTGATGGTTCCGATATTTTGTGTCTTGCGGTCAGAAGAAACCTGTATTGCCTTAAAAGTTGGTTTAAAAGCGAGGAATTCAGCCTTTAAAATATAATTCCCCGGAGCAATCGGGACAGCAAAATTGCCTTCCAGGTCTGTCACATCCCCTTTAATCAAGGAAGAATCAGAAGCCGTTAAAAAACTAACTGTGGCAAATTCCACGCTTGAATTGTCTTGTGCGTTCAAAACCCGACCTTTAACCTCCACTTCCTGAGCAAATGAATTTATCGAAATGAAAAGGACGAATGATGATAATATAAAAATTGGTTTTATATTCATAAAGTGTGTTATTATGGTTTTGATTCTGAAATGTATGTAGTGAGAACTATATAATTGGACAGTTGTGCTGATTTTACCCCACTTTGACATATTGTTAACAACAATCCTGTTTTTGTGGAATTAATATTATAAAAAGGGAGCTTTCAAATGAGAATCTATACTTTTCTGGAATAAAGATGAAAAAAATCATAAATACCCTGAAACATCAGAGAAGAAGTTTTAAAAATGCCAATTTGAATATATCTCTGCAAATCTATCTCGTGTAAGGGGTTTGATCACGTACTCGGAAATATTGTAAATCGCCGAGGCCTTCTTTCTATCCAATAAATTGGTAGAGGTAGTGAGCACGGTAACCAACAAGTTGTTGTATCTTTCGACAATCGCTAGATTTTCAAGAAATTCGAACCCGTCCATCACTGGCATTATTAAGTCGAGTAGAATCATTACGGGAAGGTCATCCCTACTTTCTAAAACCTCAAGTGCTACTTTTCCGTTTTCCGCATGAACAACTTCCAAGTCAGGTCTTGTTATTTGAATGATTTTCGTGTGTACTAAAGTATCTATTTTGTTATCCTCAATGATGAGTAGATATTTATTCTCCATTTATCGATCAAGCAGTATCTGCAGTTTTTTTAACTTTATTGTTATTCCATTATATCTGTAAAATTAAGGTTAAGCTTTTGATATAGCACAGCCTAAACACTATAATTTTAGATAGGGAAACGATCGGTGCTATATTTCATGTAAGGTTTTATAGATATTACACAAAATATGGTATAAATATCTGCTCAAAATCACTTCATTATTTTGAAAATCCTTTTTATGTTTTACAAATTTAAAATTTTTGATGGTCTTCAAAATAAAATAAAATAGATTCAGAATCAGGTGGATAGCATTAGATGAAATAGGCATTCACAGATTTTCATATTTCTATTGATCCAATTCAGCCGGATAGGAATATTTAAATTTTAAACTATAAATTTCTTAGTTTAAAATAAATCCTGTACCATTTTTTGCAAAAAGTGAATTTTTTTTCATAATTTAAGGTTTCCTTATGTTGCTATGCTCATAGGTCTTCGATCTTTAAATAATGATGAATAATTATTGACAATCATATTGTTTTAGTATTTTTGTGGCTAAGTTGACAACATATAAGTATGAAAATTGAATTATTAGCATTACTCGATCTGATTGAAACCCTGCTCAAAGGTGAAAATGCTCAGAAAGTACATGAAGTTCAAATTCAATCACAATTAAGGAAATTTACAGAGATTCGGTTCGTAGAAGATATTAGTAAAGAGATTGAAGAAAGCAATTATACCCGTGCTTTAGAATTGGTATCAGGTTACAGGGTACTTTGCAAAGAATTGCTGTCTATTTACAATTCCCTTTCCCGTGATTACGACAAACTAAAAGAAAATTGCTATAAAGATGAAGTTGTCGAAATTCTCAATGAAAAATATGGCATTTCCAAAATAAAAGAGGTGGTAAATCTACTTGAGCTTAAACATCTTATTAAATCTCGAATTGAATTAGCAAGCACACGTTAAAACTTTTGGCGATTTTTTTGATCCTTCCGTAAATAACCGTTATCAATAGGCTACACAAATGCATTTCCTTTATATTTGTCCGTAGGATATAAATCTATATCATGATCTATCAGGAAATATTAAAAGTAAGGGGAAATGAAGTAGGCCCAAATTTGAAAATAACCCTCCCTGCTATTGCGGGTTATTTTCAGGAAGCCGCTTGGATACATAGCATGCAATTCAAATTGTCTGTTTATGATTTAATGAAAGAAGGTAAAACCTGGGTTTTGACCAGGTTAATTATTGAAATTGATGAATATCCGAGGCATAATGAAAATCTAACAGTTGTCACCTGGCCATCTGGTTATGACCGACATAATATTTTCAGAGATTACCATTTACTTGATAAAAATGGCACTGTTATAGGGAAATGTAAAAGTGTTTGGGTTATTCTTGACCTAAAGCTAAAACAAGTAATTCCAGCCCCACCCTTTATAACCGATCTTCAACTTCAACACCAGATCCCTTTTGTACCTTTTGTTACTGATAAGATCCCAACCAAGGATAACTATTTAATTCAACGAAAATTTGTTGCAGGATGGCATGATATAGATATTAACAGGCATGTCAATCATATCTCTTACATTCGTTGGGTGATAGAATCAACTCCTATGGATGTACTGACGAAAAAGGAAATAGCATCAATTGATATTGCTTTCAGAGCTGAGAGTGAATATGGTGATGAAATAGCGGCTGGATCAGCAGTTTCGGAACAGTCGAATATTTATTTGCACAAGCTTACAAATGCTGGCAATCAAAAAGAAGTGGCCCTCGCAAGAACGCGGTGGAGGTAAACCTCTTGGATAATTTGTGATCTGGACAAAGTTATTTCCCAGGTTTATCGATTATGGATTTTAATTCATCCAAAGTGATTTGCTCCAGATACGGATCTAAATATTCCAGGCTTCTGAATGATTTTACTTTTACAATTTGGCGATTAGGTTTATAATAATACACTTCCACATAGAAATCAAACAAATGATACAACCCGATTTTATGTTCAGGAAGGTTTAATGTGCATAAGAATTTCCCTTGTTTGATGATATAATCAGACTGTTCCTCATCGGGTAAAAATCTAAATTCAAAGAAGTTAATCATACTGTTATCTCATTAAATTTTTTCTTATCAAATTGTGTGATAAAATTAAGACAATAGTCTGTTTATGAATAATTGCATCATGGTTAATTATTGCGCAGGTAGGAAATAAGAGTATTTTGTACAAATAATAAATCATGATGAATGGAAACCAATCGGAAATGTTAAGAATTTGACACAACAATCCATTGATAATCAATTAATTACAAAATATCTGATACCAAAAGGTGATTCCCTGAAAAAAATATAATTTCTGGAATACTTGTGTAAAGTTTTTTTTCGAAAAGCTAATTGTAAGTTTAAAGACGGAATGTTAAATTATTAAACTTTATTATTAATTATGATTAACGATAAAGACAAAACTATGTGTTAGTTTATATTCCAAAACATGTCCCCACATTCATTGCTCCTTGAATTAATGGATGATCAACTGGCACTTTCTTTAATATACCGGCAGTTTCAGATAAAGGGATTGCCAAAAGTTCATCATTTCGTAATGCTACCATATTGCCAAAATTTCCGTCGGCAATTAACTGGGCGGCAAAACCACCATAACGAGTAGCCAGAATTCTGTCATAAGGTGACGGAGAACCACCCCGCTGAATATATCCGAGAATAGTTTCCCTCACTTCCTGATTGAGTATATCACCGAGTTTTTTTACGAAATAACGTGCTGCAGACTTTCCTTCTTTGTCCACCACACCTTCGGCTACTACAATAATGGAGGATCTTTTCTTTTTACTTAATCTTTCCTCTAAATATTCTATTATTACATTGAGGTCATACTTTAATTCTGGAATAAGAATCACATCTCCTCCTCCAGCAACTCCGGCATTGAGCGTTAACCATCCTGTATGGTGGCCCATTAGTTCAATGATCATTACTCTTCGATGTGCATTAGCTGTGGTATGCAACCTGTCGATGGCTTCTGTAGCTATATTTACGGCTGAATCGAATCCAAAAGTAGTGTCAGTACCATATACATCATTGTCAATGGTTTTTGGTATGCCTATTACATTCAATCCTTCCTTCTGTAGTTTATAAGCTGTTTTTAAGGTGCCGTTTCCTCCTATACAAACCAGGCAATCCAATCCAAGTCGTTCGTAATTTTCTTTAATGATCGCTGGTTTATCTATTTCTTCCAGATACTGATCTGTTTTTTTAAAAGGTTTTTCGCGGCTGGTGCCAAGAATTGTTCCGCCCAGGGTAAGAATATTTGAAAGGTCACTTTCGGTTAATAGCCTGTAATCATTTTCTATCAAACCTAAAAATCCGGAAGAAAAACCGTAAACTTCAGCACCATATTTCATGATCAGCGTTTTACCTACTCCTCTAATCGCTGCATTTAAGCCTGGGCAATCACCTCCTGCTGTTAAAATTCCAACTTTCATTTTGAAAAAATATATAATCAGGCTGAAAATTAATAAAAAACAGCCGTTTATTGAAGACTATCTTAAAATAAGGTATTTGTTTAAGAAAAAATTATTGTTCACTAATTACTGTGAATACACCTTTCCGTAATACACGTTCATCATCAATTAATAGAACCCCACCATTTAGTGAGACCCATTTTGCAAATGGTTTTTCATCGTTCACTTTGGTGTACTCTTTTTTATTTAAATGCCATAATGCTTTTGCTCCTACCGGTATCAGACGCTCTTCCTTTTTTAAAGTCTCAGTTCCAGTTTTAGTCCCGATTCTTTCCGAATTTATATCCATTCTGAATTGCATACTCTCTTATCTTTATATAGTCTTATCAACGTAATTCTAACACAAAAGTAAATATAAGCAAGGGATTTTTTTATGATTTTTGAATAGTTAACATAAAAAAGAATAAAAACCGGATAAAAATATATTATTGTACTATAAAGCAATGGATTTGCACTATTGGCAAGTGCCATTGAAATTGACTGACAATCTATATTATAGAAATTTCATGTAATATTTCTCAATAAATGTTTGACCTTATTATAGTAAAAGTTTGTGTAAAAAAAAACCGGCTATGAGCCGGCTTTTCTGATTTAAACAAATTATTGTTTGATAAACAACATTTCACGGTATTTTACCAATGGCCAGTCGTCATCATCCACAAACATTTCCAAACTATCCACTGCATCGCGGATTTTATCAAAGTATTTCATTTTAATGTCATCACAATAAGCAACCGCCCTTTTATGAGAATCATCAATCCGGTTTACACGATGGCGTTCCTCTATCATATCATAAACGCTGTTCCTTACTATATCTATAAATTCTGAGATTTTTTTGATAGTACGTAACACCGAGCTATTGTCAATTCCAAGACCTTTTAAGCCGTTTGCATTGATTATCAATTTATTCTGATATTCAATGGCTTTTGGTATAATATGATTCATGGCCAAATCACCCATAACACGCGACTCGATCTGTATTTTCTTGATATAATTTTCAAGTAGGATCTCAACCCTTGCCTCAATTTCTCTATGCGACAGCACATTATACTTTGTGTATAGGGCTTTGACCTTATCAGATAGGAAGAAATTAAGTGCCCGAGGTGTATCATTTACATTAGATAAACCACGTTTTTCAGCTTCTTTTTTCCAGGAATCAGAATAGTTGTCACCTTCAAACCGGATGGCTTTAGATGATTTGATGTATTTACGAAGAATATCAACAATGGCTAAACGTTTATCAGTACCTTTATCCAGTTGCTCCTGAACATCATTGTAAAACTGTGTCAACTGATCGGCTACAATTATATTAAGAGCAGTCATTGGTGCAGATGAGTTGGCTTCACCACCAACAGCCCTGAACTCGAATTTATTGCCGGTGAAAGCAAATGGTGAAGTCCTGTTTCTATCAGTATTATCCAGAATAATTTCCGGGATCTTGTCGATACCCAGTTTCAGGTACATGTTATCACCCTTCTCTATTTTTAGATTTCCATTATTTTCAAGTTCATCGAGTACTTGAGACATCAAAGATCCAATAAACACAGAAATAATGGCTGGCGGTGCTTCATTTGCACCCAACCTGTGATCATTACCGGCAGATGCAATAGATGCCCTTAATAAATCGCTGTATTCATACACCGCTTTTATTGTACAAATGAAAAATGTAAGGAACTGGAGATTTTCCCTTGCACTGCTGCTTGGTTGGAATAAATTTACACCCGTGCTGGTAATCAATGACCAGTTGTTGTGTTTTCCTGTTCCATTGAGTCCTGCAAAAGGTTTTTCGTGGAATATCACTTTCAAGTCATGACGTAAGGCCACTTTATTCATCAAGTCCATCAACAGCAGGTTATGATCGACGGCTATATTTACATCCTCAAATAAAGGTGCTACCTCATACTGGCTTGGAGCTACTTCATTGTGACGGGTCCTTACTGGAATTCCTAATTTGAATGCCTCGATCTCAAAATCTTTCATATAATCAAATACCCGTGGAGCTATGGAACCAAAATAATGGTCTTCCAACTGCTGTCCACGTGCCGGTGCATGGCCGAATAATGTTCTTCCGGTCATCACAAGGTCAGGTCTTGCATTATAGAGTGCTTCATCGATTACAAAATATTCCTGTTCACATCCTAGTGATGCCTTTACTGATGAAACATTTCGATCAAATAATTTACAAACTTTGGTAGCAGCTTTATCTACTACTGCTAACGATTTCAATAAAGGTGCTTTATAATCAAGGGCTTCACCAGTATATGATACGAATATAGTAGGAATGCAAAGATTGGCACCCAAAATGAAGATAGGAGAACTTGGATCCCATGCTGTATAACCTCTGGCTTCAAAAGTACTTCTTATGCCACCACTTGGAAATGAACTCGCATCAGGTTCCTGTTGTACCAGTGCCGATCCTTTAAAATTTTCAATACCTTTTGATGAATCGAAGAAAGAATCGTGTTTTTCAGCCGTAGTACCAGTAAGTGGCTGAAACCAGTGGGTATAATGGGTACACCCTTTCGACATCGCCCATGATTTCACTGCAGCTGCAATGGCATCGGCAGTATCCTGATCGATTTTTTTACCCTTATCAATTGCGTACATTACCTTTCCAAACGCATCTGGCGATAAAGTGGATCTCATCGCATCAATACCGAATGAATTTTCACCAAAAAAATCTGAAATTTTTTCAGAGGGCAATTCTACATTGATGTTACATCTTTCCTGTAGAATTTTCAAAGCTTCAAATCTTAATTTTGCCATACCTTTAAAGAAATTGTTTTTGATTATATGACAAAAATAGATAAAAATATGCAGCCGCCAACAAATTGGTACATTTTTTTAAGCATTTTGTTGCAGAAATACACTTTTCTCAATAAAATGCCTGCATTTATTACCTGTTTTATGAAATTTACGGATTTTCACCTTCTTTTGGTGTTTCATTCGAATTGCCACCAAACAGATTAAGGATCCAGGAATTATTAATTTTTTCCGCAGTGTTACTAATTTCTTTTGCTGCTTCATTAAAATTTAGCATAAGGTCAGTGATGTCTCCGGTGAAAACAGTATCTGATACGGCTTTTCCTACTATCCCGTCTGTACTATTTAATTTTTTGGTGAACTCCGATAATGATTTTGCCCCGCTTACTGCATGATGACTGGCTAATTTTAAAGAATCCAATAAATCGTCAACTTTGTTAGCTACATCATCTTCAGTGATGAATCGGCCCAGTGTACCTTCACCGTTTTTGATTCTGGAGGCCATATCAGCAAAATCACCTGAAAATTGACTGATATTTCCGCTCGAGGCTTTCAATTGTTTCACAATATTTAAGGTCTCATTTTTTAAAATGGTATCAGTGATGATACTTCCCAGAAATCCTTCCCCATTTCTCACCATGTCAGAGATTTCGGAAAAATTGTGAATGATATTCTGCGCTTCTTTGCCAGTTTCCAACACCATCGCAATTGCCTCGTCGAGGGTCATTGGTTCTGAAACCGGCAAATGATCACCATTTTCTATAGGTGACAGGCCGGGGGATCCTGAAGATATTTTGACCAGTTTACTCCCGATCAGCCCTTCAGATCCAATAGATGCCACAGAATTCTTTTTTATAAAATCCCTTGCCTTATTATCAATGACCATTGATATCAGAACAGTAGAATCACTAACAATACTAATTTGCTGAACTGTGCCTACATCAATGCCAGCAAAACGAACCACACTACCTTCTTTTAATCCATCAACATTTTTAAATTCGGCATGAATTTGAGTAGTTGATACAAAAAAATTCTTGTTTGCTCCAAGATAATAGATGATAAAAGCAAATATTGCCAGTCCTACTGTAATAAATAAACCGAGCTTGATACTATTTTTTTCACTTTTCTTCATAAGTTTTTCAATAAAAAAAGGAACGGACCCATTCATGATCAGAATGCTCCAACTCTTTATAATTACCTTCAGCTGAAAGTTTTTTATCTTTTATTATAAATATTCTGTCACTTGTGATCTTTACACAAGAAATATCGTGTGTGATGATGATGGAAGAAATGTTGAATTTATCCCGCATTTCATTGATCAGGTGGCTGATTTCTTTTGATGTAACCGGATCTAAACCAGTAGTAGGTTCGTCGTAAAGCATTATTTCTGGTTTCAAGATCAGCGTTCGGGCAAGCGCAATTCTTTTTTGCATACCTCCTGAAAGTTCTGCCGGGGTTTTGTTAATTGCATTTAGCAACCCCACATTTGAAAGTGCTTCCTCTATCGCTTCATCTATTTGGTTTTTTGTCCATTTTCTCCGCTGTCTTTCTAATGGGAACCTAAGATTTTGTCGAACGGTCATAGAATCGTATAAAGCACCTCCCTGAAATAAATAACCTATTTTTTGCCTTAATGCAGCTATTTCCTGGTTATCTGCTTCCTTCATATTTCTACCCAAGATTTCAAGTTCGCCTTTATCAGCAGGGAATAGACCAATAATGGATTTTAACAGCACTGATTTTCCAGTGCCTGATTTGCCCAGAACGGCTATATTTTCACCTTTATGAAGAGTCAGGTCGATACCATCAAGAATTACCTGGCCGTCAAAAGATTTTGTAAGACCGGTTGCCTTAATTACAGCTTCATCGCTCACAACTGATGAATTTTGCTTTTTGCTATATGGTTGAGAGATTTCCATCAGAAAAACAATTCTTTTAACTGTACAGCCATTAAATCAATGATAAAAATTAATAAAGAAGAGATCACCACTGAAGAATTGGCTGCATTTCCTACCCCTACCGTACCCCCTTGAGAATAATATCCTTTATAACAACTCACGATGCCAATGGCAAATCCGAAAAATACAGATTTTATTGTTGCTGGAATTATATCTTCAAATGTTACAGGCAGTAATGAATTATTGATGAACAATGTAAAATTCATGGAAGAACCGCCTATATTCATACCAATAAAAGAACCGAATATGGCAATGGCATCCGTATAAAATACGAGTATTGGCAGCATCAATGTGATAGCCAATACTCGGGTGACTACAAGATAATTTATGGGTTTAGCACCCGATACTGCCATTGCATCTATTTGCTCTGTTACTTTCATGGATCCAAGTTCTGCACCAATTCCCGAACCCACTTTGCCGGCACAGATGAGTGCGGTAAGTACGGGGCCTATTTCCCTGATGATCGAAATTGAAATCATTGCCGGAATCCATGATTCTGCACCAAACTCTTTCATGGTAGGTCGGGTCTGTAAAGTCATCACTAAGCCAATAATAAAACCACTGATTCCTACCAGTAATAAAGACCGATAGCCAAGCTTGTAAGCCTGGTTCAACATTTCTTTCCATTCAAATGGTGGGCGAAAAGCCTCGCCCATGAATCGGAAAGTAAACCTGGCGAGTGCTGCCACACCAATAAAAAAATCTTTAAGATAATCGGGAAAACGATCCCAGAATTGCCTATTTTGATTTTCTTCCACTATTTCCGGTTCCTGATCATGCATATAGTTTGACGGATTTCGCATTGTGTCCATAGTAATAAATCAAAAAAGAAATAAAGAGTTTAAAACTATAAGGAAATAATGGGGCTGAGGGTTATTAAAATACGTATTTAGGGCATTAATCAGGAATTCAATTAATTATATAACCCCTTACATTGAGTAAAAGCTTAGGTGACTTCAACAAAATAAATAAGCTAACTTATTGATGATCATTGGGGTGATTGCAGATTTCTGTAGTGGGAAGGGCACCTTTACCTTTACAGGCAGGACAGATCGATGAAATTTCTTTAGTTCCTTCACATGTTGGACAAATAATCGTGCCTTCACCCTCACATTTTCCACAAGTAAGATATTCACTGACGTTGAATAAATTTTTTCTTACCATCACACCACTACCACCACAAGCATCGCATTTGATACTGCCTTTACTTTTACAGACATGACAATTTTTTATTTGTTCACCAATTCCATTGCAAGAGTGGCACGCAGTAAGAACATATCCATTGTTGTCGCACAAGCTGCAATTATTAATTTTTTCCAATTCATTATCTACTACTTCGTTAAGTTGTGTGATCTGAGTGGTGTAGTCCCCTGAATTTCCAGATAATTCGTAATACTTATCAATAAAACTTTTGCTATTTCTGTATTGCCCGATATGATAAAGTGTTGTGGCAAAATAATAACAGAACTCTGAAGGTATAGTCTGGTTTAAGGTTAATATCTTCCTAAAGGTTAGGTTAGCTAGTTCATATTCTCCGGCATGAACTTGCGATTTGCCTTCAGACAATAATTCTTGTAATTGCCCGGATGGTTGGGCATAAGCCAAAGCCGAAAATAATAAAAGGGATATGATTAGGGTTAAACGCATAAATGTTTAAATTGTAACGCCTAAATTAATGATATTTATATTTATAATGAACTATCTTCCTTCAACTTTAGGGTTCTTCAATAATTATTCCAATTAGTAATTTAAGAATTTATCAATAACTTTTTTGTCTTCCTGATTTCTGAATTAAAAAAAATTCTTATCTTTACATGAACATTTATTAATATGTTCATGTTTACATTTAAATCAAACAAAGACAAAATTGAATTCTAATGTTTTTAAAACATAAATTTTTTAATGATATGCAAGTAAAACAGTTTTATGATGAAGGGTTGGCACATGCATCCTATGCCATTTTAAGTGGAAATGAAGTAGCCGTAGTGGATCCTGCCCGTGATCCAAGACCATATTATGATTATGCCCAAGAAAATAAAGCTAAAATTGTTGCGATAATTGAAACCCACCCGCATGCTGATTTTGTAAGCAGCCATCTTGAAATACATCAGGAAAAGGGAGCTACCATATATGTCAGTAAACTAACTGGCGCAGATTACCCCCATCAAACCTTTGATGATGGCGATCAGCTAAAATTAGGAAAAATTGTATTAAAAGCAGTGAACACGCCTGGGCATTCACCTGATAGCATCAGCATACTTTTGGTAGATGAAGAGGGTAACGATCAGGCCGTATTTTCCGGGGACACCTTATTTATAGGAGATGTGGGCCGGCCTGACCTTCGCGAAAAAGCAGGAAACATCACAGCGAAAAGGGAGGAACTGGCCAGAAAAATGTATGCCACTACAAGAAATTTTTTCATGAAATTAAACCCTGAAGTAGTTGTATATCCAACCCATGGTGCCGGGTCTCTGTGTGGAAAAAACCTGAGCGATAAGCTTTCTGACACTATAGGCAACCAATTGGCAGAAAACTATGCCCTTCAACCTATGTCAGAAGATGATTTTGTGAATGTGCTGCTTTCCGATCAGCCATTTATACCCAAATATTTTGGTTATAATGTAAAAGTGAATAAAACCGGTGCAGAAGCATTAGCCCCCAGTCTGGAGAAGATTTCTTATGGTCAGTCAGATGATCAATCACCCGAGGGATTGATACTGGATATACGACCAGCTAAATTGTACAAAAAAGGACACATAAAAGGAGCAATCAATCTTCCTGAAGATGGTAAATTCGAAACTTGGCTGGGATCTATTGTTACACCCGAAGAAAAGTTTTATTTGGTGGGTGAAAACAAGGAATCACTCAAAATTGCCGTGATGAAAGCAGCTAAAATTGGTTATGAAAGCTTTATCAAAGCAGCTTTGGTGTGGCATACCCAACCAGAAGAAACAAGTGAACCCTTAGATATTGAAGACTTTCGTAATCATCCGGTAAAATATACCATCGTGGATGTCAGAAATAAACCAGAACGAGATGCTAAAATCGTATTCCCTAACAGTATTTCTGTACCATTGCCCGAACTACAGGAAAGCATAGAAAAAATCCCAACGGACAAGCCCATTGTGGTACATTGTGCCGGAGGATACCGATCAACTATTGGCACCAGTATATTAAAGAAACATTTGGGTGATCGGGTTCTGGTCTATGATTTAGGGGAAGCAGTGTCAACATTTAATTATGAAATGGCCTGATTGACCGTTCTTATTTCTTTTTTATCTAATAAAAATCAGTATTCACTGTATTAAAACTATCATTTTGCTTTATGAACCTTTGGGAAGTAATAAAACAACCATGGCCCTGGTATGTAGCAGGGCCTTTAATTGGCCTTATCGTGCCAATATTGTTATTGATTGGCAATAAATCGTTCGGGATATCATCTGTATTCAGGCATATTTGCGCTGCTTGTGTACCAGCTAAAATTCCTTTTTTTCAATATAAATGGAAGAAAGAACAATGGAACCTGTTTTTTGTAGTCGGAATTATATTGGGTGCATTTATTGCTCAAACTTTTCTATCCAATAATGCATCACCAACAGTTTCAGATGCGACTATAACCCACCTCAGCGCATTGGGGGTGCAGGATTTTAAAAACATTCTACCTGCCGATATTTTTAGTTGGTCGTCATTGTTTACGGTTAAAGGTTTCATATTTATTGTAATTGGCGGGTTTCTGGTAGGTTTTGGAGCACGGTATGCAGGTGGTTGTACATCCGGCCATGCTATCATGGGATTGTCCAACTTTCAAAAATCTTCCCTTATTGCTACCATAAGCTTTATGGTAGGAGGATTGGTCATGAGTTGGTTAATCATGCCCTATCTGCTTCAGTTATGATGAAATAGATGATTAATAACATTTTAACTCAAAAATCAATCACAAATCGTCATTCAGAATTCGTTTTATATGAATTCTTTATCAAACGAAGAAAGACAAAACAGAAAAAACAGGAATGAAAACAAATGTTGAAACAACAAGACAAGCAACTTTAGATCCTATTGAAGAAGAATCAAATAATAACCTGCCGATGCTCTTGAAATATATGGCCGCAGGGTTATTTTTTGGAATCATCTTTTATAAAGCAGAGATAATTTCATGGTTTCGTATTCAGGAGATGTTCCGGCTACAGTCATTTTTTATGTATGGTGTGATCGGATCGGCTATATTGGTTGGTATGATTTCTTTATACCTCATCAAAAAATTCAAATTCCATTCTTTTGACGGACAAAAAATTGAGGTACAGGATAAAAGGTATGACCACGGGAAAATTGCAGGAGGATTAATTTTTGGATTGGGATGGGCCATCACTGGTGCGTGTCCCGGACCGTTGTTCGCTCAGTTGGGCAGTGGCTATTCGGTTATTATCATCACCATTATCAGTGCCATTGCTGGTACGTGGGTGTATGGATCATTGAGGGAGAAGTTGCCGCATTAAAAAAGTTTAAAGTTCAATGTTCAAAGTTGTTGATTGTTGATGCCTAAAAAAGGTTGACCGTTATGGTTCAACCTTTTTTACACAGAACAAAGACAATGAAACCGAAATTCGAAATCATTTATTATGATAAAAGGAATTGACCTCTTTCACTTCTTTTGGTTTATTTCCATTGGAGAAGATAGGATCCAGGTCTTTTCCGAATATGATCTCTTTTTCCAACAACATCTCAGCAATCAGGTCCAGTTGAAATTCATATTGGGAAATGATGGTTTTAGCCCTGTCGTATTGTTCATTTATTAAATTCCGGACTTCTTCATCGATCAATCGCCCCAGGTGCTCACTGTAAGGTTTGCTCAATGACTCAGACCACTGGCCTTGTGAATCGTGGAAGCTGATATTACCAATCCGCTCATTAAATCCATATTGTGTTACCATGGCATATGCCATTTTGGTGACTTTCTCCAGATCATCTAAAGCACCTGAAGTAGTTTCCTGAAATTTGATTTCTTCTGCTGCCCTGCCCCCCAGTGCTGCACATATTTTATTTAACAGTTGGGTTCGGCTATGCAATTGCCGCTCTTCTTGCCTGTACCAGTTAGCACCCAAAGAACGCCCACGTGGAATGATGCTCACTTTTACCAGATTTTCTACATGATCAAGCACTTTACTGATGACGGCATGACCGGCTTCGTGATAAGCAATTACTTTTTTCTCTTGTTCGGGAATAATCCTGCTTCTCCGTTCCAGTCCGGCAATCGTCCGATCCATGGCTTCCATAAAATCATCCTGTTCGACAGCGTTTTTCTGTTTTCGTGCTGCTATCAACGCGGCTTCATTGCACAAATTGGCAATGTCAGCCCCTGAAAAACCCGGGGTTTGGGAAGCCAATAAACCTGTGTCTATATTTTCACCCAGTTTTATCGCTTTTATGTGAATTTTAAATATTGCTTTCCTTTCATTGTAATTGGGCAAATCAAAATAAATCTGACGGTCAAATCGCCCTGCCCTTAACAAAGCTTTATCCAATACATCCTGACGATTGGTTGCAGCCAGCACAATTACACCGGAATTGGTATCGAAGCCATCCAATTCCTGAAGTAGTTGATTTAAGGTGTTTTCCTGTTCATCATTGCTTTGCATGGATTTATTTTTCCGTCGGGCGCGCCCAATGGCATCAATTTCATCGACAAAAATGATACATGGTGAAAGTTTTTTTGCTTCCGTAAATAAATTTCGGACCCTGGAAGCACCTACCCCCACAAACATTTCTACAAAATCAGAACCTGATGCGTAAAGAAAAGGCACACCCGCTTCTCCAGCCACAGCTTTGCCCATAAGTGTTTTTCCCGTGCCAGGAGGGCCTACCAATAAAATGCCTTTGGGGATCTTGGCCCCCAATTTGGTATAATGTTGTCTGTCTTTTAAGAAAGACACCAACTCCTGAATTTCTTCTTTGGCTTCTTCCAGGCCAGCCACATTATCAAACTTGATATTCGGCCGGTTTTCTTTTTCATATAACTTTGCCTTGGATTTGCCCATGTTAAAAATATTATTAGTGCCTTTACCCCTCATACTACGGGTCATAATGACCCAAAAAAGTATTATCAAGCCAACGGGCAATAACCACATCAACATGCCATCAGTGAAGGAAAAGCGTGAGGTATAGTTGATCGGAACCATTTGATCTTCAGAAAAGTCAGCAGTGGCTTTATTCATTCTTTCTTCAAAAACCTCGATAGAGCCAATGTTGAATTGGTAGTGAGGACCTGTATATACGGTGTCGCCAAATGCTATATTTACCGCTTCTGTGTATTTCGCTTTTTCAAGACTTTCTTTCTTCAGGTGTATTTCAGCCGTTTCTTTATTGACAATCACAATCTTCTCCACGTCATGATTTTTGAGCATGGTATTAGAAAACTGGTGCCAATTGGTTTCCACTGGCCCACCTGATGCTCCGAAGAAGTAATATCCTGCCAATAATAAAAACATTAACCAAAAAAATATCCGAATGCTATTGGGTGAAATTTTGGGACGTTCTCCTGGAATGTCTTTAGGTAGTTTGTTTTTAGTTTCTTTCATTGAATAGTATTTTTCTAAAATAACCCACAAACCGTGCAGGTTCACACAAGCTTAATTTAAGTGGCTATTCAGAAGTGCCACAATAAATGTAACTCCTTTTGCACGATACAGTTTAAGAAAACGTGTTCTATGAAATCAGAACCTGTTTATTTTAAAAAATACTACTAATCAATTTTTTTTACTGAGCTGGCAAAATCACTTTTCTTTGAAACATGGGGGTTGCCCTGATAACTGACTGTACTGCCGCCATCCGCTTTCACATTTAATAGGTTTTTAACAAATAATTTTGCGTTAGACGCACCACTTGTATTGATATTCACTTCATCAACCGGGCAATCAAAAGCATCTAAAATAGCTATCCCGCTCAGTGAGGTTTCCAGGTTTTTCAGATTTCCATTTAAAATAAGTTTGGAGGAACCACTCATGCTTATATCCACCAGATTAGCCTGAAGCTCTATTTCGGCAAATGCAGCACCTGATAATTGCAACTTTAGTTGATCCGATTTCAGATTTTTTATTGATGTTTTGGATCCACCGTGCAGATCAAGTTGTTTTAATTCTGGCATGCTGATTACTAATTTTACTTTATTCTTGCTGAACAAATCTTCTTTTTTTGCAAATATTTTAAGCGTGCCCCCCTCCTGTTCTATTTGAAGAAATCCTAGATCTTTTTTGTTGCCAATGGCACTTACTTGAAAATTATTTCCTCCTACAATCACTTCAGTAGAGTACAAAGAGCCAATTTGCAAGGCATTAAAATCTTTGAAATTAAACTGTTGATCGCTGCCTGAGCTCTCGACAGGATTTGAATCATCTTGCTCGGGTTCACCCCATGAGTCATTTTTATATGTGTTTTCTGTAACCTTACTGCAAGTAATACAATTCAATCCTTCAGTGGTGAATTCCCAGAGGTTATCTGTCATTTCATATGTTGAATATCCTTCCGAATATAGCGTGTTTCTGAGAATTTGTGAAAGATCCCTATCCATAATAAACTTTTGATTATATGGAATAAACAAAGTCAAATTTACTTTTTGCATTCTGAATGCTGCTGTTTCTTCAAATTTCAGATGTGCATCAAAAGATAGTATAGAATCATTTTGTTGCACTTGGTAATAAACTGATTTAGTATTTTCAAAAGCATCATCCAATGTTTTGCCTTTTGCTTCAAAACGTTTTACCAAACGGAATTCAGGCTGGTCGTGCCCTTTAAGGGTAAGTGTGGTAAAATCATTAAACAAATCAGTTTTAACCGGGGTAATTGTAAGAAAAGTAGTATCTGCCTCCATGTCAAATAATTCTATTTCTTCCCGCACACCATCTCTGGAATAATTGGCAATGACGGGAGGTATAGAAAGTGACATTGCTATAGTTGCAGCGATCCAAATGGCAAACAAAGACCAACCAACGGTAGCCCGCAACATATTCTTTCTTGTAATCACCATTATACCTAATATGGCAATTACCAAAAAGGGTATAAACAGAAATGTAAAGACAGCAACATAAATTACAGTGGGTATAGTCTGTTTGATCACATAAAGCGGCAATGCGTCAAAAATCTCAAAATTTCCACTGGCAAAAACACCTACAACTGCCCCCATTGAGATGATTAATCCAATGAGAGAGAAAATCCCGATCATAGTCAATAAAACTCCTGCAATTATTCTGATGGCATCTACAATTATCTTAAGCAATGGGCCAAAATTTCTGGAAATTCCATCAATTAATAGCGCAATCAACCTGAATGGGAAAAGGAGGATTTTAATAATAATATTTTCTTCACCTTCTTTTACGTTCAGGCTTTTTTTGATATTGGCTTCAATGTTAGAAAGGGTGACAGGTTCTCCCTGCATCTCCATTTTATCAGTAATGGATCTTGCTTCAGGAAGTATGATCCATAATATAATGTAGGCTATGGGACCAGAAAAAGCGATAAAAATGAACAGTACAAATATCAACCTGACGATTACCACATCAATTCCAAAATATGTAGCTACCCCGCTGGCCACACCACCCAAAACCTTATCGTCAGGGTTACGAAACATTTTTTTGAACTTTCGCTCATATGGCAAATCATCAGACCCCGGAATAATCATCCATAAAATACCATAAATCACAGCTATGATCATGCTGATGCGGAACTCAAAAAAGAAGGATATAAAAAACACCAAAAAGACAATACGGATCCACAATGGGTCAATATTGAAATAGTGCCCCATTCCTGCGGCCACACCACCAATGGCTTTTCGTTTGGTGTCTCTGTAAAGCCTTTTGGGTTGAAATGGATCACCTGTACCTGTTTTACTTTCAGAAGAGCTGGTTTGATGATCTTCAAACAAATCATCCGGCTCTTCCACAGCTTTAAAATCTTTAATGCTTCCCATGGTAGCCATCAGATTTTCAACATCTTCCAGGTTGACAACCTGTCTGCCATCCTTCAAGCGTGCTAAAAAGATCTCAGCGATTCTGCTTTCAATATCCGATACAATTTCTGCACTATCATCAAATTTTGAAAAGTACCTGTTAATCGAATCCAGATATTCCTTTAGTTTTTCGTAACCATCTTCCTCGATATAAAAAATGATACCACTGATACCGATGCTAATGTTCTTTTTCATTTTGCGACAATTATTTTTTGGATCCTTTAGTTATTATGTGGTTTGTAGAAGTAGCCAGTTCCTGCCAGGTCTGATCTAATTTAGATAAAAAATCCCTGCCAATCAGGGTTAACTGGTAATATTTTCGGGGTGGGCCAGAATTTGATTCCACCCACTTATATTCTACCAATCCTGAATTCTTCAATCTGGTCAACAAAGGATATAATGTTCCTTCCACAACCATGATCTTAGCAGAAGTCAGTTCTTCTATCATATCCGATGCATATACCTCCCCTCTTGCAATTATATGCAAAATACAGTATTCGAGTATTCCTTTTCTCATCTGTACCTGTGTATTTTCAAAATTCATTGTAGTCATAATGATAACAAATCAAATATAATCTATTATACGAACAACTACTATGTATAGCATAGTACTATATGATAAATATTAGCTTGTATTATAATATTCTTTATTTTGTAGTATTATTTTATGATATTTTTATATTTCTAAAAAGAAAATAGTGTAACCTAATCATCAGGATATTTATTTTTTTGTAAAAAACACAGCGTGTATTTCTAATAACCATCAAAATATTACATATCAAAACCTGGCAGCATATGGGTCAATAATAGAACTTTCTGTGAGTTTGAATATATTTACCAAGAACTAGTATAACCAAATGCTGATCAGATTTTCATTATTTAGTTTCCTTCTATTATTTACTCACTTATGGTGCCTTGCTCAAAGCTCTACGCCAAAATATAGCAATGAATTTTTGTCCCTGGGTGTAGGAGGAAGAGGTTTGGGAATGGCC
>JAEWLI010000100.1 GCA_023393375.1 Bacteroidota bacterium
AATAGCACAAATAAACTTTGGGGAAATAACAATGGCACTCTTCCGTTACAGGCCATCAATCAGGAACCGGTTCAAAATGCAACTCGTTATATCGGAGCTTCCTGGGGTGATTATGACAACGATGGTTACATGGACCTCTTTATCACTACCATAGGGGCTTCCATCCCCAATGAGTTGTACAGAAATGTAAACGGCGTACTTACCAAAGTGACAACGGGAAATATTGTAACTGACTTGGCGGACTCCCGAGGTAGTTGCTGGGGGGATTATAATAATGATGGCTGGCTTGATCTTTATGTGGCCAATACGGGTGCAGAAAATTTCCTGTACTTAAATAACGGGGATGGTACATTTACCAAAGTCTCAAACAACCTGACTACCACTCCCAGCGTCTCCAGCAGTTGTTCCTGGAGGGATATTGATGGTGATGGGGACCTGGATTTATTTGTTACGGATATGAATCCCAGTAATAAGAATATGCTTTTTATGAATAACGGAACCGGGAATAACTGGGTGAATGTAAAATTAACTGGCTTAAATGAGGAGTATGTTCCTACACCTGGTACAGCTTCCAACCGGGCGGCTATTGGAGCAAGGATAAAACTAACAGCTACAATTGACGGAAATACATTTACACAAATGAGAGAAGTTTCCGGGCAAACTGCCTATGCTACTCAAAGCGGCTTATTTGCACATTTTGGACTGGGAGACGCTACAACAATAGATAAGATCCAGATTGAATGGCCATCCGGCATTGTCCAGGTTTACGAAAATGAAGAAATCAATAAACTTTTGGAATATACAGAAATAGCACCTCCGGTTACACCTTCACCACTTATTGCCACAGCTATTTCTCATAATACCATTGACCTGAGCTGGACTGCAGCTGTACCTGTTGATGGAAGTTTTATTTTAGAAAGGTCTGTGAATGACCAGACGAATTTCGTACAAATAGCAGAGGTAGATGAAAATGAGACGACATATGAAGACAATGGTTTATCTTCAGCTACTACTTATTATTATAGAATAAAAGCTAAAAACCCTTCGGGGGAATCTACCTACAGCCCTGTAGCCAATGCAACTACGGCCGATATTCCTGTTTTAGCCCCATCCAACCTGGTAGCAAATGCTGTTTCCCCCCTGGAAATTCAGTTAACCTGGGTTGATGAATCGGATAACGAAACCGGGTTTGTAATAGAAAGAAATACCGCAGGTCAGCCTACCTTTTTGATCAATATCGGACCTAACATTACCTCCTACAATGATAATGATAATATTGAGGAAAATACCCTCTATACTTACACTATTAAAGCAGTCTTAGACGGTGAATCATCTGCAAACAGCAATCAAGCCAATGTGACTACACCACACTTTATCCTGCCTCCCAATAATTTGGCAGCTTCTGTGATTTCCTATGATGAAGTGCACCTGACATGGGCTGACAATTCCGATAATGAAACAGGTTTTGTAATTGAAAGGTCCTTGACATCCTCTATGGGATTTACAGAAATTCACACTGCTGGGGCCGGAGTAGTAGAATATTATGACCAAACAGTCGATCCGGGTACTACTTATTATTACCGGATAAAAGCGGTTAATGCTACTCATTCATCTGCTTATTCCCTTGAGGTAAATGTTACTACTGATCCTTTTACAATAGTAGGACCATCCAATCTGGAAGTTAGTGCAGTTTCTCCTGTAGAAATTGAGATAACATGGACAGATGAATCAGACAACGAATCAGGGTTTGTTCTGGAAAGAAATACAGCAGGACAGCCTACTCATATTATCAATATCGGTGCGAATACCACAACTCATATTGATAATGACAACCTTGAGGAAAATACCCTTTATACATATACCATCAAAGCGGTAATGGGAGTAGAATCTTCAGCATATAGTAATGAGGCCAGTGTCACTACACCACCCTTTATCCTGCCTCCCAATAATTTGACAGCTTCTGTGATTTCATATGATGAACTTCATCTGACATGGACAGACAATTCCGATAATGAAACGGGTTTTGTAATTGAAAGGTCCTTGACATCCTCAATGGGATTTACAGAAATTCACACTGCTGGTGCCGGAGTGGTAGAATATTATGACCAAACAGTCGATCCGGGTACTACTTATTATTACAGGATAAAAGCGGTCAATGCTACTCATTCATCCATTTATACCACAGAGATAAATGTTACGACTGATCCTTTTATAATAGCAGCACCTGCGAATCTGGTGGCGAATGCTATCTCAGCTCAGGAAATTCAATTATCCTGGGACGACAACAGCAATAATGAAACAGGATTTGTACTGGAAAGAAGTACTACAGGTCAGCCGATAGTTTCAATCAACATCCCTGCAAATACTACCACCTTTACCGATACAGATAACCTGGATGAAGAAACCATTTATGCATATAAAATTAAAGCTATAAACGGTGGAGAATCCTCATCATACAGCAATGAAGTATCCGTAACCACACCTCCTTTTATTGTCTCACCTTCGTCCTTATTAGCCATTGCAATTTCACACAATCAAATCACCCTGACATGGGCTGATCATTCTAACAACGAAACCGGTTTTGTAATTGAGCGGTCATTAACATCAGGTGCGGGTTTTGTAGAAATACATACTACAAGTGCCAATATAATCACTTATACAGACCTTTTGCTTGAACCTAGTACTACTTATTATTACAGGGTAAAAGCCATAAATGCCACGCACTCCTCTAAATATTCTTCCGAGTCAAATGTTATGACTATGGAATATTCCCCACTGACTATTACCCTTCCTACTATTTATGAACAGACGGGAACAAATATTTCCATTCCACTTACCGTCAGAAACTTTAAAGATGTACTGGCTTTCCAGTTTGGTATTACATGGGATCCTGCAGTTTTATCCTATCAATCCACAGATCAGTTGGCATTAAGTGCAATAGGTGTGAACCCGGTTGCCGCAGGATTGAATGTATTATGGGAAGACGGTGGTGTAGCAGAAAGTCTACCTGATCATACAGTATTGATGCATGTAAACTTTCAAATCATAGGGGCAAATGGCACTTCAAGTTTGGTAAACATTCCAGCAGAACCTGCAGGTCTGTTAAAGCTTGAATTTATAGATGATAATTCCAGTACCATTGATGTACAGATCAATCCTGGAATGGTTTATAGCCAAGCTATGGTTACGCTTGCTGGTACTATAAAAAATGCAAAAGGTGAACCAGTCAAAGAAGCCAGGTTGGACCTAACTGATATTACAGGAGATGAAGATCAATCTGTTATTTCTGAAAATGGCTCTTATTCATTCAGTATAAAACCAGGCAAACAAGCAGAAATTGAAGTATTTAAAAATAATGACATTTTGGTAAATAATGGTATTACCACACTTGATATTGCATTGATCAGAAGACATTTGCTTTTTCCAACAATGCGGTTAAACGATCCGTATAAAATTATTGCTGCTGATGTTACCAATGATGGAAGTGTTTCCATTGCAGATGCCGCCGCAATAAGAAAAGTAGTGTTGGCTATGGAAAATACCTTTAGTTCCGGGTTATGGAAATTTGTACCTGCCAGTCATATTTTCGTCAATCCCGATGATCCATTTGGATTTCCTGAAAAAATTGATATTCCCGTCACTTTAGACAACAATACACTTGATTTTATTGGTGTGAAACTGGGTGATGTTAATTATAGTTGGGACCATACCAAAGCCCGAAAATCAGCCAATGAGCCATTACAAATCATTATGCCTGAAATAGAATGGGAAGGACAGGAAATTATCACCATACCAGTAAGTATCGGCAATTTTAAAGATCTTTCTGCTTTCCAGTTTACCATTTCATGGGATCCTGATAAACTTGGGTTTATGGAAACCTCTGAAAATGCTGTTAAAGTTCATTTCGGTCAACATAAAGTGAGTGAAGGATACCTTACTATAGCTTGGGATGACCCTTCAGGAAAAAGCATTACTTTGGAAGACGGTTCTGTCATATTTGAGCTACAGTTTAAGGTTCAAAAAGCAGCTTCTACAGATATTCAAATCAACTCTATACTGACTTTAGGCATTGCTTATGACAAAGACCTTTCCGAAGTGGAAATATTACCAACTCATGCCAAAATGATAATGCCAGGAGCAGAAAAATCAACACCTGAATTTAGCACTAGGTTGTTCCAAAATTATCCCAATCCTTTCGATAGAGCAGAAGGCACCACATTGCATTTTGAGCTGGAAGAAGCCGGTTTTGCCCGGATTGTCATAGCCAATGCAGTTGGGAAAATCATAG
Organism: Bacteroidota bacterium; assembly: GCA_023393375.1. Lineage (GTDB taxonomy): Bacteria > Bacteroidota > Bacteroidia > Cytophagales > Cyclobacteriaceae > JAEWLI01. The sequence goes on from JAEWLI010000100.1 coordinate 4,289, forward strand.
ATGTGATAGAAGGTGAGTTCTCAGCTGGTATTCATAAATTACAATGGTCCAATAGCCGTGTGCCGACTGGAATTTATATTATCCAGTTGGAATCAGGCAATATTAAAATTTCGAAAAAAATGAGTATAATCAACAAGTAATTACATAATTGATTTAATAAATAGGACAAATGAATTTTAAAAGGCGATGTGATTCCATATCGCTTTTTTTTCGTTCAATAAATAACAATAATAGCATTTTTGAAGTGAAATACAATAAGGCAACTGGTATTTCTAAAGTCGATATATACTTAAAAATAAAATGTTCATCAATACACTTTTGTTTTGTAAAGCCAGATTTGACCTTGGATATCCTAATGTTAAAACTGGCCGAAGTATAATTTACCAGTGATATGAAGTACTTCATTAAACAATTATCATCCTTCCTTTTACCCATATCAGTTCTGATAATAGTACCGTATCTTATCGAAAAGGATAGGTCAATTGACAACCTGATTGCTTTATCTATCGGTCTATTACTGATGATTGTTGGTTTAATTCTGATTGTTTCAACAGTATCTGCTTTCATAAATAAGGGTAAAGGATCGTTAGCCCCCTGGTGCCCGACCAAGAAATTAGTAATCACCGGGTGGTACAGATATATTAGAAATCCTATGATTATAGGAGTGTTATTGGTCTTAGCCGGGGAAACAGTTATGTTCCAGTCACGAAATATTTTGATTTGGACAGTAGTATTTTGTGTAATCAATCATTTATATTTTATTGTTATAGAAGAACCTTACCTGACCAAAAAATTCGGCAAGGAGTATATAAAATACAAATCCAGTGTGCCAAGATGGATTCCCCGAACTAAACCCTATTATCAAAATAGAGATCAAAAATCAGATTAATCTTTTGTATAGATTTTTCTCTTTATAGGTCACATTTTGTCCTTTTAAAAAAAAATCAAAACTGTCGTTATTAGACGGAAACATAAGCTGAACAACTACGTAAAACCATTCAGAAAGGTGCTCGTTCACTAATGAACATTTAAAAGTTCGAAAATGAACAATTCGCACATGTAACTATAACAATTATGTCGGAAATCCGCATAATATGCCCAATAATTGATACCAATCCTGAGCTGGCACAATAATAGATAAGATCTTTTCAAACAAAATTTTTTATGATAAAACTACACCACATCGAAAAATCTTATTTGGTAGGAGCTTCTCCACTTAAAGTACTAAAAGGCATTGATCTTCATATTAAAAGCGGGGAGCTCGTTTCTATCATGGGTGCATCAGGATCGGGAAAATCCACTTTACTGAACATACTGGGATTGCTTGATAAACATGATGCAGGTACTTATACACTTCATGGCAAACTGATGCAGGGTTTATCAGAAAAAAAGAGTGCGATCTACCGTAACCAATACCTTGGATTTGTATTTCAATCCTTCAACCTATTGTCGTTTAAAAATGCGATGGAAAATGTAGCATTACCTTTATATTATCAAAAGGTAAGCAGAAGCAAAAGAAACAAATTAGCACTGGAATACCTGGACAAAATGGGTATCCGTGAATGGGCACATCATATGCCAAGTGAGCTATCCGGTGGGCAGAAACAAAGGGTAGCCATCGCACGTGCATTGATCTCACAACCTAAAGTGATACTCGCGGATGAACCAACAGGAGCTTTGGATTCACAGACCTCGCAGGAGGTAATGGAAATTTTCAAGGAGGTGAATCAGGCAGGCATCACCATTATCATTGTAACTCACGAAAATGAAGTGGCCCATCAATGCCACAGGATCATCAGATTAAAAGACGGATTAATTCTGAATGAAGTTGAAACTGCCGCATAGGCATTAATTACAGCGTTTATAGCTCTCAATTTAAACTTTTAATCTCATGTTTGATATCGATAAGTGGCAGGAAATTTTACACACCATCAGAAAAAACAAGCTAAGAACATTCCTGACTGCCTTTAGTGTTGCCTGGGGAATTTTTATCCTGATGATACTTCTTGGATTTGGTACTGGGTTTCACAAGGGGGTAGAATACCAATTCAGGGATGTTGCGACCAACAGCATCTGGGTATCGAATGGGGAAACCAGTATGCCCTATAAAGGTATGAAGCCTGGTAAAAGAATATGGTTCACCAATCAGGATTTCGAAGATATTGCAAATAAAGTGGACGGGGTGGAATATGCCGCTGCCAGGTATTATTGTTGGGGTGAATTCATTATCAGGTATAAAGACAGGTATTCTTCTTTTGAAGTTTTTGGTGCCAATCCACACCATCAATATATTGAAAACCAGACACCCGTAAAAGGTCGATTCATTAACGAACTGGATATGAAAGAAAGGCGCAAGGTTTGCGTAATAGGCATAGATGTAGTTCCTGTGTTATTTGGTGCTGATGAAGATCCTTTGGACAAATGGATCGATGTAAGGGGGATAAAATATAAAGTAGTCGGCACTTTTGACGATGCAGGTGGCGAAGGAGAACTAAAAAGAATATTTATACCATTATCCACGGCACAGCTTGCTTATAATGAACCTACGCGGGTGCATCAAATCATGTTTACAACCGGAGATGCTTCTATCGCGGAAAGTGAAGCAATGGTAAGCCAGGTAAAAATGTTGCTTTCACAAAATCATGTTTTTCATCCGGACGATCCCAGAGCTGTCAGGGTATGGAATAATGTGGAGCAATTTCAAAAATTTTCCAACCTCTTCAAGTGGATAAAAATTTTCCTGTCAGTAGTTGGCTCTATGACCATTATTGCTGGCATTGTGGGGGTTTCTAATATCATGTTGATCGTAGTAAAAGAAAGAACAAGGGAAATCGGAGTTAGAAAGGCCCTTGGTGCTACTCCTGGTTCAATCATTGGCCTCTTTTTGCAAGAGTCTGTAGCCATCACTTTGGTAGCTGGCTACATCGGATTGTTGTTTGGAATTGGGCTCATTGAATTGATTAATTGGGCGATGGTTGAGTTCAATGCACAACCTGAATTCTTCAGGAATCCTGAGGTAAATATTCAAACCGCTATCACAGCTACCCTGGTTTTGGTGTTGGCAGGTGCTATCGCGGGGTTTTTCCCGGCTAGGAAAGCGGCAAGTGTGCAATCAATTGTTGCACTGCGGGATGAATAATAATTTATTTGATATCAAGATATAAAAATATTTACAGATGTTCGATTACGATAAATGGCAGGAAATCATAGGCACCATCAAAAAAAACAAGCTCAGAACAGCCCTGACCATGTTTGGTGTATTTTGGGGAATGTTCATGCTGGTATTATTGCTGGGTTCCGGAAATGGATTGAAAAACGGTGTAACCCGTGGTTTTAGTGGATGGGCTACCAATAGTGGTTTTATATGGTCAAACAGAACCACAAAACCCTATCAGGGGATGCAACCCGGACGATACATTCGATTTACCAATGAAGACAGAACAGCTATCATTAACAATGTAGAAGGCCTTCAATATTTAGCTCCCAGAAATAATTTTAATTCAAATTCGGGCAACAATGTGATCAGGAACAACAAAGCTGGAGCCTTTAGCATATATGGTGATTATCCGGAATACCAGTATGTACAAATTGTAGATACGTACAACGGACGACATATCAATAAAATAGATGTGGATGATAAACGCAAAGTATGTGTGATAGGTGAAAATGTAAGAACTGTTTTATTTGAACCTGATGTAGATCCAATAGGAGAATATATTCGTATTCAGGGCATATATTTTAAAGTGATTGGGGTTTTCAAATCACTTAGGTCCGGTGAACAGGGAGACAGGGATACCCAAACTATTTATTTGCCATTTTCCACCTTTCAACAGGCCTTTAACTATGGAAACAATATCGGGTGGTTTGCTTATACCGTGAAACCGGGATACGAAAATGCATATGTGGAAGACCAAATAAAAACATTGTTGAAAGAGCGCCACAAGGTTCATCCTGACGATGTAGATGCATTGGGTTCAGAAAACCTTGCCAAGGAATTTGGTCAGATATACGGGTTGTTCAACGGGATTTCAGTATTTAACTGGATAGTGGGCATCGGAACATTATTGGCTGGCGTGATTGGCATCAGCAACATCATGCTGATCATTGTAAAAGAAAGAACCAAAGAAATTGGGATCAGGAAATCCATAGGGGCAACACCTTTTTCGATCATCAGCCTTATTATGCAGGAATCGATTTTTCTTACAAGCATAGCCGGTTATATAGGAATAGTGGCCGGGACATTTATTATAGAAATGGTTGGTAAAAATATGCCCGACAATCCCGAAAACATGTTTGTAAATCCGGGAATAGATTTAAGGATAGCGATTCTTTCGCTGTTTGTAATTGTAATGGGGGGCTTTTTTGCCGGACTGATACCTGCTCGAAAAGCGGCAATGATCAGACCGATAGAAGCTTTAAGAGCTGATGGGTAAATTATTTAAAAAATTACCTTATAAAAAATAGAAAATGGAACGAGAAGTAAAACAAAATAAATTTTTAGTCAAAATGAAAAAGATCATCATCATTGCAGTCGTAGTTATGTTTGTGGCCAGCTTTATTGGTGGCGGGTATTTTTTATATAAGAAATCCGATACTCCCGATATCATATATGAAACTGAAACTCCTTTTATTACCAATATAGTGAAGAAAACAGTTGCTACCGGGAAAATTGAGCCACGTAAAGAGATTGAAATAAAATCGCAGGTTTCTGGTGTAGTTGAAAAGCTATATGTGGAAGCTGGAAACCAGGTTAAAACCGGTCAACTGATCGCAAAAATAAAGATCATTCCAGATGTAGTTCGACTTAACAATGCTGACTCAGAACTAAATCGTGCTAAAATCAATTATAACAATGCCGAAAAGGAACTGGATCGTCAAAGACAACTTTATAAAGAAAAGGTGATCTCTGAAGTGGAATTTAATCAGTATATGCTGCAATTTAATTTGCGCAAGCAGGAAGTTGAAGCAGCAGAAAACAACCTTGAGCTTATAAAAGAAGGAGCATCCAAGAAATCGGGCAATGCATCCAATCTTGTTTATTCCACAGTAAATGGAATGGTACTGGATGTGCCAATAGAAGAAGGGAACTTCGTTATTGAATCCAATACATTTAATGATGGTACTACCATCGCAAGTGTAGCCAACATGAATGAGATGATTTTCAGAGGAAAAGTCGATGAATCTGAAGTTGGAAAAATAAAGGAAGGGATGGCCTTGAACCTGAAAATAGGTGCTATCGACATTGAAACTTTTGATGCGGATTTGGAATATATTTCCCCAAAGGGAATGGAGGATCAGGGTGCTATTCAATTTGAAATAAAAGCAGCCATTGGATTACAATCAAATCATTTTCTCAGAGCAGGATATAGTGCCAATGCGGATATTGTTTTGGACAAAAGAGACAGTGTAATCGCGGTTAAGGAGAGCATGTTGATTTTCGAAAATGATTCCATCTTTGTGGAGGTAGAAACGGAACCCCAGAAATTTGAAAAACGACTGATTAAAACCGGTCTTTCTGATGGCATTAATATAGAATTATTAGAAGGATTGGCAAAAAACGAAAAAATTAAAGGAAAACCAAAAACCGGGAAATAAGTAGTTTTTGATTTATTCGAAAATGATCAGAACATAAACACCTTCAAGGCCTTCAAAGGTTTCGAAAACCTTGAAGGTGTTTTTTTGAAATCTTGGCTAGTTCAATGCAGGAAATTAATAAACTATAACACAAAATTACTTGTTCCGTATCCAATTGTTATTTTCCTTCCGCACGTCAGGAATAGTGCTACTCCCTAAGGTGATCTTGGATATTTGCCTGCTCCCTTTCAAAATAATTTCATGAGAGTCCCCTGACTTCCAAATTGAAGGTGACTCCCGAATTACACGGTTGCTACCATCCGCATAATCAATTTGCAGCTGAGCAGGGATAGGAATACCCCCATAATTTTTAATTACGATTTTAGTGCTGGATTTACTTATTTCCACCGCTTGTATCCCAAGATCAGGGTAGCCATTTTCAAAAAACCATGGTTTCCAGAACCAACTTAAATCTTCTCCAGCTACTTCATCGAAAGTAAAAAAGAAGTCATAGGGTAATGGATTTTTCCCGTTCCATCTGGATATATATGTGTGTAAAGCTTTTTTAAATAACTCTTCCCCCAAGGATTCCTGTAAAAACCAATATGCCAACCCTGATTTGTTATATGCCGAATTTCTATAGGTTTCCCGATAAGTATTGCCACTCAATGCAATAGAAGGCAACATTAACTGACTTTCTAAGGAACTTACCGCTGACTCTTCATAAAACCTCACCACCCTACTAATCGGATCATAACCAGGCTCTATTCTTTTCTGTAATTCAAATGGCAACATCACCGCCCATCCTTCATCCATAAAGGCATACATCTGCTCATTTGTACCCATGTAAAAAGGGAAATAAGTATGTGCAATTTCATGACTGGTTACATGTACTGTCGACCACCTTTCTGCCATTGAACCATCATTTACCATCATCGGAAATTCCATCCCTCCTTTACCATTAAATATGGTCATTGCCGGATAAGGATACGGCACTCCCGGCATTTCCTTGCTAAAATACTCAATTGATTTCTTTGAAATATCCGCCACTTCATAAAAATCAGCTGATTGTTTGTCATAAACAGCACTTACCAAAACCTGATTCCCCTCTCCTACTATTATGGAGGTTGCATCCCACAAATAATGATTACTGGCTGCAAAGCTAAAATCGGTTACATTCTCAGCATGATAGCTCCATGTTAAAGTATCTTTGTCTGAAGTAACCAGGCCATTCTGATAATCAGCTTCTTCTATCACCTTGATAATATCAGTTGCTTGTTTTGCTTTTTGGTACCTCTCCAGTATACGATCAGATAGATTATCCTTGGGGTTCTGCAATATGCCGGTAGCCCATACTACGAATCCCTTGGGCACAGCAATCTCTACTTTATAATTATTAAAATCATTATAAAATTCCTGCATACCTGTAAAATCGTAATTGTTCCAACCCCACACATCATCATATTTTGCAATCTGGGGATACCAATATGCTATAAAAAAAGCATTTGTATTTTGAAAATAACCTTCCCGTACTGTACTGTATTGCGAAATTGGATAGCTCCATGTAAGGCTTATCTTTATTGATTTTCCCGGTAATAATGCGTTTTCCAATGGAAGGATCAACCTTGTAGCGGTTTGTTCAACCTCCTTTTGATAGGGTTGGTTGTTTATTTCAATCTTTTGAATACTCACGCCATCATGGAGGTCGTTGGGGTCAATAGCAAAATCCCTGAAATTGCCCTTTTTATATAAGTTCTGATATAACCGGATGACTATTTCTTTAAGAGCCCGGGGACTGTTATTGTGATATTCGATTGATGCACTACCGGAAATGATTTTTTGCTCAGGATCAAGGCTGACACTAATTTGGTAATCGGCCCTATTTTGCCAATAGGCGGCACCTGGTGAACCATTTAAATTTCGGGTGCCTTCCGAATATGCTTTTTGTATATCTAAGGGAATGGGAATATTTTGACCATACAAAGGTTGAAACAATACGATCGAAAACAAGACCGCATATAAAATAATCTGATTCATTTTTGTTAGGGTTAATTAAGGTTAATAGATATTATGATATTTTATGCTGGTTTAAAAAATAAGCTGCAAATATAGCATAATAGTACGTTTTATTAGTCCTTTTTTTTATTATTATACAATATCAACCCCCAATTTCTTAAAATAAGGACTTCTGAGAGTATAAAAATCTGAATATTCAGAAATTATTTACTTCAATTTTTCCTCTTACATAAAAAAATATATCTTTACTGCACAGAAATGCCTTTAAAACACAATATTTGTGCTTTAAATTTAAAAAGAAATTCATGAAACCCATATTAGCACCGTCAATATTAGCAGCCGATTTTGGCAATTTGCAACGTGATATCGAAATGATCAATGAAAGCGAAGCAGATTGGATCCATGTGGACGTAATGGATGGTATGTTTGTGCCAAATATTTCTTTTGGTATCCCTGTTTGCGAATCGGTCAACGAACATGCCAAAAAGCCATTGGATGTACACCTGATGATCGAAAAACCTGAAAGGTATATTCTGTCGTTCCGTGATGCAGGAGCTCATCATATCACGGTTCACTATGAGGCTTGTCGTCACCTTCACAGTGTGATACAGCAGATAAAAGATGCCGGATGCAAAGCAGGAGTGGCACTAAACCCTCATACCAATGTACAACTTTTAGAGGATGTGGTCAAAGACCTGGATCTGGTGTTGATCATGTCTGTGAATCCGGGGTTTGGTGGTCAGGTATTTATTGAAAATACTTATAATAAATTAAGAATAATGAAAGAATTAATCACTGACTGTAATTCACAGGCTTTGATTGAAGTAGATGGTGGCGTTTCAATTCAGAATGCCCGGAGAATTTTGGAAGCGGGTGCTGATGTATTGGTAACTGGTAGTTTTGTCTTCAAATCTAATGACCCTCAAAATACCATCAGGGATTTAAAGCACGTTATATGATGAATATGTACACAATCCCAAAATGATCGTGTTTAAATCCAAACCAGTGTATCTAAATATTTGTTCATCCATATTGACATCATTTAACAGCATATGAGGATCATTTCCTTCATATCTTTATTCCTTTTTTCCTTTCCTGCGTGGTCACAACATGCGGTAATCACTGGCAATGTAGTTAATCAACAAAATCAACCTGTGGAAGGGGTAAATATTAAGGTGGAGTCAACCAGCGCGGGCACAAGCACAGATTTTGATGGGAAGTTCCAGATGCTATTACCACCCGGACAAACCAAGATCACTTTTCTACATCTGAATTATCAACCACAAACAATAAATCTGGAGTTATCACCAAATGAAACAAAACATCTCCAAATTAAATTGGAAGAACAGGTTAAAACACTGGATCAGATAGAGATCCTGGGGGAACACGAAATACGTATAAGAAGCCAGGCCGGGATGATCAAAATCAAACCACAGTCTGTAAAATCATTACCCACCCCTTTCGGAGAGTTCAATAAAATCCTCTCTACATTACCAGGCGTAGTGGGTCAAAATGAATTTTCATCAGCTTATATGGTGAGGGGTGGAAATTTTGATGAAAACCTGGTATATGTAAACAGTATTCCGATCTACCGGCCATTTCTTGTTCGATCAGGTCAACAGGAAGGGCTTAGTTTTGTCAATCCGGATCTTGTGGGCAGCGTGGAATTTTCTTCCGGTGGCTGGCAACCACGATACGGTGACAAACTTTCATCTAGTTTGAATATCACGTACAAAAAGCCTGTCGGTTTTGATGCATCGCTGACCGCAGGGTTATTGGGTGGTACTGCCCACGTGGAAGGATCGGATAAAACAGAAAATTTCCGTTATCTGATTGGCGTACGTCATAAACAGTGGAAATACCTTTTAAATACCTTGGAAACTGAGGGTGAATATCAGCCCAATTTTACGGATGTTCAGGCTTATTTCAATATTGATCTATCGGGTGGTCGTAAAACAAATAAAAAATCCCATTCTGAAATTGATTTATTAATGTCTTACGCCCATAATAATTATGATGTACAACCTCAAAGCCGTGAGACCAATATTGGCAATATTTTTACTGAAATACTTCGACTATATGTAGGTTTTGTAGGTAAAGAAGTATTGGAATATGACACTTATCAAGCTGGGGCTAAATTTATTCACCGTTTTAATGAAAATATCAGAAATACCCTGATCGTCTCAGGACTTCACACACGTGAAAGGGAATATTATGATATTGAGGGAGGGTATAGACTTTGTGATGTGGACAAAAGACCTGGTTCAGAAACCTTTGATCAATGCCTGACATTGAGAGGTATCGGTACAAATTACAATCATGGCAGGAACCGCCTTGAAGCAAATGTAATTAATGTAGAAAATCAACTCTCTGTTGGAATGGGTTCAACAGGGATTTTAGAATTGGGAGTAGCAGCCAACCAAACTACCATTGATGATTATCTTCAGGAATTTTCATTTATCGATTCGGCTGATTATGTATCGATCGAAGAATCAGTTATTTCGACCAACAAGCTAACTTATCAGCAGCTATCAGGATTCGTGCAAAATACACAACATTTTGGACCACATATTTTTACGTATGGGGTGCGTTATCATTATCATACGCTGAACAGACAATTTTTACTTAGTCCCAGATTGCAATATGCATTTCAACCAACGTGGACCAGAGATTGGGTATTCCGTTTTGCAACTGGTCTTTACCGCCAACCACCTTTCTACAGGGAATTTCGAAATATGGAAGGTGATTTGAATACTAAAATACAAGCCCAATCATCGTTTCACATCAGCTCGGGGGTAGACCATCAATTTCAGATTTGGAACCGGGATTTCAAATTCATTGGTGAGGCATACTACAAATACCTCTATGATGTGATTCCCTACGATGTAGATAATGTGAGAATTAGGTATTTTGCAGAAAATATGGCAAAAGCATATGCCTGGGGGATTGATATGCGGATAAGTGGTGAGTTTATTCCTGGCACAGAATCGTGGCTGAGTGCAGGATTTTTAAACACTAAAGAGGATCTTGATCATGATGGGCAGGGATATATCCGTCGTCCAACTGACCAGCGGCTAACTGTAAGTATGCTCTTCGAAGATCATTTTCCCAATGATCCCACGATGCGGGTAAACCTGAATCTTCAATTTGGCACAGGCCTTCCTTTTGGACCTCCAGGCAATCCTGATTATCGAAATGCATTACAAGGTGATTATTATTCCAGAGTAGATATTGGTTTTTTGAAAATGCTTACCCGGCAGAAAGAGAGAAATCCGGATAAACTTCATAAAGACATTTGGCTGGGAGTTGAAGTCCTTAACCTTTTGGCCAATGAGAATACCGTCAGTTATTCCTGGATAAAAGATTTTAATAACAGACAATTTGGAGTACCCAACAGTCTTTCCTCGAGATTTATAAATGTGAAATTGGTGGTGAGGTGAGTTTGATAAGGGTTACTTGTGATTGATGTGCTTAATGTGTTATGGTTCTTTTAAGCCTTTTAAAGAATATAAGTTGGTAAAACAAGACTTGCTATTTCCTGGAGCTTTTATAATCGGGAAGACAAGTATTGATGGCAAGTGCAAGTTCATATTCTGTAGAAACCTCTATTTTGTGAAAATCAATTTGACAGAACGCCAGAAATTCTTCTAATTCCTCATCTTCAATTTCAGCTACGTGCTTAATGAAATCATATTTTTTTCTCATTTGTTTCCATTGTGCGGTTTCTTGTTGTACTTCTACCAACTTTGCCCGTTCTTTAGCTTTTTTATCAAACATGCCGTAGACAAATGACATAGGATTAAGTATGGTAGGTTTATACTCTTTACGTGGGCCTTCATATGAACCGGGAATATAAATTTTTTCCTGCTTTTCCGGTAATTCGAGTGCCAAAAATTCTTTTTTGAAGGTTTCTGCATTTTTATAAGCAAAAACTTCCACAGACCCCAATTCTGTGACAGAGGTTTTTAATACAATTTTAAGATGGGCTTCCTCACTATCATCATCTTCTGATAATGTCCATGTATATTTTTCAAATCCAACAGAAGAAAACACCAGCGTATCACCACGGTGCATTAAAAACTGAAAATGGCCTGTATGGTCGGCTGTCAGACCCTGTTGTTTGGTGGTGTTGATAATATGCACAAAAGGTATGGGCTCATTATTTTCCAGGCTAGTGATTTCACCTGAAACCTTTATGGAATGGTCAGTGTCCTGTGCATTTACCAAAACCACCCAAAAGATTAATACGACTGTAACAATTATATTCTTATTCAAAGCAAACAATTTGTATCTGTATTCTGAACAGATTTTTTCATCAAAAAGTGTTCCAGTGTTAAAGATAATGAGGAAATCGTATGATTAACTATAATATTGAATTTTTAACATAATTTAACCCAATTGCTGAATGGCCTGTAATAATTGATGCTATTATGAGTACACATAAAAAACATGGATTACCTTCATTTTGGCAAATAATGTGGTGGTTGGTTTTTTATTAACCTTTGACACCCAATATTTTCTTTAAATCATCGGTAGAAAGAGGCTTTTCAAGAAAATCAATGATCAGGGGATTTCTTTCTGCCTTTTCCTGATCAATTGGATCGATCGAGGAAGAAAGGATGTAAACCTTAATCTGATCTTTGACCTTTGATGGGAACTGTTCAAAACGGTCCATAAATTTCCAGCCCGACATGGTTGGCATATTGATATCAAGTAAAAGAATGGTACTTCCTGCCACGGGTTGGTTAAAGTTTTCTAATATATATGCCAGTCCTGATTCAGGACTTGTAAACATGATCACTTCAGCACGGGGAATTGGTTTGGTAATGACCCTCCTACATATGATGTTGTTTACCTCTTCGTCATCTATTATTATAAATCTGGGATTTAAATCGTTCATTACTAGTTATAAAATGCTTTAATTATCTCTCTCAAATTCTACAGTAAAAGTAGTTCCCTTATTCACTTCACTCTGGATATATATTTGACCACCCAATGATTCTACCTGTGTTTTTACCATGAACAATCCCATTCCCTTCCCCTGAATATGAGGATGGAAACGTTTATAAAGTCCAAATACCTGATCACCTTTTTCTTCAAGGTCAATTCCCAATCCATTATCTGTAAAGGAAAGAATAACTTTATAGTCAGTGAAGCTACTTGTTATACTTAGTATAGGTCTTTGATCTGGTTGCCGGTATTTTATGCTATTGGTAATTAAATTAAAAAATATACTATGGATGTAACTTTTAATTGTGTACATATGTTCAACCGTGAAATCGGTCGTAATTTCTGCTTTATTTTGAACGACCATATTATTGATGCTGACCTTGATATCATCAACAATTTCCTGAAAATTCACCTCTTCTTTTTGTTCATTGATATCTTGCCGTAGTTTTAAGATGTTATTCAAATCCCTGATCACATTGTCAAGACGGGTAACAGAATTTAATAATTGTTTGCTCAAAAGGTCATACTCGCTATCTTCAGCACCCTCTAACAATCTCGACAAACCAATGATATTAGCTACGGGTGATCGAAGATTATGCGAGACAATGTAAGAAAATTGCTCCAGATCTTTATTGCGTCGGGCAAAATCCAGGATTATTTTTTCTTTCATCAGTTCAGCCTCTTTTTGTTCGGTGATATCCCGACTACTTCCGATTACCCTCGTTGCTTTGCCAGTTTCATCTCTGATGATGATTGCATTAACATCGATGTACCGGATTTGTCGATCAGGCCAGAAAATCCGAAAGGTATGATTAAAACTATTTGATACACTTTCAATCGCCAAACCCATCGATGCATTTACTTTCAAAATATCATCTGGATATATCACTTTAAACCATGCATCAAAAGTGCTTTTGTAAGTATCGCGGTCAATGCGGCAAAGTGTATACATGCTGTCTTCCCAAATCAGCTGATTGGTTTCCAAATCCATGTCCCAGATACCGGTATTGGTTGAATCTGTTGCCAATTGGTAACGGTAAGTTAGATCTATTAATGCTTGTTCTGATTTTTTCCGTTCAGTGATGTCTACAAAGCTGGTAAACAGTTGAGGGCCATCTGCACTATTGATGGTTAAACCTCGCACTTCACACATTATCTCTTCTCCCCGGGCATTTACGATCATCCATTCCCAAACAAGTTTCTCACCCCGTAAAATCCGGGATATGTATTTGCGGGCTTTGTCCACAGAAGATTGACCATCTGGTTGATAGGTAGCACTTAGCTGGATTACATCTATCTGTAACATTTTGCGAGATGAATACTGAAACAAGTTAACAGCACTGTGATTAAAGCTGATGATTTTCTTTGTTTGTAAATCTGTCACCAAAAAAGCTTCGGGTGCCAGATTAAAGAAGCCACGGAAACGAATTTCACTTTGAAGGAGCTTTTCCTCAGCAATTTTCCTTTCTGAAATATCCCTGCATATGGCATATATCACTTTTTTTCCTTCAATGGTAATGGTGGTAAGCATTACTTCAACAGGTAATTTAGCGTCGTCTTTTTTAATGAGATTACATTCAAACCGGTGATGGCCTTGCTTAACCGACTGATTCATCAAACGAAGGGCATTTCTTAGTGAAGAGTTTTTCTCAACTTCGTTAAATGCAGATCCTTTGTCAAGTGGAAAATCCAACAATTCCTCTTTTGAAGAGTACCCCAATAGAGCTACAGCTGCCTGATTACAATTAAGAAATCCATAATCATTGACCAAGAAAATGGCATCACCAGATTCTTCAAAAAGCGTCCTGAATATTTTTTGGTTTTCCTCAATCTTGAGACGGGATTGTACTTGTTCTGTCACTTCCATTGCAAAAACCAATACACCATCGATAGTGCCATCCATAGACCGATGAGGTTGTACAACAAAATCAAACCAATGATCTACTTGGTTACCTTTTACATCCAGCTGCACCAGCATTTCCCGGGCGGAGTAGGCCCTCCCAGATAGGAATACGCCATCGAAAATCTGAATAATGCCCTGATATTGTAATTCAGGCAATACCTGATGTAGGGGTTTGCCAATGATTTCATTACCTTTCCCAATCATTTTTAAATAACGAGGGTTGACCATTGTAAAGACATGGTCCGGTCCTGAATAAATACCCATTCCTGTGGGTGCTTCTAAAAACAGCTCGTAAAACTGTTGCCGCTCAGCTTCAATTGCTTTTTCAAGTTGTTTTTTATCGGTCATGTTCCTTCCCACTGCAATAGTTATATTGATTTTTGGTTGCCTTTTAATAGACCAGGCAATAGGAACCCATGAACCATTCTTATGTAAATAACGGTTTTCAAAATTACTTATGGATTTATTGGCTACCTGTTGTATTACTTTGTGGTCTTCGGGATGAATAAACTCAAAAACAGAGCGCCCGGTCAGCTCATCGGGGCGATATCCTAAAATGTCAGTACATGCGGCACTTACTTTTATAAAACAACCCAATGAATCTACAGAACAGATCATGTCTTGCGATGAATCTAAAATGTTGTTTAACTCATCCAAAGTTTTCTGCAGTGCATTGGAAGTAATAATTTGTTTTCGCTCTAATTTTTTTCGATCTGAAACGTCCTGAATGATGCCATATAACCTGACTGGCCGATGATGTTCATCCGTAACGATTTTCCATTTGGCATAAACAAACCCTGAATCATCTTTACAACATTTCAACCTGCTATAAAAGGATGCACCTTTAGCTGATTCAAGCGATTTTTCAATTTTTAACTTTGCATACTCCACATCATCATCATGGAACAATGATAAAAATGCTTCTAATGATGGTTTAATCTTATGACTTATACCAAATAATTGATAAAACTCCTCTGACCAATTAAAAGTATGGTTCAATATATCCACTTCCCAATTGGAGGTACGGGAGAATAATTGAGCCTCCCGCAATCTGGCTTCACTTTGTTTCAGTTTTTCCTCAGTTCGGATACGGATTTTCTCTTTTTCAAAATTCTCCAGAGCGTATGAGATATTGCTGGCAACTTCTTCCAAAAGTGTAATTTCTACCTGGTCGAATACATTCTTTAAAGCAGAATATAGGGTGAAAGCTCCTGCTGCTTTTCCAGATTTCAGGATGGGAAAAGCCATAACAGATAGGTAACCTCTTTTTAGTGCCTCCTTTTTCCATGGTACCATGTTTTCACAACTTTCAATGTCATTGGAAAAAACATATTTATTTTCCCTTATGGCTCTTCCCACAGGACCTCTGCCCTCTGGAATATCTTTAGTGCTTATAAAAACGTTGGACAGATATTGTTTTTCATCACCCTTTGATGCCACGGGATTGACTTTCCTGGATATTTCATCTTCCATTCCAATCCATGCCATTTTGAACTTTCCCACTTCAACAGCAATCCTGCATGCTTCGCTGAATAGGGTTGATTCATCTTTTACCCTTAACAACATCTGATTGATGCCACTTAAAAACGCATACATCCGGTTGGTCTGCCACAGTTTTTGATCAACTTCCCTGAAGTTTGAAATATCTTTCAATATCACTGAAGTACCAGTAATATTCCCAACCTGATCCCATACTGGGGAATGGGTCACAGAGGCTGGAAATACCTTTCCGTCTTTTTTTATTCTTTCCGATTCAAACCGTAAATATGGATCGCTTGGAGGAGTATTGGACAAAGGATATTGTTCCTGTTTTATAAATGGGGGTAAAAGTAAGGAGCAGGATTTACCAACAACCTCATACGGTTGATATCCAAAGATGTTGGCAGCTCCCTGATTCCAGCTTCTGATGATACCATCAATGTCAATGCTGTATATAGCATCTTCTGATGCGTTTACAATTGATGATAGGAGGATATGTTGTTCAATGTTACTTTCCTCTAATGAGCCATTGTGTTTTGCGAGTTCAGCCTTTATACTAAAGTTTGTATTATTTAATGTCGATTTCTGAGTGTCAGAATCTGTTTTTTTCTTATGGTTCGTTTTCCAGAATTTCATATTAACACCTTTTCCCACATACCTGCCAATTAAATGATCAGTACTGATAACACTTCACAATTCTTTTTTCGATTTGAAATGCCCTACTTCACTTTTTTAATCATATTCTGCAATCAATATAACTAAATCAATAATATCCATCGTGAATGGTACCATTCACAAATAAAAATGATGAGATCATCAAGGTTGGTGCTCTAATATATATTCTTAATTTTTTTGGGATTTAGAAAGTACCCATATTTAGCAATTCCAAAATTAAGGGTATATCAGTTCATCTAATTTTTTAAATGCCCTAAAAAGGTACAATGTGAGTGATTAAATAAAACTTGACTACTACCGGATCACGCTATCAGGGTATTTTTCTTATAATCATTTAATTGCATTTTTTAAATATGATCCCTAATGTAGCGTATGGTTAGTTATTAACAGAATTGAATACAGGTTATGTTAAAAAACAAATTCATTTTCATTGATAAAGGAAGTTATAAATGAAAATATTGTAAAAGACTTATGTATTTAGGTATAAGATAACATGTGGATATTACTTTCCAGTTTTCCGGCACTGATTGTTGAATGAGCATTTATGTTATCATAATTTGGGTGTTGCAAGCAAATTTTTCAATACCAAATTTGTAACAAATGAATCTTGTTATAGGTGATAAGCTTTCTTTCAACTAGTTATAATGACAAATTCATTGATATATTTTATTATCACCCCCCGCTTCCTTCCAGATCTTTTAAGATAGCGTTCACATCTTCTTCGGTAGAGGATAATTTTGTTTTACAAACTTTGATCAACTGCGCAGCCCTTTTTACCTTTTCAGATAAAACATCTACTGTTATTTCGCCCTTCTCTATTTCTGTCACTATGATCTGCAATTCTTCAAAAGCTGCTGTATAAGTTATTTCTTCCATCGATGTAAAAATAAAGTTGTGTTGTAAAAATAGGTTTATAAATGATTTGACGAATATAATCTTAAATGATTTTTGTGATTATTTCACCTCACTCTGAATGGTGCCATCTGATAACCGGGTTTCTATCACATCACCGGATTTTACCTGATTTACCAAATGCACTGACTTACCATTCAGTCGTGTGATACTGAATCCACGCTTCAGCACTTCCACAGGATCCATATTATTGATGTTCCTTTCTATTCCGGCGATTTCGGTTTTATTGATCTTAATCCTATTCAGAATTTTATCGGATAACGTAAACCTCACTTGTTCCACTGATTCTTTCTTTTTTCTGAAAAAATAGTTTGACTCTTTTTGTAGCTGTAAAGTCATTAAACTTATCTTTTGACTTTGATATCCATGCATGAACCTGGAATAGCTGATCAAACTTTTCGACCAATCGACTATTTTTTCTTTATTCATTTTAAGAATATTTATTGCTTGCCGATCAAGTGACAGTGTTTCATTATCTATTTTATTCCTTGATTTTAAAAATAAGTTGGTGGTGACAGATCTAAATAATTTAATCTCTGACTGAAATTTGTTTTTCTCATCCATCAGCAAACGGAGGCATTTGTCTCTAAGGATTTCCTCTGCATGCTGAACAGGAACAGAGAAATTATGAAATTTCTGAATCAGGTATTCTGCCAGTTTGGTGGGTGTGATGGCATTGGTAAAAGAAACCATTTCGGCCACCGTTTCATTGGTGGCATGTCCAATTCCTGAAATTACCGGCAAGGGAAATGAAGCAATCGCTTTGGCTAGATGGTAATTATTATAACAAGATAAACCTACATCTCCACCCCCACCCCTGATAATGGCTACCAGATCAAAATGATGGACTACTTTTTTAATCCTTTCCAACTGTGAGATGATGCCTGTGACGGCATTTTCACCTTGCAAAACGGAAGCAAACAGGAAGTGGAAAAACCTGTAATTCCATGGATTTTTGTCAATTACACTTAGAAAATCAGCATATCCTTTGCTGGTTTCAACGGATATAATGGCAATCCTTTTGGGCAAAAGTGGCAAAGCCAGACGTTTATTCTGGTCAAAAACCCCTTCTGATTTTAGTTTAGTTATGGCATCCAGTTTTTCCTGCTCCAGGTCGCCGAGTGTATAGCCCGGATCAATTTCCAAAATTCTCAAAGCCAAACCATGCGAAGGTTCAAAACTGATTTTCGCCAGAAAAAGGATCTTAATTCCATCTTTCAATGGCTCTTTCAGAATTTCAATAAACTTTTTGTTTGCCCGTAAAAAATCATCTTTCCAGAGATTTGCCCTCATTTGGGCAATGACCACACCGTTTTTCTTTTCTGCAAGATCGGGATAACAATGGCCGCTGTGTTTGTAATAATTCAGCTTAATCAATTCAGCCTTTACCCAGAAGCTGCTTTTGTACCGATCAGCAATAGTCCGTTGAATGCTTTGCGTAACTTCCAGTAATGAAAAAACTTTTCGATCATTTACTACTTCTGCCATTTTAACCACATTGTTATTAGTAATTCAACGTATTCTGTTGACCTACTTGATCCATGTCTGTGCCATTTGAGGAAAATAAAAATAACAATATTTTTCTTATGAAAGAAGGTGATATGGGGAAATAGTGGTTTAATAAATTATTCACCTGCTTGTTGGGAAAACACCAACAAGAGGGAAGTTTTTATTTCGTCAGTCGCGTCCCATACGGGACTTTTTGTTTCTGCTTTAATGTTTCTACCAAACTTTAGTCCCTACGGGACCTTGGGCCACGTTTTAAGTTTATTCTGACTTTTTGTACTCTTAAGAAAGAGATTTGTTACTGCTTCCTCTTTGTTGGTGTTTTCACCAACAAATTGGGTATAAGATGAGAAGCTTGAGATATGAGCGCGATAATCAAAAATTTCGATTTGTGAATGGTTGAATTCTGAACGATGATTTGCGATCTATTTTTCTTGATAAATTGCTTTGTCGTCAGCTTTATAAACCAATCCCAGAGGGATGAAAGCTTGGTAGAAATTTGTATACGTAACGAGATAAAGTGCCGTGAGGTACGTGACAGATATTTTTCATTCGCTAATCTATGATACCATTAAATTGACGACTATGGTGAAAACAACAACAAGAGGGGAGATAACGCTCGTAAAACACATCAAACTCCACCTTTTTTCTTCTTTTCCTCTTTGTTGGTGTTTTCACCAACAAAATGGGTCTAAGATGGGAGAAGCTTAAGAATATAAGCGATAAACCAAAATTTCGATTTGTGAATGGTGAATTCTGAATGACGATTTACGATCTATTTTTCTAAGGTTTATTATTTGCTTTCCCGTCAGCAATTATCATTCATCACACTTATTCGATCAACTACAACTTCCTTTGTTGAATTTTATTAGTTTTGTTAAAATATAAGATGAACGATTGATGATTCTAATCGCTTAACGATTATCTTTAAATGAATGAAAAACTATTTATCATGATCTTAAATTCCTGTTTCACATCTGTAGTCAAGGTATTCACATTAATTCTGGTAGTTTGTCTCATCTCATTCTCCTGCAAAGTAAGCAAAACCGGTAATGATACTGCCAGCTATTGGGTGGGCACTTGGGGCACAGCCCCTCAGTTGGTCGAAACAAGGAATATGCCCCCGGAACCTGGTTTATCAGAAAATTCATTGAGACAAATAGTCCGGGTTTCGTTGGGCGGAACTACCCTCAGGGTAAAGTTCACAAATGAATTCAGCGCAGATCCCGTCACCATGAAATCGGTGCAGATTGCCGCATCTACTGGTGGCCATTCTATTGATGTTTCAACAAACAAAGAATTGAAGTTCAATGGCAACAGCGAAATTACCATGAACCCGGGAGAAGCGGTTATTTCCGATCCCATTACATTTGACCTGACTCCCCGAATGGATGTTGCCATTACCATTTATTATGGACAAACCTCTGAAACCGTTTCAGGACATCCCGGATCCAGGACCACATCGTTCCTGCTACCTGGGAATGTTACTTCCAATACAGACTTCTCAGAAGCTATCGAAGTAGAACGGTGGTACAATATCAACCGCATAGATGTAATGGCCAACCATCCGGCTGCAAGCGTGGCCATTTTTGGAAATTCCATCACTGATGGCAGGGGTTCGATCACTGACCAGCAAAACCGATGGCCGGATGTACTATCAGAACGGTTACTTCAGAATCCAGCAACGCAACATATCGGTGTCCTGAATATGGGCATTGGTGGCAATGCAGTATTGGCTGGTGGCTTGGGGCCAACTGGAATGAGCCGGTATGAACGTGATATACTAAATCAACCGGGTGTACGCTGGGCTATTATTTTTCACGGTGTGAATGATATTGGAAGTGTAACTTCTGCTGAGGCAGCAACCAAGAGAACAGAAGATTTGATTGCTGCCTATAAACAAATGATTACCCAAGCCCGCGAAAAAAACATTAAGGTTTACGGTGGTACTATTGTTCCCTTCAAAGGAAATTCCTATTACAATGAATTCAGCGAACAAAGCAGAATTGCCGTGAATGAGTGGATCCGCACCAGTGGCTGGTTCGATGCGGTGATTGAATTTGAGAAAGCACTAAGCAGTCCGGATGACCTTGCCAGTCAGGTTTCAACTTATCAGAATGATGGCCTGCACCCGGATGCCGCTGGTTATAAAACCATGGGGGAATTGGTTGACCTGAATTTATTTATCGATTAGCCCTTACATTGTAAATAGTAGGACCATCCTCGCTTTATTTCGAAGATTTCATCGATTCGATGAATTGCTTTACTTCCTTCATTTGATCCAGGGACAGGTTATTCAGGTTGCTGAACAAATGAAAAGGTTTTTCATCCCTTATCAAATCGTTCAACGGGTGATTTTCATCAATATTTATGTTCCCATTGGGCCGCCACTCAAACAAATCGTTGGGCGTACATTTTAATGCCATACACAGCTTGGTGATATGGGATAATTTCAACTGGCTTACACCATCATTGATGCAACGTGTAGCTATATTAGGGGAAAACCCATTCCTTATCAGGAAATTATACGGTTGGTTAATACCTCTTAAGTCCATTAACTGGCGCAAACGAAATCTGAGCATAACGAAATTTAATTAATAGTGAAAAATGATCATGAGGAACAGGATTTCCGAATGGATTAGTTATGATATATCGTGCGGTCCATTCATGAAACATTAAGTATTTGTACTTAATATAAAATCCATATTCTTAATACTAAAACTATTTTTTGTTATCCAATAAATATAATGAAATAAATTAAAATAACATCATATCAAATAAGAATTATATTTAATGATTCAATAATCATTTTTACATAATCACAATTAATATTAAATTATACAAGAAATAAAATAACTTACAATAGAATCATTCTCAATTATAGAAGAATAATATTTTATAGCTTAAAAATAAACTATCTATAATTAAAACTTAATAATAACATATATATAAGTGATATTGAATTCTACAACAGTCAATTTATATTTAGAATAAATGTAATGACCCTTCTGGTTTAAAGGTTACCAGTTTCTTTACTAATATCAACTTTTCAAAATTTGAACTTTGAACTTGAACTTTAAACATTGAACATTGAACTTTGAACATTGAACTTTGAACATTAAACCTTAAACTTAAAAAACATGTACGATGTAATCATCTTAGGGGGAAGCTATTCCGGACTGTCGGCAGCAATGGCATTGGGACGTTCATTGCGAAAAGTATTGATCATTGACAGTGGCATGCCCTGCAACAGGCAAACACCACATTCACACAATTTTATCACACAAGACGGAAAGACACCTAATGAAATTTCAACACTTGCCCGACAACAGGTCGAAAAGTATAACACAGTAAAATTCATCAACGGTAAGGCTGTTAAAGGAAACAAAACCCCGACAGGGTTCAGCATAAAGACGCTTTCATCAGAAATATTTCATGCAAGGAAACTGATTTTTGCCACCGGTATTACTGACATCATGCCTGATATTAGGGGATTTTCTGAATGTTGGGGCATATCTGTGGTGCATTGTCCGTACTGTCACGGTTACGAACTGAGGGAAAAGGTTACCGCTATCATAGCCAATGGAGACAAAGCATTTCACATAGCATCTCTGGTGAGCAACCTTACCAGGTACCTCACTATTCTGACATCGGGAGAACCCAATTTTACAAATGAACAAGCCGACAAACTTTCCCGTCATCACATCAAAATCGTATCCACCGGAATTGCTGAAATAATCCATCAGGAAGGACAGATGAATAGCATTGTTTTTCAAGATGGCACAACAACAAAATTTGATGCTGCTTATGCAGCCCTCCCTTTTGTACAACAAACGGACATTGCCGGGCAATTAGGTTGTGAGATGACAGAGCATGGTTATATCAAGGTCGACCCGTTTCAACATACCAATGTGAAAGGGATATTTGCTTGTGGCGATAATTCTTCCTTAATGCGCTCGGTTGCCAATGCGGTGTCCACAGGTAATTTGGCGGGTGCTTTGGCGAATAAGGAGCTTTGTGAAGAGGATTTTTGAGATTGGAGGTTGCGGATTATAATATCGATCGAAATTTATCTATTACACAACCCTTCCAAGAGGTCAAAACTCTTGAAGGGCTTTGCTGGTAATAAACAGCTTCAGCGGAACATCAAAAAGACTTTTCTTACTGCTTTGAACCAGCCTTATATCCTTGCAGGATGACAATTGCGAGCGGGCAGCATGCAATGGCTTACCATTACCTTTAAATACCATATCATACAAACTCCTGACTTGATGAATAACAAGTTGATGGAGAAAATCAACATTCACAGATATTTATTTACCATTCACAGATCATATTTTTTTAAGCATTTCCCTAAGCCTACCATTGCATCAATAATTTTTAAACTTAAACTTTTATCAAAATGAAAAAGATCACCATGTATTTTTTGAGCATGTTCCTAATCTCATTGGTTTATGGACAAGAGCAACCTATTCAGGAAAGAGTTGAAGCGGCATTGGAACAATCATTTGCCACACAATCAAATCAAATTGAACCAATCATTACAGAATTGATGCAAGGGGAATCTGCCAATGAGTATTGGATTGCTTATGCTCAATTTTATCAGAGTATTTACCATCTACATTCTGGTACTCAGGACAAAGCCAAAGCAATCCTCACTGATGCAATTGAACGGCTTGAGGGTATTAAGGACAAAAGTTCTGAAGAGCACGCTTTATTGGGTTATTGTTTGGGATATAGCATTTCCTTCGAACCCAACAGTGCCGTGCGGCTTTCAACTAAAGCGGTAGCGCAGTATAATGCAGCTTTGAAGAAAAACAAAAACAACTTGCGTGCATACCTAGGACTAGGTGAAAGCGATTTCCACAAACCTACAGCATATGGTGGAGGTGAAAAAGTAGAAGAATATCTACTGAAAGCCATTTCTCTGCCCGATCAAATAGTAGATAATGGCCCTTCCTGGGGCAAAAATATGGCATATTATACGTTGGCAAGTTTTTACCTCAGGGAAGGCAAAACAGATGAAGCCAGGATGTATTGTATGCAGGGTTTGGAGAAATATCCGCACGATCACCAACTGAACCAGTTGAAACAGTCATTTTAACCAATCAACCACCATTGTCAAGCATCAAACGTGATCCTGCTTTAAAAAGAGGTATTCGGGAAGAATGGTTTCAACTAACCAAATAACCCAAGATTTCTGAATCAAACGAAGATAGAACAAAATAAAAATTATATGAAGTCCTTATTTTTTTTCATACTTTCAGTATGGTTGATATTTACAGCTCAGGCGCAGGTAAAGATATCCGGATCCGTAGTGGATGATGCTGGAGATCCGATACCTTACGCCACTGTTTATATTAATGAGACATTCGAGGGAGGCTCATCAGATGAAGATGGGAGTTTTCATTTTAATAGTGATTCCAAAGGTTCTTTTATCCTGGTGGCCAGTGCGGTTGGGTTTGAAACGACAAAAAAACAAATCATATTAGACACACAACCAGTCAATATTCAACTCAAATTAATGAACATGAGCAGGGTATTGGGTCCGGTAGTGATTTCAGCGGGAGCTTTTGAAGCCAGTGATAAGGCAAAAGCAGCCATATTGAAACCCATGGATATTGTAACCAATGCAGGTGCTCAGGCAGATATTTACAAAGCCATTCAAACCCTACCGGGTGTATCTCAGGTTGGGGAAGAAACAGGTTTATTTGTAAGAGGGGGCGAAGCTCATGAAACCAAAACCATCATAGATGGCGTGATGGTGGAAAAACCTTTTTACAGCGAAACTCCGGATGTTGCCAGCCGCAGCAGGTTTGATCCTTTTATGTTTAAAGGCACTATTTTTTCAACTGGTGGATATTCTGCAGAATATGGTAGTGCGCTATCTTCGGTGCTGATCCTGGAAACCCAGGACATTCCAGAAAGTAGTGTATCGAGCATAGGGATTAATATGGTTGGCGCAAATTTATCTCATCAACAGGTATGGAATAATCAAACCACCTTAATTGGCGATGTTTCTTACCATAACCTTGGTTTGTTGTATCATTCTGTACCACATAATGTAGATATGGTGAAGAAACCAGAGGGATTTGGCACGAATTGGGCATTTCGGCACAAAACCAAATCCGGCATGTTTAAAACGCTGGTACAATATCAGCAGGGAAAAATAAGCCTGCATACCACCAACTGGGAGGATGAAAAAAAACCGCACCTGTTTTCAAATGACAATAATACGCTCTATTGGAATACACATTATACAGGTACACTTTCTGATAAATTGGGAATTTATGCCGGGTTTGGATATAATCAAAATGAGGACGAAATCTCTTTCGATTCCAATATAGTTGATGAAAAATCAAGAATGCTTCATGGAAAGGTGAATTTATTTTATGACTTAAGCAATAAGGCTTCTTTAAAATCAGGATTGGAAACCTATGTAGACAGAGATGCCGTCAAAACAGATGATTATCAAGGCAAGCTGTCTGACCAGTATTCAGCAGTTTTCGCAGAATCGGACATAGAATTGGGTAAACGTATCGCGGTACGATTAGGATTAAGATCGGAATACTCTCACATGCTAGGTGAATTAAATATAGCTCCCCGTACATCTATGGCTTACAAAACCGGGAAAGATAGTCAGATATCATTGGCTTATGGCCATTTTTATCAGAAACCTGAAGGTGATTATCTCTATTATTCCACCGATTTAAATTATGAAATGTCCACTCATCTGATTGCCAATTATCAATGGATTACCAGTCAACGTTCATTCAGGATTGAGGTTTACGACAAGCGGTATCGAAGTCTGATTAAGGGTAAAGTGGAAGAACAACTGACTAATGATGGTGGTGGTTATAGCCGGGGAATTGACGTTTTTTGGAAAGATAAAAAGACAATCAGAAATTTGGACTACTGGATATCCTATTCCTTTATTGATGCAGAACGGGATTATAAAGATTATCCTGTGGCAGCCACACCTGGTTTCGTCACCGACCATACGCTGAATTTGGTTGCCAATTATTCCATGGAAGGAATTGGATTGAGACCAGGACTGACTTATACCTTTGCCAGTGGAAGAAGGTTTTTTAATCCGAATAATGAGCAGTTTTTATCTGATCAGACAAAAGCCTACCATAACCTGAGTATGAACGTAAGTTATGTTACTGAACTTTTTGGTAAATTTACTGTCATATATGGCTCATTAAGCAATCCATTTGGAATTGACCAGGTTTTTGGGTATCGATATTCACCAGACGGCTTGGATCGGAGACCCATTAAACCAACAGCTGACCGGTTCATTCTTTTTGGGATTTTTTGTAAATCTATAAAATGATGAAAAGAAAGGAAATCCGTGCTCATGCCATCTTCTGGCTAATTTATTTCATGCTCTGGGGAGCAAGGGACATGGTGTATCATCCAGATTTCCTTGGAAATACTTTAATGAATATAATATTTACGCTTCCTGTAGCACCTTATATATACTTAAACATCTATTATTTGGTCCCAAAGTATTTATTTAAGAAAAGATTAAGTATTTACTTGCTGTGGCTAAGCATAGGTTTCATTCTTGTAACATGGATACGTTATCACATCTACCAGTATATTTTTAGAGAAGTGTTGAAAGCTCCTGATGGTGCAGAAAAGTTTTATTCATGGGACGGGTATGTGATATTGGGTTCTGAAAACATCATTTTACTCTTAATCACAATGGCATTGTTTCTGGTCAGAGAATGGTATGTCAAAGAAAAATATACACGGGATTTGGAACGAAAAAATATGGAAAGTGAATTGAATATGCTGAAAGCTCAGTTGCAACCTCACTTCCTTTTTAATATCCTGAACACCATATATTTTTTAATGGAAACCAATACCACCTTAGCCCGGGAAGTGATGATCCGTTTTTCAGAATTACTCAGTCACCAACTTTACAATGCCAAAAAAAACAAAGTGACTTTGAAAGAAGAATTGATAAGTCTGGAGAATTTCCTGAAGATTCAACAATTAAGGCAAGAAGATTTCCTGGACTTGAAGTACACATTTCCTGATGATACGAAAGGCCTTCTCATTGCACCTATGATATTGTTGACTTTTATCGAAAATGCTTTTAAGCACGGACAAAAAGAAGAAGGTTATTTTATTCATATTCAAATAGAATTGAATGGTAACATCATCGTCCTTCATGTCGTAAACTCCAACTATAAAAGTGAAGAAGGTAAAAATGAAGGTATAGGACTGGAAAATGTAAAACGCCGCTTATCGCTAATTTACCCGGAAAGGCATAAGCTTGACATATCTAAAACAGATGAAACATTTACAGTAGATTTAACCATTACCCTGGAAGAAAATGAGTAAGCTGAATTGTGTAGTCGTAGATGATGAAAGAACAGCCCGAGAGGGTATATCAGGGTATGTTCGCCAAATTCCATATTTAACACTTGTGGGAGAATGTAAAGGTGCGATTGAGTTGGATGAGTTATTGTTAAAGACATCAGTTGATCTGGTGCTGCTTGATATTAATATGCCGGGATTAACAGGCATTGATTGGCTGAAACATACCCAAAAACCTCCTATGGTCATATTTACTACCGCTCATCGGGAATATGCGTTAGATGGCTTTGAACTTAATGTAGTGGATTACCTGTTAAAACCGATTTCATTTGCCAGGTTTTCCCAAGCTATCAAAAAAGCGTATCAACTTTCGAAGGTAATTGTGCCTACGAATAAAGATTCAAGTGAAGAAAGATATATCTTTATCAAAGAAGACCATCAGACTATCAAGATTTTTTTGAGGGACATATTGTATTTTGAAGCAGCGGTAGATTACATTTTTATACATACCGAAAAGAATAGATACATGACTTTGTTCTCCATGAAACAGGTGGAACAAGAGTTGACGGATCATGGTTTTTTGCGGATACACCGATCGTTTATCATCAATACCCGTCAGGTGAAAATGATAGATGGCAGGCAAGTAGTGATAGGACAGGCAAAATTACCGATCAGCAGAAACCTTTTTCAGGAAGTGTATGATCAACTGGTGAGCAATAATTTGTGGAAGGAATAGGTCAATAGTTTAGGGTTTGAAGGGGTTTATTCAAAGTTTAAAGTTCAAAGTTTGAAATGGTTTGAGGTTTGAGGTTTACCCTTGCTCTTTAAATGAAATATCCTTCTAATGTGGGGTGAGGTTAAAAAGGTCAACTTAAAGGAAATCTTCTCATGTGCTGACTGGAGACTAAACGATAGAAAAAGAGGCAAGTGATTTACATCTCTTACCTCTTTTTACCGTAGCCTCTTTTAGACGTTAATATTGTTCAAAATCATGATCAGAGATATCAAAGTTAACACCTGTATTAGCTACTGATTTAGAGTGGTTCCCTATATTGATATTTGACAATTTAACTTTTTGTCTTCCTTTTTTTCCTGTTGAATAAATATGCTCACCGGTATTGAAATAGGCTATAATCTCCATTAATTGTTCGGCTTGGGAGGCCAGCTCTTCAGCACTTGTTGCCATCTCCTCAGATGATGCCGCTGTTTGCTGTGTCACAGAATTAAGTTGTTGGATGGCACTATTTACCTGTTCGGCACCAGAATTCTGTTCCATACTTGCTGCACTTATTTCCTGCACCAAAAGAGCTGTCTTCTGAATATTTGGCACTATTTCTTCAAGAAGTTTTCCGGATCTTTCTGCCACTGCTACGCTCGACTTGGACACATGGTCGATTTCAGTCGCCGCTGTTTGGCTTCTTTCTGCCAGTTTACGAACCTCAGCAGCCACTACGGCAAATCCCTTTCCATATTCTCCGGCTCTTGCTGCTTCTACGGCTGCATTTAATGCTAAAATATTGGTTTGTCTTGCAATCTCTCCAATGATAGAGATCTTATCAGCAATTTCTTTCATCGATACAACGGTCTGATGCACCGCTCTACTGCCTTCCATTACATCCTCAGCAGCTTTAAGAGCGATCCTCTCCGTTTCCTGCGCATTATCTGTATTTTGTTGGATATTGGCCGCCATTTGTTCCATGCTTGAAGAAATTTCCTCTGCTGATGAAGCTTGTTCTGCCGCTCCTTGCGACATTTGCTGAGACGAGGAACTCATTTGTTGACTAGCTGAATCTATATTACTTGAGGATGTACTTATCGAGCTGATCACCTCCTTCAATTTATTTATCATAGCTTTTAGGAATTCAAGCATTTCACCTATTTCATCTTTATTAGCGTAATCTACTTTTACTGTTAAATCCCCTTCTGACACTGATTTTATGGCATTTTTAGCAGATGTTATGGCGTTGGTAATATTAGAAATGATCCAGTCATGCATTGGTCTGTTCAAATTGTAATCTTGACAAAGAGATTGAAGGATTAACTTCTGATATAGAATCTGAAATTAAAATTTGGAACGAAAAATACATTAAAGTTTATAGGATCTGGCTTGAAAATAATAATGAGATAAGTGATCTTTTTAACAAGGAAAGTAACTTAAATAAAACCGGAATCAAAATTATAAAAAAACTAAACTCGTTGACCACTACTTATTATTGGTGGCATATAAATGAAGGAGAACAATTTCATGAATGTCCATATTGTAAAAGTAGCTTGACCCTTTTAGAAAATAATTATTCAAGTTTCCATAAGGTTTGCAATAATTGTAAGATCTTGATCAATGATACACTATACCGATAATATTTATAATGATTTTGTAAATCTTATTGTGAAAAATTATCATAAATATTGAAAAAGTTAATCATATTTTATACCCTGCTCACAATTCTATTAATATGGGGTTGTTATAAAATAAAGGATGATTATTATTACCTTCCTTATCCCAACGCTGTAGAATTTGTTTCAGTGTTTGTCATCGTGCTGTTTTCATTATTTTTATTGATATTTAACAGAAATCGAAAGGCAATATTGATATTAGGTTTTTCTTCCATAATTATTTTATTTGCCACTGTTAATGTTATGAATTACCTCTTCGAATGGCATCCATTAAATTTATCATTGCCATTTACAAAATCCCAATCATTTGAGGTTGATTTTGAACCTTATCAATGGAAAAAAATAAAACCTGAAATTGCCGGATACAATAACCATGAAATTGAAGAATACCTTCAGGAAATCGATAATTGGAAGAGACTGAGAGGGCTTGTGGTAATCAAGGATGATAATTTAATGATTGAAGGATATTTCAATGGCGCAACAAAGTATAGTGCGTTCAATATTCATTCCATCACCAAAAGCATTACTTCCACCCTGATAGGAATTGCCATTAAAAAGGGTAGCTTAAAAACAGAGAATGAGTTGGTACTGCCTTTTTTTAATGATTTTGAAACACAAAAAGACAGTAGTAAACTTAAAATTGTCCATTTACTGACCATGCAAGGTGGATTTAAAGGATGGGATGGCCCTCAAGGAGTTGATGAAGTGTTATCTGAGGGTTATGATGAAGATAAAATAGGTAACCATTTTAAATATTATACTGGTTCCCAAATGCTTCTATCAGCAATCCTCACAAAAGCGACAAATACGCCGACTAAAGATTTTGCAAATAAAGAACTGTTTCAACCATTGGGGATTATGTGTGGGTTCTGGCGAAAAGTTGATGGATATTATGCTGGAGGGGATGAAACCTATTTTACAGCAAGGGACTTAGCCAGAATAGGCCAGCTTTATTTAAACAAAGGCAATGTGAACAGCCAGCAATTGGTTGACTCCAGCTGGGTTGAAAAAAGTTTTACCCATCACACAACTAAAAGCCAAGCATTTAGAGAACTGGGTTGCTATAAAGAATCAGGATATGGCTTTTGTTGGTGGCTTCTAAATTATGAAAACAAGATTATTTATACAGCAAGAGGGAAAGGGGGCCAGTATATCTTATTATTACCTGAGGAAAATATTGTTATAGTGATATTGCAAGAATGGAACCTTCAGAAGGATTTTAAAACGGAAAATGGATATTTGTGTAAACTGCTTTCCATACTCTCAAATAAAAATTAACTACTTTCACCTTAAATTATTTTCAATTGTATCAAGTTTCATCAATGATATCCAGTATAGTGGATGTCTTGAACCTTTTAAAATGATGATCCGTCCTTTTCCCTCACAGCAATATCCAACTAAAGTCAATAATTTTCCGTTAGCAACTTAGTATAAAACAATTCAAAAATCTATGGAGTTTTTATTTGGTTTTTTATATGACGTATATGGAATAAAAACCATTCGCAAACAAAAGAATTTTTCCACTAAACTGCTTATGGCCTTGGGGTTTCCCATAGTGGGTTTTCTGCTCTTTATTATTTTGTACGCAATCTAAAATATTTACCTATATCAACCACTAATCAGGTAGATGAACCATTCAATGTGGTTGAATTAGGATATATTTCTCAAAGTATTACTTTTGTCTCAAAAGATTACTGAATATGATTCAAAATACTGCCGAGAAGTTTTTGTTGTTGATCCATCACCCAACTAAAGCCCGCTTCATTGTTTCAGACCAAATAAAAAGTGCAGGTTTGATCGGTGCTATATTATTGGATTTAGTAAACGACGGGCATTTAGAAATTGAAAATGGCCAGCTGATCGTAAAATCAATTGGTTCGGATTTATCAACACCTCACAAAATGATCCTTGAGCAAATTAAAAAATCATCAAGGATCCGAAAAATCAAACCATGGGTTTCCAAATTAACCCGAAGATCCAGAACCTATCAAAAAGAGGTTTTGTTGGGACTTGAGAGCAAAGGGATAATAACGATAGCGCATAAGAGTTTTTTGGGTATTAAATATTACAACACTCGTTTGATCAATACCTCGATTAGAGAAAAAACCATTCAGGAGGTTCGTGACAATATATTTAATGATGATAAAATCAATAAAGAAAACGCTTTGATTCTTGGATTAATCGATGCCTGTAACCTACAAAAAATAATATGCCCAGATAAAAAGGAGCTGAAACTTTGTAAAAAGAAGTTGAAAGAAATTATGAAATCTGATTTAATTTCTCAAGGAGTGGATAAAGTAATCAAGGATATGCAAGCTGCGGTCATTGGTGCAATAGTGGCATCTACTGTTGTGGTGAATGCAGGTTCGCGATGACAATATAATTATTGTTAAAAAAGGATGGAAACGCTATTCAGCCGGGATGATAAATATAGAAATAATCTATTTATTTATAGCCATAACGATTTGGGTTGCGGGCTATTTTCATAATGGACGGTTTATCAGACCTAAATGGAAAATTCCAGGAAAATTTATATTTTATGTGGGAGTTTCTTTTGCTTTAGTATATTGGTTAGGGCATTGGGGGTTGATTTTTATATTAGGACATCCAATTATAGGATTGATTTTTCACATAAAGGTCTGCAAGGAAAATAATATAGATTGTGTGACTTGTGAACCGAGGGAAAAATATATTGAATTACAGGAAAAATGGGCAAAAGGAGACTTTCAACAAAAGAATAAATAGAAAGCATAGTTTAGCAATTGCTTCTTTTATGCTTACCATTTCATGAACTCAAGACCCTTTATTTAATCAATCCTCTCCTTGCCTGATGTCCAATTTTTTGGTGGATGTGAACCTGCTTACTATTTTTCCCTTTGGTATAATCTGGCGTCATAAAAACTACCGAACTATTATTTTCGTTATATTTGAAAAAAACCTTGTCATGGTAACTATTATTAAAAAAGGCATAAAAAAAGAGGAATTTGATAAAAAGTTATCCGGATTAAAACTTACTAAAGGCTTTAACTCGTATAAATTTTGCGGAATATTAAAGTTAAAAGAAGACCCTCTTTCAATTCAAAAGAGAATGAGAGATGAATGGGAATAATATTTTTCTAGATACCAACATCGTTTTATATTTAATTGGTGGTGATGAAACACTTGCAGAATTACTTAACAATAAAAGGGTTTACATATCATTTATAACAGAGCTAGAACTTTTAGGGTACATGGATATTACAAATGAGGAACTCCAAAAGGTTGAAGAGTTTCTTACTGCCATCACAATTATAGATATCAATTCAGAAATCAAGAAAATCACTAATGAAATACGGAGGAATTATAAAGTTAAGCTTCCGGATGCCATTATATGTGCAACAGCATATAATATGAATTTACCTTTAATGACTGCTGACAAAAATTTATCTAAATTAACCGAAATAAATATACTGCAATACGAACAATAAATGCCCCTTATCATAGTCACTTCTTTGCAATTGCATCCGTCATCAATTTAAAGACACTCAAAAAAAGTATTAAGATGTAATCTATAAACAGCATGAATAATCTACCAATCATATTGCTACTTGTGTTTATAACACTCAACGGGTCATTTGCTCAGGATAACGACTTATTGGTCAAAGACATCAGAAAAAATTATTATCACATCAGAGAAAATCTGGATTCCTACGATACGACCATGATTCAAATGGGATGAATCAACTGAAGGAGGTGAGGCGATAGGATTCTATGACAAGGAAGAGGTGAAATTAGTAGAAGTGGTTTTATTAGGGGAAACAGGCAAACATAAAATTGAGTACTACTTCCATAATGGAAAGTTAATTTTCGTCTTTAACCAAAAATTTGTCTATAACAGGCCGATCTATTGGGACGAGCAGACTGCGAAAGCAAATGGCGATGATGAATTTTTCGACCCTAACAAAACGACTGTAACAGAAGACAGATATTACTTCAACGATGAAAAATTATTTCTATGGCTTGATAATGACAGAAATGAAGTTGATCTGGCAAAAGGGAATAATGCAATAGCCGGGAAAAGATTAATTGCTGACAGTTATAAATTGAGAGATGAATTGAAATTGGAGAAATAGATAAAATTGCAAATTCGGGGGGATAAGGAAGGTTTAATGTAATATTGTACATTATCCAATTAATAGACTATACCCAAAGAAACAAAACGATACCTTATGAAATCCATAGTTACACTCATTTTATTTCTTTCTCTAAATCGTGTTTTTGGGCAAACCGACAAAGAACACCCAATTGATGTAGAATTAGAAACTTGCCTTTCCTACAGTGAAAATCAAACTACCATAGGAATGACTCAATGTGTGGTTCGAGCGATAGAAAAATGGGATAAAGAACTCAACACAAAATACCAATTATTACTAAACCTTTTGACAGATGAGCAAAAGGTAAAATTGAGAAATGCCCAAAGGCAATGGTTGGCGTTTAGAGACAAGGAAATTGAATTTTCCAATCAATTATATACAGATATGCAAGGTACAATGTGGGGTATAGTTGCCGCGCAAACCAAACTTGAATTAACCAGACAGAGAACACTTGAACTCACAAAATACATTTCAAATTTAAATTAATGCTCTTAGTCATAGTATGACTAATTCCACAGGAACATCCTGGTGAGTCTGTCGCAATACTAAATGGTATAAATAGTGATTTTGGTCTTTTTAATGGTATTCCTATATTAGCTTATTGTCAAGCTTTAACTTTTTTAAAAAATATTACTGATTTGCATTAGGGTAATTGGCTTTCCGATTGTCTTAACCATAAAAAAGCGGTTTTAATTTTTTTAAATATCATGGAAAGGAAGTTTTTAGCATTTGTTTTTTTATCATTTGGTTTATTGTGCCTGAATAGTTGTATTATTTGCGACGATTGTATTAATGACTGCAATAGTTGTGGGAACTGCGTTAAAGGAAGAGGAGGAATTATATCAAGGGAGCTCCATTTAGACCCATTCCACAGTTTTACGATACCAGGTTCAGCAAAAGTTATTCTTATGCAGGGTGAAAACCAGGAGGTAGTTGTTGAAGGGCAATCAAATATTATCGACCTTATTGAATTAAGAATATCCAACGGCAATTGGCATATTGGTTATGAGGAATGTATTGAAGATTATGATGAGCTGGTTTATTATATTACCATCCCTGAAATCAGTAGTATAGGCGTTGCCGGTTCAGGGTCAATCGAAACGAACGGTTTGATAACCGGCGAGGTACTTGAAATCAAAATTGGCGGATCAGGAAATGTACAGGTTGTTGGCCACTTTGATGAAATTTACGGAGAAATTGCCGGTTCAGGAAATATTACTTTATCCGGGGTGGCTTTTTATGAGGAATTTGATATTGCAGGTTCCGGCAATATCTATTCTTATGACATGATAGTCCGGGAAGCTGATATCAGAATTGCCGGGTCTGGTGATGCGAAAGTAAATGTAGCAGCCTTACTGGCAGTTCAGATCGCCGGGAGTGGCAATGTTTATTACAAGGGAAATCCTGAAATTGATGTTTCAATAGTCGGATCGGGCAATCTGATTAAAAAAGATTAAAGCTTTTATAATAGGGTCAGGTATGGCGGGGTACCTCAATTGCACAGACAATCTTTTTTAATTGGGCAGAATCACTGCCCAGGTTTTTACATTTAGGTTACCATTTTCGTATAAGCCAGAACTATTCACCTTATAACCACATACAGGTAAAACTGATTTTCTATTCTCAAATTCAAATCATCCATTTTGTCATAATTTTTGCACCAAAATGCAAAAATTTCGCCAAAATGATTTAACATTCTCCTTTTTCACCACGGGTTTCACCCGTGGCTACAAATATTTGACCCCGCTGGGGTCTTAAACCTCCAAATAAACCAAAGGCCTATTCGATCCGTCCACATTTATACTAAATTCTCTTCTATATCAATCCCTTTGCTTCCAAATTCGCTCTCAACTTTTTGTGGGTATCCCAGAACTTCTGACTGATATCTCCAAATACTTTTTTATATTCAGGTGAATGTTTGATGGGATCAATTACGGGATCCAATTCCAATAAAAGTATCCAATACCAGAAATTATCTTCTTTGGAAAACAACTTGAAATGCGCTATGGCTTTTTGATGGGCTCCTTCCCAACAATAATATGCTGCATATCCCAAATCCCTGTAAATGGATTGGTCTTCATCGAGACCTTGCTTATAGCTATTTATCAATTCGGGCACTCTTTCCTTCTGTCCTATTTTGTCAAGTGTTATGGCAATCTTCAGATTTTCATGCTTGTAAATATCTACTTGCATCGTTTCTCTTACGTGCATAAACTTTTGATAATACCTGTTGGCACCTTCATAATCCCTCATCAAGTAGTGAATTTTTGCCACGTCCTGCAAAATATCCAGCCTAAGTGTATCTTTATCATATTCTTTTATCAAGAGCTCTTTGGTTTTTTCCAGATTTTTGTCGCGTGCCAATAGTATAAAGGCTTTGAGATATCCAGCGTAACGATTTTCGGAGTTATAATCCAATGACTTATTCACATAAGTGAAAGCTTCATTAATAAAACCAGCTTGGATAAGGGCATTGCTTAACTGTAAATAGTCCATACTGGCAGCTATGGAATCCTTGCCCGCAATATCCAACTGAACTTTTTGGAGGGCGTATTCCAGATATTTTGCGGTATTCGGAATATGGATATGATAAAGCTCTGAAAGAAAATGAAGGGTCAGACCAGAATTAGGATTATACCCTAAAGCTTTTTCCATATAAAAAACTGCAGAATCATGTTCCTTTTTATAAATATGGTTTAATCCCCTTGCTATCAAACTTTCCGGCAAACCTGGATCGAGCGTAAAAGACTTTTTGGCATATCCCTCCAGCTCAAGTTTATATTTTTTTTCCTCCTGATACATATCCATGTAAAAATAAACCATGGCGGCATTGG
Organism: Bacteroidota bacterium; assembly: GCA_023393375.1. Lineage (GTDB taxonomy): Bacteria > Bacteroidota > Bacteroidia > Cytophagales > Cyclobacteriaceae > JAEWLI01. The sequence goes on from JAEWLI010000100.1 coordinate 40,996, forward strand.
CATAAGCTAGTGCAAATTTATTGTCCAGTTCAATCGCTTTATTAAAATATGAAAGTCCTTTCTGTAAATCCTCTCCCTCATCGTAATAAAAGAAATCCCTGCCTTTTAAAAACCAATCATATGCTTCCAGATTTTTGGTGGGAATTTTTTCAATCCTCTTTTCTTCCTCTGGTGTCATTGCCACCTGAATCTCTTCAGCAATGTTTTTAGCCACTTCCTCCTGTAATTTGAAAATATCTTTTATATCTCCCTGGTATTGCTTTGCCCATAAGTGGTTATCGGTCAATGCCTCGATCAGCTGAATATGCAATAGGATCTTTTCACCTACTTTCTGACCACTTCCTTCTACCAAATAATTTACATTGAGCTCTCTGGCTATTTCTGGAACCGACAGGGAAGTGTTCCTGTACTTTTCTGAAGACGTCCTGCTTATCACCTTCAACCCTCCTACTTTCTGAAGATTATTAAGCGTAGACTCCATAAGACCATTGATAAAATAAACATTGGAGGAGTCAGTGCTTTCATTTTTAAATGGCAATACAGCGATAGATTTCTCTATGTCGGCCGTTTTGGAGAATGAAAGTCTGGAATTAATATATAAACCAGCAGCTAAAACTATAATCAAAACCAAAGCCGTGATGATGTACTTTAGGTGATAGGACCTTCCTGGTTCGATGGTTTTTTCTTCCAAAACGATTTCGGTCACTGTACCCTCTTCCGTTTTATCCCCTTTTCCTACATCTCCCGGTGGATATCCGTAATATTCACGAAAGCATTTAATAAAATAGGAAACATCGCTGAATCCGGTTTGGTAAGCAACTTCTGATACGTTCATGGAAGAATTTTGCAGCAATTCCATACCCCGCTTTAACCTGATCTGCCTGATAAATTGACTTACAGAAAGATTGGTGATTTTTTTTATCCTTCGGAGTAGATTTGAGCGGCTCATGTTCATGGCATCAGCAAGCTCCGACACACCAAACTGTTCGTTGGAAATATTCGCTTCCACAATGGAGACGATTTGACTCAAAAAATCTTTTCCCGGAGGATTTAAATCTGTCATATCGAAATAAGTAGCTGTAAAAAGGGGCAATAACTACAAATTTATCCTTTATACACCACTTATAAAATCACAAACCTCTAAATGTTATCTATCGGGTTCTTGTTTTAACTTCGATATTTTTAGTTTAAAAAAGTTTCAAATATGCCATGGTATAAGTGTCATGATAATTCAAATAATAAATATGGTTTGTGTTTGCTTACATTCTTATCTGCTAGTCCATTTTTATTGGGGTGCAAATTTCTATTAAGAAACCATTATTATCTCTAACGTACCCAACAATTTGCCCCCACGGTTTTTCTGTTAAGGGTTCAAATTCTGTTGCTCCGGAATTTATCGCTTTTTGAAAATCCCTTTCGATATTTTCGGTAGTAAATACCAATTCGACACCAAATGGTTTTTTTGAAGTAGTTATTTTTTCAAATCCACTTTTGAAATTTGAATTTCCCAATGCCATAGAAGCAAAGGCAATTGTTGTTTCCCCTGTTATCAATTCTCCATAATCATTTTCGGGTGTGATAAATTTTCGGTCAAATCCGAATGCTTTTTCGTAGAATTCGATAGTTTCAGTTACATTTTCAACATAAATAATGTTATATGCGAATTTCATATGTTTATCATTTTCAAACTTTTAGTTTCACAATGATAAACCATTAGCATTTAAGATTGTATATACATCCTAAATTATCGAAAATTTATTTAAATATCAGAAATGATCAGGTAAGCTCCCGTACAATCAAACCTATTGTGCCCCAAATAACTTCAAATTTCCCAAAACTTTGAAGTTATCGCTGCTTCAGGAAACAGTCTGTAAAATGTGGAGAGACTTTATGAATCATGTCTATGCGCCATAATTACATCATATTTTATGCCGATGCGTCATAATTTATGGCTTGTACATCAAACTTCATGGTTTTAGCTTCATAATTATTTAGTCTTCTCTTTAGGATACACCGACCTTTACATCGAAATTTTTTAATTATATTTAAATATCTAAATCATGAAAACAATGAAATCACGAATCCATGTATTAAAAATTATCGGTATTTTTTTAACAGGTTTTTTATTTGTTGCCTCTTGTAATAGTCAGGTTAAAAAGGACGATACTCCGATTAACGCTTCACAAGTTAATATTAAACCACCCAAGGTAGATATACATACTGCTGTAGTTACCGACAATCTTGAAGCCCTTCAACAGCACATTGCTGCTGGAAGCGATATAAATACAAAAGATCCTTTTGGGGGTTCTACCCCACTGATATCCGCTACAGTGTTTGGAAAAACAGAAGCCGCAAAGATTTTGATAAACGCTGGCGCAGAGCTGGATGTACAAAACAACGATGGATCAACAGCACTCCATACAGCGGCATTTTTTTGTCATCCCGAAATTGTACAAATGTTATTAAAAAACAACGCCGATACTACGATCCGGAATAAATTCGGAGCTACTGCTTATGAATCGGTAGCCGGTTCTTTTGCCGAGGTGAAAGAGGCCTATGATATGATGGGGGCCATGCTGAGCCCGATGGGATTGACACTGGATTATGATTACCTTAAAAAGACAAGGCCTGTAATAGCTGAGATGCTGAAAAACGGATGAGTTGTGAAGTTGGGGAGTTGGAGAATTGGAGAGTTGGGGAGGTGGAGAGTCGATTATAAAAGTCCAAAGATTTTATAAAGCATAATGCACAACCTTCATTAAAAAATAAAAATAATAATTCAACTATCCCATACTGTGGGTTATTCCCATCGGGAAATTTTTTAACACTAATTAAACGCTAAATTTAAAATGACTACACTAAGCAGACGATATGATATAGATTGGATAAGGGTAATTGCTATTGGATTGCTGGTGATTTATCATGTCGCCGTTGGTTTTCAGCCCTGGGGTGTAATGCTCCAGTTTGTTGTAACCCCAGATCCATGGGAATCCTTGTGGCTTCCCATGTCCATAATTAATGTATGGCGGATACCCTTGTTATTTTTCGTTTCAGGGATGGGTGTCTATTTTGCCCTTCGCAAAAGAAACTGGCGACAGCTAATTACAGAACGCTCCCGCAGGATACTTTTACCATTTTTGTTCGGGATGTTCTTTATTGTTCCCATCCATGTATTGATATGGCAGAATTACTATAAGATGAGCCTCTCATATTCCACCCATCCGGGTCATCTGTGGTTTCTGGCCAATATTTTTATCTATGTGGTGATCCTTTCTCCGGTTTTTATCTGGTTAAAAAGAAATGAGGATGGCAATATAGTAAGGAAAATAAAATGTTTAATAAGCTCTCCGTTAGGCATATTTGGGGCAGCTTTTGCTTTTGTTGCTGAAGCAGTATTGTTCAATCCCAGACCTTATGAAATGTATGCCATGACCTGGCACGGATTTTTTCTTGGTCTGATCGCCTTTTTCTTTGGGTTTTGTTTTGTATTGAGTGGAAAGCCCTTTTGGCAAATGATTTTAAAGTGGCGGTTATTATTTTTATCATTTGGTATCCTGCTTTTTGTGTTGCGTTTGACATTTTATTATCAGTATCCACCAATTTACCTGGTAGCCATTGAATCAATCAGTTGGATCACTGCTGTGTTAGGGTTAGGATATAAATATTTGAACCGTCCGGGCAAAACATTAAGTTACCTGAGCCAGGCGGCTTATCCGGTTTATATCATCCATATGATTTGTTTGTATGCCGGATCAGCTCTCATCTTCAAAATTGATGTAGCGGCTCCTGTTCAATTTATTTTGCTACTAATATTTACTTTTGTTGGTTGTTTTTTAATTTATGAATTTATGATTAGGAGAATAAAGTTTATCAGGCCACTATTCGGACTTCGACCTGACAAAATGGATAAAGAAAATCGGAAACCAGTGGTTGCAGGGGGCAATTAAGGTGGTGTTTAACTGGATGTTCGTTTCAAGTGAATAGATCAATATGTGAAGAAATTCCTTCGATACAAATTTGAATACAATCAAGTTTAAAATCCGGTGCAGTCCTCAGAAGGATGATAAACACCTGCCCCCTGTTGATAAACCAGTTCAGCTCCTTGATGACCGGTATAAATAAGAAAACCTGCCCCAACCAGCATTATGAAGAAAATCACAAATTTCAACCATGGTTTTTTAACGTTCAATAGGTTCTTCCAATAAGCGGCATCAAGTATTAGGGCAGTAGTAAAAATCCATGATAAGGCGTAAGCTGTATTTTCATGGTCTTCCAATACCGTGGGATCGCATAATGATCTGACAACTACTGCATCGGCTTGTTCTCCCGTGTAAACACTTATCCAAGCAGTGATTACGCCAAATAACAGAAGTACACCCCCTCCTTCTTGCCATAAAAGATTAGAGCTTTTTATGCTGATGCCTTTAAAAACCAAGGCTATGATAAGCAGTGCAATAGGAAAATGAACGGACAAAGGATGCCAAATCTCTGTCCGCCAGAATTCAGGTACTTCTGTCATTTAGTCTAGTATCTTTACAGAGATAGGATCTAAGCGTTGACCTACTTTTTCTACCTGGACTTCAACATTCTGACCTTCGCTAAGCATAGCGAATTCAACGGTTTCCCCATTTTGAGTCAGGGTAGTTTCCTCGGTAAAATAGAGTTCAAGCGTCTTATTATCCGCCGTTTCTACATAAATCTCGGTCTTCTCAGGCTCTACTTCTTTAATAACACCTTGATAAGTTCCAGATTCAACCACATCCGTACTTCCGCCGCATGCCATTACCATCAAAAAAATGCTAAATGGTAAAAATGATTTGACAATAGATAGTTTCATAAAAAAATAAAATTTATAGTTAGAAAACTCAAAAGTATTAAAAATTATGAACTTTCTGAAATGTAGATGTGCAAGGTAAAAATTCATGCTGTAAGTGATTCTTGGAAATCAAGATAGGTGATAAAGATTAAATAAATCTCAATACAAGAATTTAACTCTATTTTCTAAAAGCACTGGAACTATCTGAGATTAAGCAGGTTATATGTTTATATTTATTTTTTCACCTAAACTATAGACCATGTTTTATCACATAAAAGAACTTCAATTTAATGCCAGGGTCTCGAAACCAGATCCTAAGTTTGCCAGCCTACTGCTGGAACAGTTTGGCGGTGCCAACGGTGAGCTAAAGGCTGCAATGCAATATTTTACACAAGCATTTTCTGTACGTCAACCGTATCCTGACAAATACGACTTATTGATGGACATAGCCACTGAAGAATTTAGTCATTTGGAGATTGTAGGTGCTACCATACAAATGTTGCTCAATGGAATAAACGGCGAATTAAAAGATGCTGCCGAAAATTCAGAAATCATGCAATTGTTAAAAGGCAAAGGAGCCAAAGAAAGCGTGATTCATGAAGCAATGGTTAATCCACAATTTTTTGCCTTGAGTGGAGGTGGTCCAACCGTAACCAACAGTCAAGGAGTACCGTGGTCTGGCTCATATGTCACAGCAAATGGAGATTTGACCGTAGATTTGCGTTCAAATATTGCAGCAGAATCACGTGCTAAAATTGTATATGAATACCTGATGCAATTTACCGATGATCCTTATGTAAAAGAAACACTTCGCTTTCTTATGACAAGGGAAGTAGCGCATTTTCAGATGTTCCAAGCTGCTCTTGATACCATTCAGCCAAACTTTCCTCCGGGAATCCTTCAAAGCGATCCAAAATATAGCAATACATATTTTAATTTGTCAAATGGAACAGATGTTCGGGGGCCATGGAATGAAGGTAAGAGTCCAGGTTTAGGTGAAACATGGGATTATATTAGTGATCCAATAAAACATGTAATAGAAACAAATGGCTTGCTTGACCATAAAGCTTCAAAAGACAGCCGTTCTGAGGAAACTGTTCAAAAGATGAACAAAGAACTTGGCAAACAGAGAAGTGATGAAATAAAAAAATCAGTTTCAAAAGAGTGGAGCGTGTATAAAAAATAGCTGATCAAATTAATAAAGTAGAAATATCCTAAATTAAGAAACCGGCATCTGATTGTGTCGGTTTCTTTAAATATAATCACACATATGCAAAACAGTGATAATTCCGGAATCATAAAAATTACCTATTATACAGATCCCCTTTGTTGCTGGAGTTGGGGATTTGAACCGCAATGGCGGCGACTCAGGTTCGAATTCCGTAACCAGATCAGTTGGAAGTATGTAATGGGAGGATTGATTCCCAATTGGGAACGTTATAATGATCCCATGAATTCAATCAGTAAGCCATTGCAGATGGGACCATTATGGCGGGAGGTTTATTACACCACAGGAATGAATGTGAATGACAGTATTTGGTTTAAAGATCCTCCTCAATCATCTTTCCCCTCGTGCATAGCAGTAAAAGGAGCAGGAATACAATCACCCGGATTGGAAGAAATGATGCTTAGAGAACTTCGGGAAGCTGTAATGGTGAAGGGGATTAATATATCAAAAAGGGATGAATTATTAAAAATAGCTGAAAATATTGCCGCAAAAAACAATGAATTTGATTTCCAAGATTTTTTAAAAACCCTTGATGATGGTAGTGCTGCTGAAGCTTTTAAGGTAGACCTTCAGCAGGCAAAATTAAGCGGGATAGGACGGTTTCCTACTTTGACCTTTGAAACTGAAGAGAAAGGGCTTATTTTGACCGGTTATCGACCTTATCCTGTATTGATAGATGCGTTGCAACAAATATCTCCAGGCATAAAACCTGATGCCCCTATTGAAAATAAAGATGAATACCATAATTTTTGGTATAACATTACAGAAAGAGAAATGAAGGAAGTACAAATACAATAAACCGCCTTTTCTCCTGCCCCGGGGTGCATATTTGATATAAAATTGCCTCAAAACAACTAAATTATTGATTATCACTAAAAATCCTTGATTATATGGATAGTCAAATCAATATTTTGTTATTTTTGCAACATGAAATTCGGGGTGTGGCGCAGCCCGGCTAGCGCATCCCGCTTGAGGCGGGAGGGTCGCAGGTGGATCGGTGTCACACTTGTATATTTGAAATAGTTCTTTAATACGTTATTGTAAAATTCGGGGTGTGGCGCAGCCCGGCTAGCGCACTTGCATGGGGTGCAAGGGGTCGCAGGTTCAAATCCTGTCACCCCGACGGATTGGGAGGCTGTTTCTACCTGAAACAGCCTTTTTTTATGACAGTTTATATCTTATACAGCAAATCTCTTTCACAATTTTATTGCGGCCAAACGGATGATATCAAAAAAAGACTTCAGCAGCACAATTCGGGAAGAAACAAATCCACAAAAAGGGGCATTCCTTGGATCGTCATACACACAATAAAATGTGATGACAGGCGTGAGGCAGTACGTCTAGAATCCCAAATTAAAAAGAGGGGAATTAAAAGGTATTTAGGCGACAATGGTATAGGTGATCCTCTTGGATAATCAGCACAGTTAGCGCATCCCGCTTGAGGCGGGAGGGTCGAAGGTTCAAATCCTGTCACCCCGACGGATAATTTGCTAATAGGCTGTCTCATAAAGGGACGGCCTTTTTACTGTTATGTTGACCATATTTTATTCAGATCATCGAGCAAAAGGTATTATTGCGGTATTGCCCAAGATTTGGAAAATAGGATCACCCAACACAATGGTAGCAGAAACAAATCTACCAAACATGGTATGCCATGTTGCCATTACTTGCCCTATCCGGATGGCATTTTGTTTTATTTACAGTTTATCTTCCAAGGCGGCTTCCTTCTCCATTAATATTTCTATTAAGCTGGTTAGGCCGCTTTCTCCGTGACCTGCTTCTAAAGTAAGTTTAAAGATATTCAGGATTGTTGTTGGCAGTTGGGTGTCGATCCCCGCATCATTACTGGTTTGTACCAAATGTTTCATGCTTGCTGTCATCATATTCATGTTGTTCATAGTCCCATCATATGATTTGTTCTCTATTTCATGGGCCATCTCCGTAAAGAAATAGGATAAGCTATTCAGCATTTCTATTACATAAGGCTCAAAGTTGCCAGCAGGAATTTTGGCAGATGTTACCAAAGCCATTGCATGCAATACACCAATGGCACCGGAAAATAGTATATCAAGCAATGCCTGGTAATACAACATGGCAGTTCCTGCATCAGCACCCACATAATCGGCTCTTCCCAATATGCTTAACACGGGCTGGTACTGTTTGAACAGTGCTTCATCTCCGCTATAGAGCACATAAGACCCTTCTTTGCCAACCATAGGTGGATCGGCCATAATGCCTCCTGTCAAAAATTCTGCTCCATATTTCTTAGCCCATCTTGATGCCTCCCTAGCTGCTTCGGGAGTATCGGAGCTAAGGTTTACTATCACCTTGCCCTCTAAGGCATGAGTATGATTCTTAAGCACATCATACATGATACGATAATCAGTAAGGCTCACCAAAACCAATCTTGATGTTTTTAGTGCGTCTTCTATTTCCGGAGCATGTATTGCACCAGATTTAGCCAATTCTTCTGCTTTTCTTTTGGTCCTGTTCCACACAGTTGTTTTATAACCATGCGATACAAATACTTTTGCCATGGCTTGCCCCATAGGCCCCAATCCAATGATAGTGATTTTCTTTTGTGTGTTGTTGTTCATCTTGCTTTCATTTGTTTTGTTTTATGCAAAACTCCAAAAACAAGAATAGACCATCCCTTTGAAAAAGTCGGGACTTACATAATAAAATGCGGATTGGTATGTGTTTGGCTTGTTTCTTTATAAAAGACTGAAAAGTGATCAAATTTATGTAACCTGCGTAATACCGTTTTTTAGAATACCGACTTTCTTAAAGAATCTACCGACTTTTTCAAAGGGATCCTTCAATCTTAAATACTCACTTTTGCATCATCACAAAAAATTGAGTAATGAAAACTAAACATGAATCTAAATCAGCATAGACTTATATAAAGTGCGAGACAAAATACATAAATCAATCAAATTAACATAAATAGTCATTTTATGCATTCAAAAAATAAAACCTCGGAGTCGGTATCAATAATCGGATTAGGGAATATGGGAACTGCTTTGACCGAAGCAGTATTAAATGCTGGATATACTACAACGATTTGGAATAGAACTGCTGAAAAAGCGGAGAAGCTTTTAGTCAAAGGGGCAAAGCTTGGTGCCTCAGCAATTGATACGGTGCAGGCAAGTCCATTGGTGGTTGCCTGTGTCCTTAACTATGAGGCTTTATTCAATATCATAGAACAGATTGGTAGCTCAATGACTGATAAAGTTTGGGTGAATCTCAATACAGGTACACCTGAGGATGCAAGAAAAGCAGCATCAATTATAACTGAATATGGTGCAAAATATATTGATGGTGCCATCATGGATATCCCACAATCCATCGGGAAACCAGAAACTTTAATTTTTTATAGCGGTAATGAAAAAGCTTTTAAACTTTATCAATCTACATTGATGACACTCGGTGGTAGAAGTATTTTTTTGGGTTCCGACGCTGGTTTCGCTAAACTTTATGAACTTGGTGTAGGTAGCACATTGGTGCCTACACTATTAGGATTTTTACAGGGTGCTGCCTTAGTGGGCACAGCCAACATTAAGGCAGAAAAATTAGCACCATATACCACCGAATGGCTAAATATGGTGATCTCTCTTTTGCCAAAAATTGCAAAAGAAATAGATACAAAATCATATAAAACCGATATTGCTTCCCTAAATGTCTTCACAGGAATTTCTCATGATATAAAAGCCTATGAGGAGGCGGGAATAAAAGCAGATGTGCTCCACCC
>JAEWLI010000111.1 GCA_023393375.1 Bacteroidota bacterium
CCTATACCCGTTCAAGGAAGAGATCCCGTAGAATGGGTAAGCCGTGAAATATTATATGTAAAGGGAGTGGTTTTTGGCTCAGATACCATCCACCTTTTTGTCAATCATTGGCCTTCGCGTTCAGGTGGACAGATGCGATCTGAGCCACGCAGAATTTATGCAGCTTCAGTGCTGAAGACATTGACTGATTCGTTGAGAAGACATGAAAAAGATCCTAAAATTGTTATTATTGGCGATTTTAATGATAACCCGGATGATAAAAGTATGATGTTACTGGCTGGAGAGGGTTCGGGCTTGGTCAATATCATGAATGACTTGTACAAGAAAGGTGAGGGGACTTTGGCATTTAATAATGCTTTTATGCAATGGTATCTTTTCGACCAGATCATTGTGTCTGATGCTATTTATTATGGTAAATCATTAACAATTAGTCAACCGGTAATTTTTAAAGCTGACTGGCTAAAGGATAAAAAAACCGGTCGGCCATTCAGAACCTACCAGGGTATAATTTATAAAGGAGGGTTCAGTGATCACTTCCCGGTTTATGTGGATTTGGAAAAGAAGAAGGTCAATGTTAATATAGAATAGCTAATTATTTTGGAAGGCTATTAAGTCATCATCTTCCCGGTCAAAAAATTATAATCCTTAATAATCACATTCAGAAATTTGATAGGGGGAAGATCATTTTCAATGTTCAAGGTCTCTTTCACTTTGTTTGTGGCAGTGACGATCAACCTGGGATTTCCTGATTCTTTGTAAAAGATCAGTGTTTGTTTGATGGTTTCAATATCTTTATCGGAAAGCCGAATTACCTGCGGAAAAACAGGTTCATAATCTTCTTCGGGTGAATCAATGTGTTGGTGATAACTCACCTCTTCTTCTCTATTGAGTTTGATGATGGAAGTTCCGGCTAGAATATCCCCTAATCTTTGACCCTTTCCATTCAATATAATCACAATAAGACCTACGCCATAACCAAAGAATGAATCCACAATTCTCAACAACCATCTTATCAGATAATCGCCCAGATTAGGTTGTGATCCATCCAGTTTTATAACCTTGATCTTCATGATCTTTTTGCCAATGCTCTGACCATCCATCAACAGTTCTACTATTAGGAAATAAAAAACATAGGGGAACAGAAAAACTCCCACAAAAATATAATCTTTGGTGGATTCTAAATCCACATCCAGCTTGATCATGATGACAACCCCGATAATTGCATAAAGTGTTTTTATCACCGTGTCGATTAGAAATGCTACAATACGATCGCCGACACTGGCAATGTAATATTCTATGCTAACATTCTGTGTAGTTTCAACAGTAACTTTTTGCATTTATGTAGAATGTTTATATATTTCGGATAATATTCAAAAATACTATGAGAGAATCGGTTTTTATTAAAAACAACAAGAAAAAATGGAATGATTTTGAAAATCTGATCAACTCTCCTTCTCAAAATACTAATCCGGATACACTTGCTGATCTTTATATAAAAATTACAGATGACCTTGCATTCGCCCAGACGCAGTATTCCGGATCCCGTTCTCATAAATATTTAAATACATTGGCATCCAGGATTCATCATAGAATCTACCGGAACAAGCGTGAAAAAAAATACCGGTTTATTACATTTTGGACAGAAGAATTGCCAATTGTTTTTTACGAAAGCAGAATTTACTTCCTTTATTCATTAATATTTTTCTCGATAGCCATTGCTATTGGTGTAATATCCACCCATTTTGATCAAACTTATTCCAGGTTGGTATTGAGTGACGGGTATATCAATATGACCTTGGAAAATATTAAAAACGGGGAACCGATGGGTGTATATGCATCTGGATCAAGCAGTGAATTCTTTTTAAGGATCACATTAAATAATATAATGGTAGCGATAAATACTTTCGTCCTGGGAATTTTCTTTTCCATTGGATCAGTATATATATTGGTTGAAAATGGTATAATGTTAGGGACTTTCCAATATTTCTTTCATCAACAGGGACTATTTATTGACTCATTTCTTTCCATATGGATCCATGGAGCTATTGAGATTTCATCCATAGTGCTTGCAGGTGGGGCAGGCATGGTCATGGGCAATAGTTTTATTTTTCCAGGATCGTATAAAAGACTTCATTCATTAAAGAACGGAGCGAAAAAAGGATTGAAAATCATGATTAGCCTGGTTCCATTCTTTATTATAGCTGGTTTTCTGGAATCATATATCACCCGAATGTTTCATTTACATTGGACAAGTAAGGCATTGATCATTGCAGCATCTTTTGCATTGATATTATTTTATTACGTTATTTTCCCAAGAATCTATTATAAAAAAAGCCGGTATGGAGAAAATTAATTTCAGGGAAAAAAGAGGTTTTTCAGAAGTTTTAAACGCTACTTTTTGGTTTTTGAGGCAGGACTTTTCCCAAATATTTAAAATATTAATGTTTACCGTGGCTCCCATTGCGTTGATCACAGGCATTTTTTTCCATTATATGGTAAATTTTGTCATCGACATGATCCAGGTGAGCTACAACCCGGAAGCTAATGTAGATCAGAGTGCCAAAAGTTTCGCTATTAACCTGCTGTTGACCTTTTTCTCTTATTTTGTAGCACTGGTAATGGTAGCTGCAGTTATATTTGATTATATAAAAGTATATGTGGAAAGTGGTGCTAAAATAAAGATAGAAATCAGGGACTTGGGAAAGTGGTTAAAAAAGGATTTCTGGCGACTGCTTTTGGCTGCACTGTTTCTGGCATTTATCAGTTTTCTGGTGCAGATTTTTGTAAATATCATCCCATTTATTGGCATGTTTATTTACATGTTCGTTGCTGTTTTTGTCAATGCGATCACAGCCATCTGTTTCATCATTATGGTGCATGAACGCAAAGGATTCTTTTCGGCATTTTCAAGAACATTCGACTTGCTTTCTGAATTTTGGTGGGTCACTTTTGGTATTATGGCGATCACAACCATTCTTCAGTATTCATTGGCGTTCTCTGTTTCCGTGCCTTCCATGATTGCCTATGGATTTTATACCTACCATTCTGTAAAAAGTATGGAAGAAATGATTATCACCAACTCACCTGTATTAAATATTATCAGTGCGATATCGTCAGCCCTTTCTGCTGTGATGTTTTTCTTGTTACAGGCAATCACCTATACCGCTATGGCCTTTCATTATTTCAATCTCGTGGAAAGAAAAGAAGGTGTAGGATTGTTGGAAGAAATTAATAAAATCGGGGTGGTATCAACGGCAGAGGATGAATAGATTGCTAACCATATTATTTATTTGGTTGATATCATTCATGCCTGTATCTGGCATGCAAAGTGATACTACAAGTATTGCTTCAAAGCCTGTGACTATCCGATCATTCGATCAAACCAAACTGGAGGAACTTAAAAACCATGATGATTTTGATTATACCCAAAGTCGAATAGCAGAGGACCCGGGAATTTGGAGTAAAATTAAAAGATTGATCAACCAGATGTTAAACTGGTTTTTCAGAAAGCTGTTCAACATTAATGCACCTGAAATATCTTCGTGGATCCTAATAGGAATCCTGGCTATCAGTACGGTTTTCATTCTCATAAAAGTGTTGGATATCAATTTTAATAACAATGTTTTTATATCCAGTGATGTTGGAAATATTGATTACACAGTAGAGGAAGAGAATATCCATGAAATGGATTTTAATAAATTGATTGATGAAGCTGTTAGACAATCGGCTTACCGAACAGCCATTCGTTATTTATACCTTTTTGCCCTAAAAAAATTATCAGATAAGCAAAAGATTGTGTGGGTTCCGGGAAAGACTAATCAAGAATACGAACATGAGCTGAAAAGTGATAAGTTGCAAGCATCTTTCAGCCAATTGGGTTATTTTTTTGAATATGCCTGGTACGGGGAATTTGATATTAAAACAGAAAATTTTCAAAAAGCCCATGGTGTATTCCGACAATTGGAGGAGGAATTGATGAAATGAAGAAGAAAGATATAAAATATTTCATCATCCTGATATCCATGTTTGTATTGTACATTCTGGTGGAAACATTATCACCACCACCGGTCAATTGGCAGGTAACCTTCGATGAAAACCATAAAATACCTTTCGGGACATATGCTGTTGATCAGTTGTTGCCAGAAATATTTGAGGGCAAGGAAATTACCCATTCCAATGCTACTATTTATGATCTTTATGAGGAAGATATAGATTTTAAAAACCTCTTGATAATCTGTAATTCTTTTACTCCCTCAGAAGGAGATGAAGAAATATTGTTTGAGATGCTTGAGGAGGGGAAACATGTATTTATTGCCGCCGATTGGTTTAGTGGAAAATTTTTCGATTCGCTTAAGATATCAGTTAGTCATTCGATTACCAGAAGCCTTTCCATGTCGCTAACTGACACCAGTATGGTTTATATGTCCTCAGGGTTTTCTTTTCCTGAAATGGGCCCATTTAAATATATGCCCAATCATTCCTCATTATTCTTTTATTCATTCGACAGCACGAGAGCTGATGTATTGGCAACCAACTCGCATAAAGATCCATGTTTGATCAGGTATCAAATGGGCGAAGGATCCCTGATATTGAGCACTCTTCCAATGGCTTTTACCAATTATTATTTTTTAAAAGAGGATAATCACTGGTTTATAGCCAATAGTTTGTCATTGATGCCTGCTGAAAATTTGCACCTCACCAATTATTACCAGTACGGAAGGTTGGAACCAATATCCAAATTACGGTTTATTCTCACAAATCCTTCCCTTACCTGGGCATATTATCTGGTGATTGCTGGTTTAATAATTTTTATGCTTTTTGAATCGAAAAGACGTCAAAGGCCGATACCAGTAATAAAACCGCCTGAAAATTCGACATTAAATTTTATTGATACCATAGGTAATCTCTATTTTAATCAGGGAAATAATAAAAATATTGCTTCCAAAAAGATCACTTACTTTCTGGATTTCCTGCGGCGAAGGTATTACTTAAAAACAGATAAGCTGGATAGCGATTTTGCTATGAAATTGGCTCAAAAGACTAACCGGGATCCCGAAGAAGTGAAAGAATTGATCAAATTGATCACTCATGTTGAGCAAATCCAAACATTTGACAACGCTTCTCTGGTCATGCTCAACAATAAAATTGAGGAATATTATGCCAGCTAAACTTAGAATTGAAAATATTAAAATGTTAACATTAGAAACGAATTATAAAAAATATTGAACCATCATGGAACAGGAAGAAGTATTTACAAACCGTATCGATTTGTCTGCTCTAAAATCAGGTATGGAGAGGGTAAGAAGTGAAATTGGGAAAATTCTTGTAGGTCAACATAAGACGGTAGACCTTATTTTGACCGCTATTCTTGCTGATGGTCATATATTAATCGAAGGAGTGCCCGGAATCGCCAAAACCCTGACAGCAAAATTAACCGCAAAATCCATTAGCCTGGATTTTTCCCGAATTCAGTTTACACCCGACCTAATGCCCTCAGATGTATTAGGTACGTCGGTATTTAATCTGAAAAAGTCGGAGTTTGAATTTAAATCCGGGCCTATCTTTTCCAACATTATTTTAATTGACGAAATAAACAGGGCTCCAGCCAAAACACAATCGGCATTGTTTGAGGTAATGGAAGAAAGGCAAGCCACCATTGATGGGACTACCTATATCATGAAAGATCCTTATATTGTGCTGGCTACCCAAAATCCTATCGAACAGGAAGGAACTTATCGATTGCCCGAAGCGCAAATTGACAGGTTTTTAATGAAGATAGAAGTGGGTTACCCAACCCTCGATGAGGAAGTAGCTATTTTAAACGGCTTTCATCAAAACACCAGTTACCGCCGTTTGGATGATATCAACCCCGTATTGCGTGGAGAAGAAATCCTTAGTTTCAGGGAAACCATCAGGAGTATTCATGTGGAAGAAAAGTTGATGCAGTATATCGGCAAAATTATTCATCAAACCCGTAACCATCCTGACATTTATTTGGGAGGATCACCACGGGCCTCATTGGCGATATTAGCTACTTCCAAAGCTTATGCAGCCATGAATGGTCGTGATTTTATTACCCCGGAAGATATCAGATTTGTGATTAACCCGGTTTTGAAGCACCGGTTGATTCTTTCTCCTGAAAAAGAAATGGAAGGTGTAAATCCGGAAACAGTTATCAAACAGATTGTGGATTCAATAGAAATACCCAGATAATTTTTAACCATTAACTTCGTGAAATTTATCCGATCACTATATTTTAATAAATTATTTTTCCAGGTCTTAGGTGTTCTGGTGGTAATTTTCATTATTGGATTTATAATACCGGCCATATTTGTCATAGCCCGGGTATTATTCCTTGTCATGGTTGTGATGGTGATACTGGATATGCTGATTCTTTTTAATACACGGAAAGGGATTTTTTCAAGAAGAACAGTGGGAGAAAGGCTTTCCAATGGTGATGATAATCAGGTGACGGTGTACATTGAGAATTTTTACAAATTCGATATTCATGCACTGGTTATTGATGAAATCCCATTTCAGTTCCAGAAACGCGACCTGCAATTCAAGCTAACTCTGAAAAAAGGGGAGACCCGGAATATCATTTATCAACTTCATCCGGTAGAAAGAGGGGTTTATGCTTTCGGGTTGATCAATGTATTTGTTCGAGGAAAAATAGGATTGATTTCCAGGAGATACAAATTCAAACATGATACGGAGGTGCCTGTTTATCCTTCATTTATCCAGATGAGGAAGTATGAAATGCTCGCATTCTCAAATCATATGATAGAATCGGGGATTAAGAAAATCAGGAAAATAGGGCAGCAGATGGAGTTTGATCAAATCAAGGAATATGTGGCGGGTGATGATTTCAGAACGATTAACTGGAAAGCTACTGCAAGAAAACGGGACATCATGGTAAATTCCTACCAGGATGAAAAGGCCCAACAAGTGTATTCCCTGATTGATAAAGGAAGAACGATGAAAATGCCTTTCGAAGGAATGACTTTGTTGGACTATGCCATAAATGCTTCGCTTGCTATTTCGAATATTGCTGTAAAGAAAGATGATAAACCCGGATTGATTACATTTCAGAAGCAGATTGAGACTTTTTTGCCTGCGGCTAAAAGAAATAAACAGATGATGCTGATACTTGAGGCATTGTATGGGCAAAAGACTTCCTTCAAAGAATCGGATTTTACCAATGTATATTCATTGGTACGTAACCATATCAGACAGCGTAGTCTTTTGTTGCTTTTTACCAATTTCGAATCCCTTTCATCCCTCGAAAGGCAAATGAATTATTTGATCAGGTTATCAAAATTTCACCTTTTGGTAGTGGTCTTCTTTAAAAATACTGAACTGTTCAAGGTGTTGGAGGAAAAACCAAAAAATGTCCAGGAGATTTTTTATAAAACCGTAGCTGAGAAATTTGCATTCGAAAAAAGGATGATAGTAAAAGAACTAAATCAGCATGGCATCCATTCCATTTTAACAGAACCTCAAAATTTAACCATTAACGCCATCAACAAATACCTGGAATTAAAAGCCAGGGGATTGATTTGATGAACACGTCATTGGTGATGCTCCATGTATCTCAATTTATCCTCAAAGAAAAAAGGGGCAAAGACACCCCTTTTTTCTTACAATGAGTTTATGATATAAAATATTAATGTTATTCTCTCCTTACTTATTTGTATTCAACCTGTATGGAATAACTTGTGGGTTGACCATCTTCAGTGCCATTTACAGTGATCTGAGTAGGGTAACCTTCTTCATTATATTGGTACGTAAAATTTTCTGTCCATTCGTATAACACGTCTTCCCCAGCTTCATCGTATGATTGATACAAGCTTTTGCCTGGATTATTTGCCGAATAAAAGAAGAAGTTAGGATCTTCCTGAATCAATGTTAACACATGGAAGGGGTTGTTTTTATTATCATATTCGGAGTATATGATTTCTGCTTCAAACACTCCATCATTATTAATTCTTGCCCCTGTTAAGTTTAGGATTCTGGAATTTTTTCTTGAATTGCGATTAACTAATGATTTTCTTGCATGCGTCTCTCCATTTCCATAAATCCTTACCTTACTAATATTTTTTTCAGTCCATTCAAAGGTATCAGTATAAACATCTTCATCAAAATCACTAATTAGTTTAGTAATCAGTCCTTCATTGTTATACACTCTTTGAATTGTAATATCATCATAACCCTCTTCCACAATTTTGATTTCTGTTAATTGGTTCTTATTGTTATAAGAATAAATAAACTCATCTTCCCAACTTTCAGAATATTCTTCACCTTCCCATTCCTCTGTGTCATCTACTTTTCTGCTAACTTTAGTTAACTTGCTATTTTCATAAACAAAAGTGTATGTTGCTTCCGATTCCCAATTATATGAAGTACTCTTGTAGCTGTCATTCCAGGAAATGGACGATAACCTACCATTATTATCATAGGTAAATGTTGCCACTTCACTCCCTGCTGTGATTTTTTTGATATTAACAGAATTGAGAAATTCCATTGGATCATCAGATTTATCTGGATTGGCATCGTCATCTTTATTACAACCAGCAATAAATCCAACTGCTAATAAACTGAATAGTAGAAATGTGTAATGTAAAATTTTTTTCATTTGATTTAATTATTTAGATGATAGATTTACTTTTTAGTAAGTAAAAATAGGGATCAAAGATTGTGTTAAAAATCTACTTGGAAAGTAAATATTACGTTCGTTACAAAAGTTGACAAGAGAGATTTCTTGGGGTGAAAAGCCTCTTCATGCTTTTTAATGGATTTGGGAACACCTGGATACTAAGTGGAAAATGGCACTCCTGCCTTTAATATTATTACTTTATAAAAATTTATTACATGAAGTGTCGAAAGCTGTGATTGATGAGTTGAAGCATAATGTAATGAGATTCCCTCACCTTTAATTTTACCTGCCTTTCCAACAAAAGAAATCATTGCCTGTTATTTAATAGGTGATTTCGCCTTATTTTGAAACTGATAAATGAAAGAATATGAAAGATAAACCAACTACATTTCCAGAACAAACACAGGAAACCCAACCAGGTAAAGAGCATAAAATGTCACCTCAACCAGAGTATATCCGAAAAAATTATAGAGGTAGTGGGAAACTGGAGGGCAAAAAGGCCATCATTACGGGTGGAGACAGTGGGATTGGACGAGCAATTGCAATTCACTTTGCAAAAGAAGGAGCGGATGTAGCTATTGTATATACTTCTAAGGAAAAAGAGGATGCCGCTGAAACCAAAAATTTGGTCTCCAATGAAGGAAAAGAATGTTTGTTATTTGAGGGTGATTTAAAAGATGAACAATTTTGTTCTCATCTAATCGAACAGACGGTAGAACATTTCAAATCATTGGATATTTTGGTAAACAATGCCGCTGTTCAATTTCCCGAAGAAAATATTGAGGACATTACTACCGAACATTTACGCACTACTTTCGAAACCAATATATTCGCTTATCACTATCTTACCAGGGAAGCTGTAAAATACATGAAAAAGGGCAGTTGCCTTATCAACACCACTTCTGTTACTGCTTTTCGGGGAAGTGATCACCTGATTGACTATTCTTCCACCAAAGGCGCAATTGTAACTTATACCAGATCTTTGGCCATGATGCTTGCAGATAGAGGTATCAGGGCAAACCTGGTGGCTCCAGGACCCATATGGACACCACTTATTCCTGCCACCTTTGATGATGTGGAAGAATTTGGGCAAAAAACTTTACTGGGCAGAGCAGGTCAGCCTTCTGAAGTCGGTCCGGCATATGTTTTCCTGGCTTCAGAAGATTCGTCCTACATCACAGGACAAACTATCCATATCAATGGAGGGGATTATATCAGTTCTTAATTGTCCAGTTTTGTTATTTCAATAGATAAATGTCAACTGGTTTTCATTCGAAGGCACGGCAGGTTTATTACTTTTAGTCCAGCGTAAATGTACCAGAAGCTTTTTGAAAAGCACTTTTTACAGGATGGTTGTTTTTATCAATCAGTGAAAGGGTCACATTATGTTCTCCATTTTCCAGGCCTTCAATCAGGTAAGGTACCCACTCTTCCACCAAAAATTCCTGATCCGCAATCTCAATTTTCACCTTATAGCCATCTTCTCCCAAAGAAGTATTTAATAAATAAAAATCTAGGAGAACCCCATTTTCCTGCCGTGTAATCTGTCCATCGGGATAGTGATAAAATATCATAGGTTTTGTATCATCTTTTGCTTTACCGGACGATTTACCAACCTGAAAATTCCTGACCACATAATTGCCATAATTTTTAAGACTGATATGATTGGGCAAGCATAGGAATGACAATGCAATGTAATTCCCCTGTCCGACTGGTACGGTTAAATCCGGCTTAGTGCTTTCGTAGGAAAAATCCTGATTCAATTTGAGAGTAATATAATTTCCACCATCTAAACGGAAATTTTTTACATCATATTGAAAACTCAACTTCCCTGCAGCAAGTTCTTCATAATCAGTGGGTTGTATTAATTC
>JAEWLI010000118.1 GCA_023393375.1 Bacteroidota bacterium
ATATATTATTTCTAAAATATAAAAAGATTTGGTGATTATTCTAATCCGAAGGCAACTTTTTCAAAAGTTTCGAACAGCTTTCCAAAAGTTTGAAACTTTTGGAAAGATCAGCAATCTACTCCATAAGGCGTTTTACCATCAATTTTTATCACATATTTATCGTTTTCTAATTCATAGTGATGGTCAGATTTATTGAAATTTCCACGTTTAATTTTAAAATTTATTTTTGAATCTGAAATAGTTAAGTACTTATCTTTGAATTCTCTTAGTCCTACTTTTTGCAATTTATTCATAGGTAAGACTCTACTTTTATGAATATATCCTTCCTGATATCCTTTTTCGACTTTATACATTAAATACCAGTCTCCTATAAGATCTTCTATCAGAAAAATTTCATTTTTGAGTATTTGATCAACTATTTCATAACTACTTCCGGGGCCTTTTCGCATGTTGGTGTAACCATCAGGATCATTAATTATCGCCAAACTTTGAGAATAACCAAAAATAGGCAACAACTGTAAGACACATATGAAAAGCAGTTTGCGAATCATTCCACTTAAACTCCCAACTCCATTAATGGCTTTTTTTGTCATCGAATAGTCATTCATTTTGTATCAATCATTTGTATCAATCAATAATTGGCTATTTTAAATATATATATATCTTTAGCTGAAAGCTACCCTATGCCGTCACAATTGTGAGGTACATGGCTCACTGCCATCTACCTATAATAGGAAACCTTATCTATTTAATCTTTTACCCAATATTTCTTGCCCTCCCTGAAATAGGGTCAGGCTTTGAACACTATCTTCCTTAAGTTGGAAAGTGATCTTAGCCTCAACCACAGTAAGAAAAAATGCAGTATCGTTCTCGGGAAACATCTCAAACTTTTCTTGTCCCGTTGCTTGCCCAAATAACTGTGTTCCTTCTTTGCTTATAATGATCTGGAATTGGGGAGTCAACTCGTAGGTGCCTACATACTTTTCAAGAGTAGAATCTGATAGTTCAACTGCATCGCTTTTGTATTGCATCTCAGCTAATTGTGAGCCGGAGTCGAGTAAATGAAAGCCAATATCATCTGAACCTGTTGACGAGTTAGTGAGAAGCACCACACCTCTTCCTGTTTCCTTTACAAAACCGGCAAAAGCCCTATAGCCTCCAGTTCCACCATTATGCCAAATTACATCCCCCTGCATTCCTTTCTTGATATGCCACCCCATTCCTACCGACATCCCATTGGCTTTACTATGCCTGGGCTTATGAGACAATTCCATGGCTTCATATAATTCAGTATTTATATATCCCAGATTAGCAGAAATAAATTTGGCCATATCAGAAGATGAACTCCTGATCGCTCCGGCACCGGCTAAGGTTGGGATATCCCAATTTTCAACTACCTTGTCACCACTATGACCTAAGGCAAGATTTTCTTTCATACTCTCGGTAAATTCAATTCGGGTATTGTTCATTTCCAATGGCTCGGCAATGGTCTGTACCATCAGATCTTCATAGGTAGTATGCTTTTTCTTTGCAATGAGATGACCTAAAAGTCCCTGAGCTAAATTTGAATATTCGTATTCAGCACCTACTGCACGGACAGGTCGATAACTAGAGACGAACGCATACATCTGCTCCTCTGTGTAATCCGCATAGGGATTGTGGGGATTAGCAGGGGCGAAGTTATCAGGCAATCTTGGAAGACCGGAAGTATGATCTGTTAGATGACCGAAGGTGATTTCGGTATCTCCCATGATGGGAATGCTAATGCTATCCGGTAGAAGAGTAGTTATATTATCATCGAGATTAATTTCTCCATTGACTACTTGATGTGCCAGTAACAACCCGGTAAAAACTTTGGAGATTGACCCAATTTCATAGATGGTATTTTCATCTACCGGCTTACCATTTTCGGTTGTGTTTCCAAAATTGAAATATTGAATGCC
The DNA here is from genome assembly GCA_023393375.1 of Bacteroidota bacterium. Classification (GTDB taxonomy): domain Bacteria; phylum Bacteroidota; class Bacteroidia; order Cytophagales; family Cyclobacteriaceae; genus JAEWLI01. The sequence continues at coordinate 1,944 of JAEWLI010000118.1, forward strand.
TGAGGAGTCTATGATAGCTAGTGCCATGCTGGGTGTGATACCTTCATTTATTCGTTTTTCTATAGTCTCTAATACTTCGGTGGACAGAGATTGGTTGTCGGTCTGTTGTGTATTTTCCTGACATTGAATAGCAGTACAAGCGATAAGGATAATGGTCAGGCTTTTGCGGTAGTTTTTCATCAATTAGTTATTTTATAAGGTGGTTCTCAAATTTGTCACATATTTAATAATATTGTTACGCTGGTTATTAGGTTGTTATCAGTACTTTATCTTAAATGCCTATGTAATGATTGTGCAGCATGGGAATTCTAAGATACCAAATTATTCCAGAGCGTGCAATGGCCTCTTTGAGCTCAGGTACTGCATTATGTAAGGTTACAAAGTTCAAGGTTTAAAAGTTTCGAACAACTTTCCAAAAGTTTGAAACTTTTGGAAAGATCAGCTTCTCATGACTTTGACGTCATCCCTGTGCAGACAGGTTGCAGTTTTCACACCCACACTCAAACCCAAATCCCTCCCAAATATACATATCATAAAAAATATTGATAGAAGATTTTCATCAATTTAACATCTTTCCGATTGGTAGCCGTATTTATTTAATATCAAGTATTCTTACAAGTCATGTATTCGGAATTGAAAGGAGCTGAAACAAAAGCATGATTTGTCTGTTCCCTAAGCATTTGATGGGGCAAGGAACAAGAAGCAAGAACAAGGAAAATGGTAAAAAGAGGCAAGTAAATAAACCGAAGACTTTATGAAACTCCAATTTTCACATCTCTTTTTTATTGATAAAAAGGTATTCCCGGAGCATAAACTCCAATTGCACGAAGCACATCATAAAAAAACAGCGTGGGTATATTTCGCAACTCTGGCACTGGGCTTTTGGCTCATTGCCAATCCGCTGACCTTTGAATATCAGCAAACTGCCATGTTATGGAGTGATTTGATTACCGGTTTGTTGGTCATCATTTTCAGTATCGTTGCACTGTCTCCCTATAGGCTTTGGGCACAATGGATATTGGTATTTTTAGGAATCTGGTTGTTTATTGCACCCATGGTCTTTTGGACTAAGGAAAGCAGTGCGTTGTTATTAGATTATCTTACAGGAACACTTCTCATTACATTCGGCCTCATTGTGCCCGGCCAGCCGGGTTTAAAATTGTATGAACAATCGGGTCCCAATGTACCTAAAGGATGGGATTATAATCCTTCTTCATGGAGTGAACGAGTACCTGTGATATTTTTATCCTGGGTAGGATTTTTTGTGGCCCGGTACATGGGTGCTTTTCAACTTGAAATTATTGATACTGCCTGGGATCCGTTTTTTGGAAATGGTACAGAAAAAGTACTTACTTCAGATGTATCCCATGCTTTCCCCGTTTCCGATGCGCTATTAGGAGCATTTTCTTATTTATTTGATATTCTTTTCGCTTATGCCGGTAATTCTCACAGGTGGCGAACGATGCCGTGGGTGGTGATCTTATTCGGGATATTAATTATTCCCCTCGGTATTGTGAGTATTACCTTAATTATTCTTCAGCCACTGGCAGTAGGATTTTGGTGTACATTGTGTCTGGTAAGTGCCATGGTATCACTTATTATGATTCCTTTTGCGGTAGATGAAGTTTTAGCCACATTACAACTGATCAGATATGAAAAAAAAGAAAGAAATACTCCGTTTTGGACAGTCTTCTGGTTTGGTGGTACCATGGAAGGAAGTATGGAAAAAGATAAGGAACCTAATCGATTATTCCCGTACACATTGAAAGGGAATAAAAAAGATATACTTTCCCGCCCATGGAATTTATTTCTTAGTTTATTGGTTGGCATGTGGGTCATGGCGTCTCCGGCTATTCTTGATTTTGAAGGCCCTTTTGCAGATCATAATAACGTTGCCGGAGCCCTCATTATCACATTTGGAATCATTGCCATGTCAGATGTTGCCCGGTCAGTTCGATTGATGAATGTAATCGTAGGATTGTGGCTAATTGTAATTCCATGGACCTTAGATATAAACCATGATGTCTCATTTTGGAGCAGTATCCTATCAGGTGTAGCAATTATCTTTTTGAGCATTAGGAAAGGTATAATAGGAGAGAAAAGAGGTGGTTTTGAAAATCATGTAATTTGATTGGGAGAAATATATCACGATCAACTATCATCCGGTTTAAGTTTCTTCCAGCGACATGATTTGCGAATCGCTTGGTGATAAATTTTGATCGGGACTTACCACTCTTTCCCATTGACCGTTCCAAGCATTTCCTATATAAAAAGCCTCTTTAAGCGGTATTTTCCGAACAATGCTTATCCAGAAAAACTCTATTAAGGTTAGGATTTGGGCAAAAAAGGGGAGTGGATCTTTCCGATCAAAAATGATATCCTTTGATTGAAATACATTTTTTAAAAACTTAAATAATTTACCATTTAAAAATGATTTGAGGCCATGAATAGTAACCAATGTGAGACCATTCATCTGATTTTTTTCAACTGATCCCTTTTTTATTGTTAAACTAATGCCCAAAAAGGCTTCGAGAAGTTGATCCTTTTGGTTGAAAAAATGAATGCCGCTGGTCAATCGGGGATTGCAATCGATCAAATAAATATTCTTCATATCATCAATGATATAATCAAACCCAATTAGCCCCGAATAATCCATTGTATGGCAAATAGATTTAACGAATGCCTCTATTTTTTCATTGATGGTTTTAATCAAATAAATACCCGAGCCTTTGCCCAGATTGTAAGGATGTTCGTAAACAACATGCGCTGTAACCCTCCCATTGTAGGCTATACTGAAACTGCTTATTTCTTTCCCTTTAATAATTTTCTGGGCCACACAAGGATATTTGAGTTTTTTTAATGTTTTATCAGTGGCAGAAATAAGCACTTTATCAGCAAACCGGGAATATATCGGTTTAAAAAGATAAGTTCCATCAAATTTCAGGGCATCCTCAATAGATTGAACAAGGAATGATTTTGGTACACAAATTTCATGGTCTTTCACAATTTCTATAAGGTCATATTTGTGATGAAGCGATTTGATTTTGTTGAAATCATCTGATATTACCTGACAATATCTGCTCAATAGATCCTTATATTGAGCAATGTAAAAAATCTCCTCATTGGTAGGGATCAGTAAGTCGATTTCATTTTTTTGAATTATCTCTAAGAGGTAATTAACAAACTTTTCCGGATCATCAACAGGGGCAGGTGCACGAAAGTATTTCTCAATGGCATTTGAAAATCTTGAAAATGCAAATCTAAGATTGTCCATCAGAAAAACGGTATGGCCAGATTGCTTGAGTAACCTTGCTAAATCCATCGTCATGGGATTTCTGGCTCCTGTCAAAAGTATTTTTTTGGGTGTTGTATCATTAAATAGCTTCATCAAATGAATTAACCAGTGAGTATGCCAATGGTTTTAAATCCGCAATTGCTTCATTATCAATGTATGGCTATTTCCCTTGTAGATTCAATTTATACAACATTATTAACCTTTTGATATTTGACAAGTTCATTTTATATAAACCAAAAGGAATTCAAAATGAAAATTTTTAAGTTTAAAACCAATATAGAAGGAGATGGAGGCATAAGGGAGGTTTCGCCGTTGCTAAATGAGGAAAAATCCATATCCCAATGGAATATCGATCAGGAGAGAAGAGACCATTTGCTGAGTGTATCAGGCGAGGAACTCAATCCGCAAATCGTAAAAGATCTTGTGGGAAAAGCTGGTTATGAGGCTGAATTAGTCAGGGTATTGGCCATAGGTGGAGAAGATGTGTAACATTACCTCCAATTATGTAATCCATGGGTGAAATTTAATTCATGTTTAAATTTAATCAGTTGATTATTCCCTTTCACAACCAAGATCATGGGATTTGATCCTATGTTCTTGTGCCTTCTGTTGATCTCCTGTAGCTGAAAGTTTGCTCAATGTAGAATAGATTTCGCAATCATCGGGATATAAACTTATGGAAACAGTATAATCCCTGATAGCCAGATCAGGTCTTTTGGTTTTTTCATAGATACTGGCCCTGAGATCATAAAATCCTGCATTTGTGGGTGCCAATGTCAAGGCTTTATTACAATATTGTTCAGCATGCGCATATTGGCCCAGTTTGTCAGTTGTTTTAGCCAGGTTAAAAATGATATCTACATCCGTACTATCAATCTGGTACGATTTTAACAGATCCTTCAACGCCAATTCATAATCCTTGCTATTATAGTAAGCAATAGCCCTGTTAAAATAGGGTATATAATTAGTACTGTCATTATAACCCAGATGCCTGGTATGATACTCGATTGCTTTAGGGTAATCCCCCATTGCTTCATAGGCATTGCCTAAGTAGCTCATTACCTGACCCTCTGAATAGCCAAGTGCAACTGATGTTTCCATCCAGGTTGAGGCTTCGGGATATTTGTTTTGCATGTAAAGGGCATAACCTATGTTATAGGCATATGTACCAACAGTGGTATCGCAATGATAGGCATTTAGAAATGATTCCATAGCCTGTTCCATGTCTCCCCCTTGATCAAAGATCAGACCTTGCAGATTGTGTGCCGCACAATAGTCGGGTTTTAATTCAATCGATTTTTCCACATCTGTCAGAGCACCATTCAGATCGTTTAACTGGAATTTGGCATAAGCCATATTGTACCATGGGCGAAAAAAGTCAGGATTGATATCAATACTATAAAGGAAGTCACTGATTGCCCTATAATAGTCTTCCTCCATATAATAAGCTACACCCCTGGAATTAAAATATTGATAATTGTTGCTTTTTAAAGCAATAGCCTGAGAATAGTATTGTATAGCAAGGTCATATTCCCCATCAGCATATGCTTGTTCCGCCTGCTTGAAAAAACTTTCCGTATCACCCATTTTCCCTTTTGCTTCTCCTATAAAGATGTCCATATAGTGGTTACAGCTATTTACCAATAATTTACCGAGTTCAATCCCGAAATCAAATGCTTTATTGTTATTCTCGATATCGAAAAAATCTTCTCCGAAGGTTTTCCGCAATTGTTTTTCATGTGTTATTGCCAACTCTCCCACACATTCTGTAAATACTTGTTTGGCATCTATTACCAGTGATTGTTTTTTCTTTTCAGCGATACAATCACAGGTTTCTTGTGAAAAGGTTTTCATAATCTTCTGTGCCTCAACCCATGAAGTCAAACATAGCGACAGTAACAATATACAGTAGAATTTCATATGTTGTGGTGTTATTATTCAAAATTAAACCTTTTGGATCAAAGGAATGGCAATTTAACCATTATTTGAATAAAATCAAATTGCTGACGGTGTGGGTATAGGTAATATATTATAAGAATTGGTGAATTATTTAGGGTAATTCTTTCAATTCAAAAATAAAATTAGATCTATCACATAGCTATTTATATGTTAGATCAAATAATATTAGCATAGGATTATCATAAAAACTCCTTCCTAAAAGCAATTCTTTTTGTGTGTTGTTTAGTGAACTCTTTTCGACCCTATTTTTAAAATGTTCACTTGAACTATATTCAGTTGTGTTGTACAAAGAGATAAATTTATCTTCGGCAACACCATAAACCATATGATTGCCAAAGTAATTCTCCTGATTTAAAAAATCCAGTAAAAGTGCGTCTCCAGATTTTTTATCTAAAACAATAGAGAGAGTTTCCTTTTCTTGAATTCTAAAATGGATATAACTAGAATTTTCAAATATGTTTCCGATATTTGTAATATATTTATCCGGATTATTCATAAGAAATAAATTTTGTTTTAACTCAGCTACAAATGATTTATCTGGAAAATTGCCAATAAATTCCACAATCTTATTTGTAGTACCATTTTCTATCCTGAAAATATCACCTTTAAATCTTGGATTGACTAATACACCATTTATGTTTTTATGCAGGATATTTCCAAATCTCGTTATATCGAAACCGTCCTCATAAGCTGAATTTACAAAAATACTTCGGTAGGCCATGTTACTAATATTGAGTTCAGCAATACGGGAATGGATTATACCATCACTATATATATTTCTCGTATAAATTTCTTCATTGTTTTTTATAACAAACTCTTCGAAATAGTATTTTAGTTTTATTTCTTCAAACTCCGTAAGCAATTCATTGTAGATGATGATCTTACTAGAATGGTTGTCATAGATCCAAATACTGTTGTTTGCAGTATTGATATCAAAATCCATAATGTGTAAATATTCACCAGGCCCTTTACCTATTTTGGATAATTTATTGTAAAATGAACCATCTCTATTAAAAATAAATATTGTACTCGCTGTTAAATCCAATATGTAAAACTTATCATTGTGGAATATTATCTCATCAATTAAATTTATTAAAATATTTTCATCCGTTTCAAGAGGGATATACTCAATGTTTTTGATGGCTGTACTTTTATTTGGTACAGTTGACTTTTTAAGATCAATTGTTATTGGTTTGTTATCCTGTTCAGTGGTCTTAGGATTCTCACGACAACTAAATAGAATAAAAAGGAAAATGAAATATGATGGTGTTTTCATATCAAAATGGTATTAGGAATCAGTGAATGCAAAAATTCAATAAAGAGTGTTTTTCATTTCAGAAATGAAATTATATTATTTATTCCTTCAATAAATAATATATTAGTACAGGATTACTTTCTCTGGTTATAGACATAACCTTCTTCTTCTGTTCGTCATCTATTTGAATTTTGCCTTGTTCTATGTATTGTTTGAATGTATCATGATTTCCCATTTCAGAATTCCTTAATATGCCCAATATAGCTGTCATCATTACTTCCTATAAATCTTACATTCATGTCATTGGTAATATCATCAAGAAAAAAGCCCATTTTGAATTCATTATTATCTCTTTTATATAAAACAGAATAACTTTGAAAGTTTATCTTATAAGATAAATGAATTAGTTTTTTATTCTCAATAAAATTATTTCTGCCATATACTTTATTATATTGTCGCATTTTATCTGAACGTTTCATAACATCATGTATAAGGTGAATCTCTCCAATTTCATCCAGATCTGATGACTTGTTTGAATATGTAGAAATATACGGTTTAAGTATATCATTCTGGATACAATAAATAGTGTCTAAATATGATTCATAAAAGAATAGTTTATTATTCATCTTATAAAGATTACCTAACCGGGATTCTTCCATACTGGTATATATGCCTCTGTCCTTAAGATATTTATGAACTTCATTTCCATTTTTGTCAATTTTATAAAGAAGAAAATGTAAATTTTTTTTATTTCTTAATGGATTAATGCTTATATATATATTCCCATTGTAGTTCTCTATGTATTTAGGCTCAAATCCATTATCATAATGAAACTCCTTAATTGATGTACCACCTATGTTGTAAATAATTATTTTTTTTAGGGTTTTGCAATATACTATTACCTCATCATTGTTTTCATCGTAAGTTATAATAGGATCTAAATATTCGTTTGGTCCACGACCAATACTCCCAATTTTATTCTTGAATTTACCGTCCGACAAAAATGTGTATATGATTTTTGTTTGATTATCCAACACAAAAATATATTCATTATTAACTTTTATTTGTTTAATAGTTCCAATTAAACAATCAGGATTGGTTTCTAGTGGCACCAAATGATAACCATCAAAATACTCAGAATAGTAAAAAACCTTATCTTTTTGATGTTCTACTTCACTTAGGTTAATAGAAAATGCTAATTCATTTGATTGAATTACATCATTGTTTTCTTTTTGAATACAGGACAAAAATATCAAAGGAATAAGCAGTAGTAAAGTTGATTTCATTTATAGTTTTTTAAAATATATATTATATTATATAAAGTATCTATAAATATATTCATGTTTTTTTTATTTTAATTTGTTTAGCTTCATAAAAAATGTTAAATTTTTAAAATCCGTTATTTCAAACATTCTTATACTACAAATATATTTTTTATGATAGTTGAGGTTAGTATAGAAAATCTTCTGGATTGTTTGTGATTTAGGCATGCGTCAAATATTTTAAGGAAAATTCAACAAAACATAACCAATTCGGCTACCTATCTTTATTTCGGTTCATGCATTAGAATTAACCTGGATTATACCTTAAGAGGGTAGCCTATCCACAATCAACTACAGAGCTGCCAGTCATGAGCTAAAAGCCTGAAGCAATCAAAAAAAATACTATTCTGTTTAAAGAAATTAACAATCTGTTAATACTATCTCAGTACTACACTTCGTAATATTGCATGTTGTACTTATTTTAACCGGTAAAATGAAAAAAGCCTTCTAGGATCAACTTCTATAAGGTTTGTATAAATTATTAAACATGTCATCGAATAGAATATTAATCAGAAGATCAGTTTATATAGTTCTGATTGTAGTAGTGCTTGGGATAATCTTTTATCCTAAAATTAAGCCCATATTTAGTTCAGATTCAGGGGCAAATGCACGTCCCATGGCTCCAGCTCCAGGAATGAGGGGTGGTGGTGGACAACCATTACTGGCGAGTGGTAATTTGATTGAGCCTGCTCAAATGAATGAATTGATTAATGCTGCAGGATCATTAATACCTGATGAAGAAGTTGAACTTTCATTTGAAACATCAGGAAAGATAGTTGGTATTTTCTTTAAAGAAGGGGCACGAGTGAAAAAGGGTGAACTATTAGCTAAAATAAATGATAAGCCCTTAAAAGCTCAGTTGTTAAAATTACAAGCCCAACGAAAACTTACAGAAGAACGCCTGTTCCGTCAAAAACAGTTATTGGAAAGTGATGCCATCAGTAGAGAGAGTTACGACCAGGTGTCTACTGACTTTCAATCAATAGAAGCAGATATTATGCTTATAGAAGCGCGTATTGCTGAGACAGAATTAAGAGCACCCTTCGATGGTATCGTAGGCTTAAGGATGATCAGTGAAGGTGCATTTGCAGCCACTCAAACCCGTATTGTGCGACTGGTGAAGATCAAACCTATTAAAATTGAATTTTCAATACCAGAACGTTACGCTGGTCAGGTTTCAACTGGATTCCCTATCTCTTTTACAGTAGATGGAATAGCAAAGCAGTTTAATGCTGATGTTTATGCTGTAGAACCAAAAGTGGATATGGACACCCGCACCATTATGGTAAGGGCACTATATGCCAATACCGATGAAGAATTAAAACCTGGCCGTTTTGCCAGTGTGAGGTTATTATTGTCTCAGATTAATAATACGATTGCCATACCCTCTCAGGCGGTGATCCCTGAAATGGGTGGAGAAAAAGTATTCGTATTAAAAAGCGGAAAGGCACAAGAGGCAAAAATCACAACCGGACTACGAACTGAATCTCATGTGCAAATACATGATGGACTGAATTTTGGAGATACGCTTTTGATTACGGGAATTCTACAGTTAAGAAATGATCTCCCGGTACAATTAGATACATTGATTGTGAATAGGCCCACAGTAAACACTACACCATGAGTTTAGCGTCATTAAGTATAGAACGACCTGTATTAGCCACGGTTTTTTCGCTCGTAATCCTTTTATTTGGCATCCTTGGAGTTACTTATTTAGGGGTGAGGGAATTTCCCAGTGTCGATCCACCCATCATATCTGTCAACACTTCGTACCCAGGTGCCAATTCTGATGTAATTGAAACACAGATAACAGAACCATTGGAGCAATCCATCAATGGTATACCAGGTATACGTACACTTACGAGTCGCAGTAGTCAAGGACGAAGTAGTATCTCTGTAGAATTTGAACTTACGGTGGACATGGAAACTGCCGCAAATGACGTTCGGGATAAAGTTTCACAAGCTCAACGTTTTTTACCACGTGATTGTGACCCACCTACAGTTTCCAAAGCAGATGCGGATGCAAGCCCGATCATGATGATCGCCGTAAAAAGTAGCAAAAGGTCCTTACTTGAACTTTCTGAAATCGCTGAATTAACATTTAAAGAGCAGCTACAAACTATTTCAGGGGTAAGCGCGATCATGATATGGGGTGAAAAACGGTATGCCATGCGTATTTGGCTCAACCCTAGAAAATTGGCAGGCTATCAAATGACGCCTATCGATGTCAGAAATGCTATCCAACGTGAAAACGTGGAACTTCCAGCCGGAAGTATTGAAGGTGATGCTACTGAATTGACCATCAGGGCATTGGGTTTAATGACCACACCTCAGGAATTTAACAATCTTATTCTTCGACAAACCGGAGACCAGATCGTAAGGGTAAGTGATATTGGCAGAGCCGAATTAAGCCCTGAGGACTTACGTGGTATAATGAAAATCAATGGTGTTCCTGCCATCGCCACAATTATAATTCCTCAACCCGGAGCTAACCACATAGAAATTGTGGATGAAGTGTATAACCGATTGGATTATATTCAAAAAGATTTGCCTGCTGACGTGGAATATACAGTTGGCTTTGATAATACAAAATATATCCGTTCTTCAATCAATGAAGTTCTTTCCACTATTTACCTGGCATTCCTTCTGGTGATAGTTATTATCTTTTTGTTTTTAAGGGATTGGCGAACAACGATTATTCCGATAATTGTTATTCCTGTTTCACTAATCGGTACATTCTTTATCATGTATGCTGCCGGTTTTACCATCAATGTGCTCACATTACTGGCTGTGGTATTATCCATTGGTTTGGTGGTAGATGATGCCATTGTAATGATGGAAAACATATATGTAAAAATTGAACAGGGCATGAGCCCGATAGAAGCAGGTAAAAAAGGCGCTAATGAAATATTCTTTGCCATTATTTCTACTACTATTACCTTGATAGCTGTATTCATCCCAATTGTATTCCTAGAAGGGATGACAGGGAGATTGTTCAGGGAATTTAGTATTGTGATTGCAGGTGCTGTAGCAATTTCTTCTTTTATAGCGCTTACACTCACACCTATGCTTTCAACCAAATTGTTGAAAACAAGGAATCAGCGAGGAAAAATGTATAATTATACTGAAAAGTTCTTCGTTTCTTTGAATAGTTCATACCAGGATTCATTAACTAAATTTCTAGATAAAAAGTATATAGCAGGTATTGTTTTAGCAAGCTCTTTTTTCCTCATTTTTATTTTATGGAAAAATATTCCAGCTGAAATGGCACCTTTGGAAGACCGCTCTCAGTTAAATGTTAATATTACCACGCAGGAAGGGTCGACTTATGAATATAATTTAGGCTATATTGAGTCTGTATCTAAAATGGCTCAATCAAAAGTGCCGGAATACGATAATATTATAGAAAGGGCTTGGAGTTCGGGCGGTTTTGTACGTGTGGCTTTAGTGGAACCCTCTGCAAGGACAAAGTCTCAGCAGCAAATAGCCAATGAACTTTCAGCCGAATTAAGGAAAATGACCCAGGCCAGGGCGAATGTAATCCAACAATCCACATTTGGCGGTCGACGGGCTGGATTGCCTATCCAATATGTATTACAAGCACCAACGATTGAAAAATTGCGTGAGGTGTTGCCATCTTTTATGGCGGAAGTACATGATAATCCAACGTTTGTGATGGCAGATGTGGATCTTAAATTTACCAAACCGGAACTTCAGATAGAAATCAACCGGGATAAAGCGAATCTTATGGGAGTATCCACACAAAATATTGGACAGACACTTCAATTGGCTTTGAGTGGCCAACGATTGGGTTACTTTATCATGAACGGAAAGCAATATCAGATTTTAGGCGAGCTTGCCCGTGACGATCGTAACAAACCCCTCGACCTGAAATCGTTGTATGTAAGAAGTAACAATGGTCAGATGATCCAGCTTGACAATTTCGTCAATCTAAAGGAATCTACCGCACCTCCTCAGTTGTTCCGTTACAACCGTTTTGTGGCTGCAACTATCACAGCCGGTTTAGCTGATAAAAGGACAATTAGCCAAGGCCTGGAGGAAATGGATAAAATTGCTGATAAGGTTTTGGATGATTCTTTCCGAACAGCTTTAGCCGGTGATTCAAAAGATTTTATGGAAAGTTCTTCCAGTTTGATGTTTGCCTTCCTTTTAGCTATTGTTTTGATTTTCCTGGTGCTTTCAGCTCAATTCGAAAGCTTTAAAGATCCCATAATAGTGATGATGACTGTGCCATTGGCACTAACTGGAGCATTGATTTTCATGTGGTATTTTGATATTACCATGAATATATTTAGTCAGATTGGATTGATCATGTTGATTGGATTGGTATCAAAAAACGGTATTTTGATTGTGGAATTTGCCAACCAACGGAAAGAAAGTGGATTATCAAAGCTTGATGCTATTCGGAATGCTTCAGCTGCCAGGTTCAGACCAATTTTGATGACCAGTTTATCAACTATTCTTGGTGTACTTCCTTTGGCTATGGGCTGGGGTGAGGGAGCTCAAAGTCGTGTAGCAATGGGTATTGCAGTAGTAGGTGGCTTATCTATTTCTACATTACTTACTTTATATGTAATTCCCGCAATTTATCTAATGATTTCAAGTGAAACGAAAAATATTAAAAATGATTCAGGTGTTCCCGGTGAATTTGCAATCACTGAAAATAATTAAATATTTCTTCTGCTTTATCCTTTTTACTCTTGGTAATATTCCCTACGCAACTGCGCAAGAGGTATTGGATCTTGGACGTAGCATACAAATAGGTTTGGAACAGAATTTCTCATTACATGTAGCGCGAAACAGGGAAGAAATAGCAGCCAAAAACTATACCAGAGGAAATGCAGGTATGCTGCCCCGGTTGTCTGCAAGTTACAGATATGGTGGAACAATCAATTCTACCCATCAAAACCTTAGTGAAGGTGGGGAGAATAGTACGAATAATGTACATAATACATCTGGAAATGCCGGGATAACCTTAGGCATGACCATTTTCAGGGGGTTTCAGGCGCAAAATGTTTACCAAAAACTAGGTGAACAAGCTCAATTAGAACAATTGTATACCCAAATGTCTATTGAGAACCTGGTAGCACGTATTGCCAGTGAATACAACTATTATTTACAACAACAGATATTGTATAAAAACATGGCCTACGCCGTCTCTTTATCAAGAGAACGCGTTCGGATTGATGAACAAAGATATTTACTAGGATCGGCATCGAAAATGCAACTGTTACAATCACAGGTATACCTGAACGCTGACAGCTCAAGATATACCAGTCAAAATGAAGTGCTCCGATCTTCACAAATCAGGTTGAACGAACTGCTTGCTATTGACAATCTGGGGAACAATTTTTTAATCGAAGACACCCTCATCCTGTTAACTAAAAACTTAAATTATGATTCATTGCTGATGCAGGCACTTACTTATAATACAAGTCTGCAGATTGCCTCAAAAAATCAATTGGTTTCAGAGCTTGATTATAAGATTGTGACTTCAAGATCTTATCCTTACCTTGAGGCATCAACTGGATATGGATACAATCATAATGGTTATGAACAAGGGGCTTTCAGAAATCAACAGGTTTGGGGTTTTAACTATGGTTTGACATTAGGTATTGACATTTTTGATGGCAACAATCGCCGAAGGGAAAGGACGATCTCAAAAATTGAAATAGAAAACAGGGAAATTCAGTATAAAGAAGTTGAACAAACAGTAAAAGCGGACCTGTTGACCATCTACAGTGCTTATGAAAACAACCTCCGTTTGATCAGGCTGGAGGAGCAAAACCTTGAGGCTGCCAGAGAAAACCTGACCATTGCCCTTGAACGTTATAAGCTTGGTGACTTGGCCGGCATCGAACTAAGGGAAGTACAAAAAAGCCTTCTTGATGCAGAGGAAAGACTTATCTCCGTGAGATACCAAACCAAACTGGCCGAAATATCCCTACTTCAGATCTCGGGGAATATTATGGATTATTTATAAGTATCCTTTTGACGAGTGAATTGTCCTAAAACAAGAGGGTCTTGATATGAATTCCATCATTGTGAATCCGCCTTTTCACAGTTCTACACTATAAAAGATTTCGACATCTTGTAAAATTACTGTCATTGTAAATAAAATTTAGGGTATTCTAAACCATGAATCATAGTTAAGTTTTATGCTTCTGTTTTGCATTACAAAAGAGATATCCTTGATTGGCATACTAATATGACATACCTTTGTGGTATAAACTGTGAAGAAATGAAAACTGTATCATTAAAAATAGACGACTCGATATTCAGCGAGACTGAAAAGATACTTGCTCGGATAAAAAAGCCACGGAATAGATATATCAACGAAGCGATTGATTATTATAACAAGTTTCAACGTAAACATATTCTTGAAAAAAAATTGAAAAAAGAATCTGAAATAGTTAAAGCGGATTCAATGTCGGTATTAAAAGACTTTGAAGAGATAGACTATGGCCATTAAACAATTTGAAATATGGATTGCAGACCTGAATTCACAGATTGGTTCCGAACCTGGTAAAACCAGGCCTGTTTTAATTATTCAAACAGATTTACTCAATAAGATTCCACATCCATCAACAATAGTATGTCCAATTACCACAAATGTTGAAAAGGATTCTGAAATTTTAAGGGTTCATATGGAAAAAGGAACGGCTAATTTACAATCAGCCTGTGATATTATGATTGACCAAATTCGAGCGATTGATAATAAAAGACTGACAAAAAGGATTGGTGTATTAACTGATGAATTGATTGATATGGTCAAAGAAAATATTCAAATAGTCCTTGCCCTTGAATAATCTGATATTGTAAAAAATTATACCCCGATTGAATCCAATGTTTATACAATTTTTTGGTTTTGCTTCCAATTCAATCCAACCTCTTTACATTCAAATTGTCCTTACACGCCAACAACAATTCTCTCTGGGTCTTCCCACTTTCCGGATGTAATTCATCAGCAGCGATATCATTTAATGGTACCAATACAAATAAACGGTTGGGTATTTCAGGATGAGGAATAGTAAGCATTTCACTTTTTATCACCAGATCATGATAATACAAAATATCAATATCAATTACCCTTTCATGCCATTTGATATACCTTACACGGCCCATTTCTTTCTCTATATTATTTAACTTTAATAGTAACTCATGGGGCTTAAGTTCAGTGGTTATCTGAATTACCTGGTTTAGGTATGCAGGTTGTTGATCATAACCCCAGGGTTCTGTTTCATAATAAAAGGACTGGTTGATTATCCCACCTATACTTTCACTGATCCGTTTTTCGGCATACTTTAGTGATGACAGCTTTTCTCCTAAATTACTTCCCAATACTAAATAAATTCCTTTCATCTGTAATTATGCCCAAAAATATAATATTGCTTTTGGATTGACGGTCTAATTTGTAATTTTAAGCCTAAAGTTAATTTAAATTGATAAACATATAGATATGAAATTTCTCAGGAATTTGCTGGCAGTACTTGTCGGACTGTTTTTATTCAGTTTTATTGCCATTTTTATCTTTATCGGAATGATGGCTTCATTGGGTTCGTCTTTGGGGGAAACCAAAGTAAATGTAGAAGCCAATTCTATCTTGCGAATTGATCTTAACCGCACAGTTGAAGAAGTTACAGCCGATGACCCTTTTGCAGTTGCATTCAGTAATGTGAAAGCCCCTTTAGGACTGCTCGACTTGAAAAGAGCACTTACTTATGCCAAAACAGATGACAAAATTAAGGGCATCTATTTAGATTGTGGCCAGGTGGCAGCAGGGTATGCTAGTTTACAGGAATTAAGAGGGGCTCTTCTTGATTTTAAAGAAAGCGGAAAATTTGTGGTGAGTTACAGCGAAATGTATTCAGAGGCTGGCTATTACTTGGCTTCTGCTGCCGATGAGGTATTGGTTTCACAAGAATCCCTCATGTTTGAATTTGACGGGATTTCTTATAATGCCATGTTTATCAAAGGATTACTTGATAAATTGGGTATAGAACCAGAGATATACAGGGTAGGCGAGTTCAAAGGTGCTGTTGAGCCCTTTCTAAGAAAAGATCTGAGCCCGGAAAATGAGCTTCAAATATCTTCTTTCATCAATTCTATTTATGATAATATTCTCACAGAGATATCAAGCAGCAGGAATATTCCTGTGGCGACATTAAAAACCATTTCTTCTGAAATGCAGGCTTTTGAAATTCAGGATGCATTAAAAGCCCGGTTGATCGATCGTTTAGTGTATTTGGATCAGGTGAAAGATAACCTTCGTGAAAGATTGGAAATTGAAAGGGATGATGAAATAAAGTTTATCAATATAGAAAAGTATATAAAAGTGGCCGATCCTACTACCTCATCACTTAATAGAATAGCAGTTGTTGTTGCTTCTGGTGATATTATTTCTGGTAAAGGTGAAGGGAATTCGGTTGGTTCGGATGACTTTGTAAAGATTTTTGAAGATATCAGGAAAGATGACAACATCAAAGCAGTGGTATTGCGGATTAACTCACCCGGTGGAAGTGGTTTAGCTTCTGATGTGATATGGAGAGAAGTTTCACTTACAAAGGAGAAAAAACCTGTAATAGCGTCTATGTCCGATCTTGCAGCTTCTGGTGGATATTATCTTGCCATGCCTTGTGATACCATTGTAGCTAATCCCACTACCATTACTGGCTCGATTGGTGTATTTGGATTAATGTTTAATTTTGAACCTTTTCTCAATGACAAACTGGGCATTACAGTAGATGATGTCAATACTGGTAAACATTCTGATATGTTTAGTATGATGAGAACCCATACTTCAGAAGAAAGGGTAATGATGCAGAAAATGATCGATAATTTCTACGAAACTTTTATAGGTAAAGTAGCACAAGGAAGAAACATGTCGGTAGATGAAATAAAAAAGATTGCTGAAGGCCGTGTGTGGACCGGTGATCAGGCCTTGGATAATGGCCTTGTTGATTTATTGGGGAATTTCGAAACCGCGGTAGACATTGCTGCTAATAAGGCTGGGATTGACGATTACAAATTGAGGTATTATCCAAAACAGAAAACAATTGTAGAACAATTATTAGAAGCCTTTAATCCTGAAGCTGAAGCCCGGATATTAAAATCAGCATTGGGAGAGGACTATATTTATTTGAAGAAAATGAAAGAACTAAAGCGCATGACTGGTATACAAACCAGGATGCCTTACGATCTTACCATAAAATAGTTTGATTGATTATTTTAATTTATAAGGTACCACAAAATGCATTGGCAAAATGTGGTACCTTATTTTATTTTAAAACAGACTAAAGCCTAAACTCAGGATAAATTGATTGTTCCTAAGGTCGGTATCAAATTGTACACCGTCTATATTGATATTGTCTCCCATCTTACTAAGGCTACCCTCATATTTTAAATCGAGGATAAACTGACCAGCATCCAACCCTATTCCTACCTGATAACCCACAGAAGCATCGCGCCACCCTTGTTTTATCTCATTATAAGATCCTGTCACATTCTGTTTTGCATCATCACTTAGTAGCATACTAAATACAGGACCCAATTGAAACCTGAAAAAATTGCCAAATTTGGTGCCAATCATCACTGGAACGTCAAACTTGTTCAACCTGTAATTTCTGACAACATCATCTTGACCAATTTCATTAATTCTAACCCGGCCACCGGCAGAGGTAAACAATGCTTCCGGCTGGATGTAAAAATTAGCCACGGATACTCTAGCAAAAGCACCCACATGAAATCCTAGTCTGGCTTCTCCACTTTCAAACCGGTAAGCTGTACTGTTGATGTCTTTTACATTGATATTACTGGAACTTACACCGATCTTTGGGCCAAAGCGGAAAAACTGTTCCTGGCCATAGGTGGAAACCGTTATTAAAAAACCTGCGAAAAATAGAAATATTTTTTTCATGATACGACAAAAGTTAAAAAGTTAAAATGACTAAATAAAAATATTCAGGAGCAATTATCATGCTATCATCTGATTTTCAATGACTTTGCTCTATCATTTAAACCCCAAATGATTGGGTATGTTCAACGGTTTAGCAGTTATTAGTCCAATAGCTCAAAGCTCAAAGGTGAAAGTAAGGAAACTTGTATAGATGAAATAGTATAGGATATAGAAAATGGCATAAGTGTAGGAATTTCCTCACCTCATTACCTTATCAATTAATCACCTCGCCAACCCATCAACTAATTGTTTAGGTAGAAAATACATCTGATTTTATTCCATTTCCAACTGAATCCTAATTCAAATTAAAAATTACTAATTACCAACAATTAAACTCAAATTTTGCCTATATTTATATTACCAAATTCAAATATAATGACCCATTTTATAAAACAACTGACTATATGGGGATTTCTTATCCTGATATTGCAAGGTATCATCTCCTGTGAATCAAAAAACGACCCAGCTCCTAATAATCAAGATACAACCACTTCCATAACTTTTCATTTTGATCATACCGTTGATGGGGCAGGGGTAGTGTTTAATGATATACGTTATGAAAATGAGGCTGGAAATAAATACAGCATTATGACTTTGAAATATTATATTTCAGATATCACTTTACATCGTTACAAAGGCGAGGAAGTGAAAATTGATACCTTCTTATACCGGGATATTGACAATTCGGATACACGCTCATTGCTAATTGAAAATATCCCTAATGGAGAATACACCTATATTTCATTCATATTTGGGTTTTCTCCAGAGAAGAATGTGTCGTTTAGCCTGCCTCCCACTCAGGAAAATATTAATATGGAGTGGCCGGACCCAATGGGTGGGGGATATCATTATATGAAATTGGAAGGCAGGTTTATTAAAAGTGATGGAGAGACAGGTAGTTACAATACCCATACCGGAAGGTTACAGACAATGGATGGCAATATAAATGAGAATTATATTGAAGTTGAGCTGCCATTTTCTTCTATTAATATACATAATGATAACTGGGAGGTTAACGTTGTAATGAATATCAACGAATGGTATGCTCATCCGCATACTTATAATATTGAAACCTTTGGTCCGGCAATTATGGGAAGTCAGGATGCCCAACAAACATTAAAAGAAAATGGGAAAAACGTTTTTACTGTGAGGTCGATCAGTCGTAAATAGATAATTTAGCATGAAAGCAAATGCTTTAATATTATTGGTATTTATATTTTTCTCTTGTGCAAGAGATGAATCCATTCCTGCATTAACCCCCTATGAAATTGTAATTCCGGTACGTTTTCCGCCTATTCCCGTAATTCACAATAATCCCCTGACAGAAGAAGGCGTCGAGCTTGGCAGAATGTTGTTTTATGACCCTATATTAGATAAAGATAATGCCAGGAGCTGTGCTACGTGTCACCAACAAAAATTTGCATTCTCCTCTCCGGACCATGAAAAACATGGACTTTCGGTCTCGATCATGCCGCATTTTAATTTTGCATGGGACAATGCTTTTTTATGGGAAGGCAAAATTGAAGGTACTTTGGAAGATATTATGTTGTTTGAAATTATGGAGTTCTTTCAGACCGACCTGGAGCAAATCAACAAACATGAAAAGTATCCAGAACTGTTCAGACAGGTTTTTAATGTCACAAAAATTGATTATCCCGACATTGCCAGGGCACTGGCTCAATTTGAAAAGACATTGATATCTGCCGATTCAAAATTTGACAAGTATTTAAAAAAGGAAGTAGAATTATCAGAACAGGAATTCCGTGGCTATAATTTATTCTTTTCAGAAGATGGAGACTGTTTTCATTGCCATGGCACTGTGTTGTTTAAAGACAATCTTTTTCATAATAATGGGTTATATGATAATTTTAATGAGCACAATTATGGTCGATACAATGTTACAGGTGATGAAAATGACAAAGGCAAATTCAGAACACCTTCACTTCGAAATATTGCTCTTACCGCACCATATATGCACGATGGCAGATACAGTACATTACATGAAGTCCTGAATTTTTATAGCGATCATGTAAATTTTACTGAATATACCGATCCTTTGATGAATCATGAAGGCGGGATAAACCTGACAGATGAGCAAAAGGAAGATGTTATTGCTTTTTTAAAGACACTCACAGATTCAACTTTCATAAATAATCCACGGTTTTCCAATCCGTTTCTTGAATAATATAGACTTAAAATTGAAAAACCCTGTCAGACGCTGACAGGGTTTTTTTAGTCAATTTCACATGAATTTGAATCCATGTGATTTTATAAAAAACGGTTTAACATATAGTTAATAACGGTTAATATAAAATGTTTATTGAACTTTTGAAGTATTTATTACATTCCCTCTACCGATAGTTTTAAAAGATTGTGTTAAAAACACTTGATACTGAATGGTTTAGGTGCTAATATTGACGGTTTTTTAGCTAATTGGTCTTAAATAATCTCGAAAATAATATTCTTATATGTCAAAAATTCAAGCAGCAATAACTGGTATAGCCGCCTATCTGCCTCCTTATGTGTTGACAAATGCAGAATTGGAACAGATGGTGGAAACCTCAGATGAATGGATAGTAACAAGGACAGGTATAAAAGAACGCCGTATCCTTAAGGGAGAGGGTAAAGGCACCTCTGTAATGGGAACTGAAGCTGCAAAAGAACTACTGGAAAAGATGAATGTGGATCCTATGGATGTAGACGGGGTAATATGTGCCACTATTACTCCGGATATGATGTTTCCGACCACATCTAATCTGATAGCGTCAAATATTGGGGCTAAAAAGGCATTCGGATTTGATTTGTTGGCGGCGTGTAGCGGGTTTCTTTTCGCTCTCGAAACAGCAGTAAATTACGTTAAATCCGGAGCATATAACAAGATTATAGTATTGGGTGCAGATAAAATGTCTTCTGTTACAAATTATAAAGACAGGAACAGCTGCATATTGTTTGGCGATGCAGCAGCTGCTGTAATGGTTGAACCTATTCAGGATGGCAACGGAATTAAAGACTCCATCATTCGCAGCGATGCAGTTGGAAAAGATTTGATCTATCTGAAGGCAGGGGGTTCTGCCTATCCGGCTACTGAGCAAACCATTGCCAATGGTGACCATTATTTTTTCCAGGACGGTAAAAGTGTCTTCAAATATGCCGTTACTCAAATGGCCGATGTTTCTGTGGAATTGATGCAAAGAAATCAGCTTACGGCTGAAGATATATCTTACTTTATCCCGCATCAGGCCAATAAAAGAATAATAGACGGTGTAGCTAACCGGCTGGGCATGAGCATGGATAAAGTAGTTGTGAATATCGAAAAATATGGAAATACTACTGCAGCCACTATCCCGCTTTGTTTATGGGAGTGGGAAGATAAGTTTAATAAAGGGGATAACATCATTTTATCTGCTTTTGGTGCTGGATTTACATGGGGAGCAACTTATCTGAAATGGGCATATTAAGATATTTATGAAGATAGTGATTGATGATAAAATCCCTTTTATCAAAGGGGTACTCGAACCATACGCGGATGTGGTTTATTTACCTGGTGGAAAAATAAGCCCTGATGATGTTGTCGATGCCAATGCTTTAGTTACCCGGACCCGGACAAAATGCAATGAGCACTTATTAAAAGGGTCGTCAATTGAATTGATTACAACCGCTACCATAGGCTATGATCATATAGATGTAGCCTATTGTGATAAGGCTGGAATAAAATGGCAAAATGCTCCCGGATGTAATTCTGGATCCGTGTTACAGTACATCGCATCTGTTTTTGCCAATTTGGTTCTCAAAAAGAATATTTCCTTAAAGGGAAAAACCTTAGGTGTTGTGGGAGTCGGTAATGTAGGTAGTAAAATCGCTAGATTGGGTGCTGCCTTTGATATGAAAGTGCTTTTAAATGATCCTCCACGGGAACGAGTGGAGGGATCAGAAAAATTTACCAGTCTCGAAGAATTACTTCAGGAATCAGATATAATTTCACTTCATGTACCTTTAATCCGGGAAGGGATGGATAAGTCTTATCATTTGTTAAATGAACAATCATTGATGAAGATGAAACCTGAAGCCATCCTGATCAATACTTCCCGAGGAGAGGCCATAAATACCAGTGCATTGATGGAGGCTCTTCATCAGGGAAAGTTAGGAAAAGTTGTTTTAGATGTGTGGGAAAATGAACCTCAAATC
>JAEWLI010000145.1 GCA_023393375.1 Bacteroidota bacterium
GCCTTACCTATTATATCGATCATGATCCTTGGATTTTAGTTCATGCCGGGTTTAATTACCAGTCACAAAATCCGTTAGACGAAAAAGATACAATGTTAAACATTCGTCATATTAAAAAACCTGCTACGTTACATAAAAACAGAATGATCATTCACGGCCATGTACCGGTGCCTTTACATCAAATCATTCATCAATTCAAATTTTCCGATCACTGGAATTATTTTTTAGATGCAGGATGTGTATATCCTGATCGTAATGGTATGGGATTTTTAGTTGCTTTGGAATTGAAAACCAAAAAACTATTTGCAAAAGAGTGTATGGACGATATTAATTAATTGAATTTATGTTAATATTTCCTCTTCTATTGTAATATTTTAAAATAAACTGGCGAAATATTAGGCAATAGGATAATTAATGCTTTTCTTTTCCTGCCCCATCTATCCAATAAATAGGTTATAATTGTATATTTCGAGGTTTTTGGCAAATTTATTTTTTAACAAACTGCATATACAATATACGTAAGGTTTAAATATGGGTTCGGTTTTTTTACCCCCAAACTCGTTCTATCTTGCACTCACAAAAAACCAGTGATCCAAATTGTCTTACTTAAATATTATTTCTACACATGAAACAATCGAAAAGGATGTTGTGGCTATTGTTAATAGCCATTATTCCATTGAACGGGTTTACAAAGTATGAAAAAGATTATAAATTTCATACGGTATTTGTGTATAATTTTACCAAATACATTGAATGGCCTGTTAAAACCGATCAAATGACCATCGGCATTTATAATGCGACCGATGATGTGTTGGAGTCTTTTAAGAGAATGGCAGATCTCAAATCTACGCCTACTCAAAAGTTTGTGATTAAGAATATAAAAAACGCAGCTGAATCTACCGATTGTCACATCTTGTTTATCCCTGAAGATCAAAGCAGTAAATTTCAAGATCTGATGGATAAATTATCAGGGAAACCCATTTTGGTCATTACCGAACAACCAGGTTTGATCAAAAAAGGCAGCCTGATAAACTTCATTACGACAAATGGCAAGCTTAATATCGAACTGAACCGCAGCGCATGTGAAAAAGCAGGGCTGAAGGTGTCGGGACAATTATTGGGCCTTGCAATCTTAGTTTAACCAATCCTTATTTAAAATAGAATAAAAATGAAAAAATATATTATCATCATTTTTCTGGTGATACCAGTGATTAATATCACTTTGGCTCAACAAAAAGATGTTTTTGAACCATTAGGAGAAGATAAAAGCATTTACGACCTTTCTCTGGAAGAATTATTTAACACCAACGTTAGTTCGGTTTCAAAAAAATCTGAAAGTTTGTTCGAAGCTCCTTTATCAGCTTCTGTGGTCACTAGCGAAGAAATAAAAAATTCAGGTGCTACTTCTATTCCGGAAGCATTGCGTTTGATGCCAGGACTCATCGTGAGAGAGCAAACCAATGGTGTTTATGAAGTATTTGTCCGTGGAGGTGAGAATTCGGCCCCATATTCGCATTTGCCTTATTTTGGCAACACCACCACATTGGTTATGATTGATGGAAGACCTGTTTATAATTATTTACAGGGCGGAACATTTTGGGAAACCCTACCTGTCGATCTGAATGACGTGGAAAGAATTGAACTGGTTCGTGGTGCCATGGCAGCATTATATGGGCCGAATGCGGTTTCTGGTGTAATCAATATCATCACCAGAAAACCAAAAAATTATACAGTGTATTCATATGCCAATGCGCAATATGGCACCAACAATACCTTGATTGCCAACGGTTCTTTGGGATATAAATGGAATCAAAAACTGGATGTCACAGTTTCTGGGAACATGCAGAAAAGGGATAGGTACAATGACACTTATTATACGTATGCCACTAATGATTATGTAAAGTTGGATCAGATTACCAATTTATTTGGGGGTGAAATGCTTGATTTAAAAGAAAAATTCCCGAATCCAGAAAAGGCGTTGGATAAAAAAGGAGCTAATTTATTTTTAAACTATAACCCATTGGATAAAGTCAGGATGGAAATAGCAGTGGGTATGGAAGATAGTTGGGTACAGAAAGTATATTCTGAAAATTCTGCAACACCTTTTTCTACTTCAGTTTCTAATACTAAATATGGAGATTTTAGACTAAAGATGCATAATTTATCTGGACAGGTTTCCTTATTACAAGGAACCCAATCACCTGCCTTGAGCACATTTGGATTGAAATATGATATGAAGTCAATGGATGCTTTTTTTGAATATGACTTTATCATTGGAAGCAAAAATGAAGGTTTAGAGTCAAGGAATTTTGGAGAATTCCAAGCTGGGTTTTTACCCAAAGGACATAGTATAAGTATTAGACCAGGTTTCAATTTTAGAAAAGCAATTTATGATGATACTCCGTATTTTGAAAAAGGTGCAGGATTTATCAATGCAAAGGGTGAATTAGTTACCACAGCTTTGTCAGCAAAACTTGATTATGATATTATTAAAAAATTCAGGCTGACTGCTGCATTTAGAAATGATCAGCATAATTATCCCGAAAACAAAAGTTTTTTGTCGTATCAGACATCAGCTAAATATCATATTGATAGCAAAAATATTATTCGTGCTACTTATTCAAGAGCTTATAGAAGTGTTTATATTTATGATACGTATAGTGATTTTTCTTTGGGTGCAAATTTTCCTAAAACACATCCAATTTATGAATCACAGGTATATCCTGGTATAGCTATGTATTTATTGAGCGAGGGTATGGCATCAAGTTTTGAAGAAGGTTTGGCTATGGCTCCCCATGTAGTAAACACAGCGCGATATGCATTTACGTATGAAGGTAATCAAAATCTAGACCTATTAAAAATAGATATGATAGAATTGGGATATAGAAGCAGGTTTTCGGATAATATTTCTGTGGATATTGAAGGATACAAATCCAAAACAGATGGTTTTGTATATCCTTTGACTGTTTCTGAATCTACGGCTCCGGTGATGTTGCCTACTACTCGGGTCGATGTAGTGAGTGAAGCTCTTAATGTGAATTTAAATTATCCACAAGAACTTCATCAATACGGAGTTACTCTCTCTGTTAACTATTTAGATAATGATATACAAGTGAAACCATATATTACACTACAGAAGTCAAAATTTAAAAAGTTCAATACACATATTGAAGACTTAGGGGATCCTGAGAATGAAGTTGTTTTTGAAAACAGAGATCATAAAGGCACACCAGTGTTATTTGGAGGAGCTTACATGAATTATAAAATCAATAAGTTCAACTTCAATCTTAATCCTTATTTTTTGTCCAAGAGTGAATTACTTCATGATTATAGCTTTCTTAGAGGTGATTTAGAACTTCCTCTTGCTGGTGCCGGCCACATGTACAACAAGAGCAAGATGGTACTTAATGCAAGGATAGGATATCAATTGACCTCTAATCTGGACATTTTTGTATCAGGTAAGAACATAACTGCTGCCAAAAGCCCCGAATATTTCTTTACTGATAATATTCCGGCTTCAGTATTATTCGGAATCAATTTTAATTACTAGTTTTCTTTAGTCATATCTATGGAAAAGGCATAACTATTAGTTATGCCTTTTTTTCATATTTAACTTTACTGTTATGCACTCCTTTTGCTAGTGGAAAGTGTTACCACAAGACCTAGTAAAAAGATAATGCCACTGATAATGACTGGTGTCCAGTTGGCCGAACTGACTGCAACATCCATACCCAACAAGCTAAAGCTTTCTGAATCCGAAGCAGCCTGAATACCATAAATTACTAATCCAACCAGTCCGACAATCAATAAGATAATTCCGATTATTTTTTTCATAGTTATTGGCGATTTTACTGTCAAACACCTCCACGAATAAGACGGAACAAGAAAATGATTACAGCAATAACCAATAGTACATGAATAAATCCCCCTGCACTAAAAGCAAAGAAACCAAGAGCCCATCCTACGATCAGGATAATGGCCAAAATAGTGATAATGTCCATAAGCTTAAAAAATTTAATTAAACATCAATTAAAAAATCCCCGATAGTATCGGAGTAATCCGCAGGTTTATATCAATCAACTGATAACTTTTGTAAAGGTTTAAAATACTGATAAACTGTTCTAAAAGAAGATTCCTGAAAGGAACCAGATTAACAACAGAAAAATCAAGATGATAGCGGCTAATTTTTTGCCGGGTGAGGTTTCCGGAAATTCATACCCACAATAATGACAGGTCCGGGTATTTTTATCGACATTCAGTCCGCATGAGGGGCATTCCTTCTGTTTTGACATTATTGATGTTTTCTGCGGTTTATTTCTTTTTTAATCAATTGCAACTCCCGGCTGCTTTGACCAGCGATTGCAGAGTTTTCTTCTGCCCGTCTGATCAGATATGGAATCACCTTTTCCACCGGCCCATAAGGTACATATTTGGTTATATTGTATCCTGCACTGGCCAAGTTGTAGGAAATATGATCACTCATGCCAAACAGCTGGGCTGAAAATATTCTTTCATCATTTTTTGATAGTCCATATTTTTCAATCAGTCGGATCATATGATAATTACTAGCTTCATTATGTGATCCACAACATACTGAAATATGGTTGATGTTTTGAATACAAAATTCCAGAGCATCATTAAAAGCCTGATCAGTCATCACTTTTGTAGCATTTATAGGATCTTGATAACCTTTTTCAACTGCTCGTTTGCGCTCTTTTTCCATATACGCACCTCGGACCAATTTAGCCCCCATATAAAACTTTTCTTCTATAGATTTTTTGAATGCTTTTTTTAAATTCTCCAGCATTTCATGCCTATACATCTGGAAAGTATTAAAAACAATTGGTTTGTCGATGTTATATCTGAGCATCATTTCATAAACCAGTTCATCCACGACATCCTGATACCAACTTTCCTCGCTATCGATAAATAGCCTTACATTATTTTCAAAAGCATGCCGACAAATCCGGTCAAACCTTTGCTTTACATTGTCAAAATGCTGGATTTCCAAACTGGTTAGTGGTTGCTTTTCCTGAATCTTTATTAATAATTCTTTTGAAGCTACACCTGTTGGTTTAAATACAGAAAATGGGATATTTTTGGTCTTGCCCGCTTTTTCTATTGCGCGCAAAATTTCGCTACAGGTACTGTCAAAATCCTCCTCATTATCTTCACCTTCTACCGCATAATCAAGAATAGCCCCTATATTATAATTTTGCAGTTGAGATATTACCTGATCGCACTCCTCTATAGATTCTCCTCCACAAAACTGTTTGAAAACTGCTCCCTTTACCAAACTATGTACTGGTAATTTCAATTTTAAGGCAAGGTTAATTATATAAGTACCTGTTTTTACAATAAATTTGTTGTTCATTACGCTGAACAAAAGGTGCGTTTTTCTAAGGTCCTTATCTGAACGGGATGAAAATGCTATTTCAGTATTATCAAATGATATTTTATGTATGTCCATATGAAGAAAAAGGGCATTGCACAAATATAACAAACAATTATAATGTTTATCTTTGCAGATTATTAATTTTAATAAACAAACAATTTGAAAATGCAGGTTCTTGATTTAAGTAGTTGGGGCTTTGAGGATAAGAAGCCATTAATAATGGCCGGGCCATGTAGTGCGGAAACGGAAGAGCAGTTGATGGAAACTTCCATAGCCTTAAAAGAAATGGGGATTTCTATCATCCGGGCAGGTATATGGAAGCCCAGAACCAGGCCGAACAATTTTGAGGGAATTGGAACAGAAGCCTTGAAATGGGCGCAGAATGTAAAGAAGGAACTGAATGTGAAGTTTGCCATTGAAGTTGCTACGCCAGCACATGTATTCGAAGCGTTAAAACACGGAATAGATATTATTTGGATTGGGGCACGATCTACTGCCAATCCTTTCACTGTTCAGGAAATTGCCAACGCATTGAAAGGAATGGATATGCCCGTCTTTATCAAGAACCCGGTAAATCCGGATTTATCCCTTTGGTTGGGAGCTATTGAAAGGATTGCAAATGCAGGTATTTCAAAAATTGGGGCTATCCATCGAGGCTTTTCATCAGTACAAACCTCCAAATTTAGGAATGTACCTCTTTGGCAAATTCCTTTGGAATTAAAGAGCAAATTCCCAAAATTACCACTTTTCTGCGATCCTAGCCATATTTCAGGTGTTAGGGAAGGGATATTTGAAATTTCTCAAAGAGCACTCGACCTGGACTATGATGGGCTGATCATTGAATCACACCGCGATCCGGAACATGCTTGGAGTGATGCCGCACAACAGTTATCGCCCGAACAATTAAAGGATTTACTGACAAAACTCAAAATCAGGAAATCAACTTCGGAAAATCAGGAATTCATCAATCACCTGGAAGATCTTCGTGAACAGATCGATAATATTGACAGAGAAATCTTTGAGGCAATTTCTGCCAGAATGCGGGTAGTTGATAAAATCGGGTATTACAAGAAAGAAAATAATGTTACCGTATTTCAGGTAAATCGTTGGAAAGAGATTTCTGAAAACAGGAAACAATGGGCCAAAGCACTTAATTTGAATATTGATTTCATGGACGAATTCTTCAAATTATTGCATGATGCATCTATAAGAAGGCAGACTGCCATCATCAACTCGGAAGAACCAGTAAAAAACGATACAGCGACTACTTAATCCCATTCATGATTCCTTCCAGCATTGTATTTACACATCAGGTATCCCGGCAATTAGAAATATTTTTACATAAAAAGAATTTTTCCGGGATTGCCGTATTGGTTGATGAGAATACTGAAAAACATTGCTACCCGCTTATAAAAGGGGCGTTAGCTGATCATAGTGTAATTAGAATCAAGAGTGGGGAAGAAAATAAGAACCTAAAAACCTGTTCCGCTATTTGGCAGGAAATGACGGAATCTGGTTTTGATAGAAAATCGTTACTGATCAATCTGGGTGGCGGGGTGATTGGGGATATGGGTGGATTTTGTGCAGCTACATTTAAGAGGGGCCTTTCTTTTTTAAATATTCCCACCACTTTATTGGCCCAAGTCGATGCCAGTGTAGGTGGAAAACAAGGTATAGATTTTCAGGGATATAAAAATCATATTGGGGTATTCAAAGATCCGGAGATGGTCATCATCTCCCCGGTATTTCTAAACACCCTGATTAAAAGAGAACTCAGATCAGGTTTTGCTGAAATTATTAAACATGCCTTGATCGCTGATGAGGCCTATTGGAAAGTGATTTCCAGTCGTACATTTGAGGATCAGGAATGGGAAAGTCATATCAAACATTCACTTGAAGTAAAGTCTGCGATTACCCAGGAAGATCCTTTTGAATCGGGACGTAGAAAAATTCTCAATTTCGGTCATACGATTGGACATGCAGTGGAAAGCTTTTACTTAAACTCAGGGCAAAAATTGCTTCATGGGGAGGCAATTGCCGTGGGCATGATATGTGAGGCTTATCTATCAACCATCAAAAACAAGCTCCCCAATGATTGTTTAAGTGATATTCAACAATATTTGATTAGTATATTTGGAAAAATATCCCTTGAAAAAAAATTATTTGAAGAAATTGCTGCAATCACTATACAAGATAAGAAAAATTTGAACAAACAAGTTAAAGCAGCATTACTGTCCCGAATCGGCCACTGTGAATTCGACATTACCATTGATCAGAAAGATATTATTTCTGCATTGGGATATTATGAAGGCCTTGATTAACCTCCAGGATTGAAATAATTATAGAATAAGATCACACAAGCTACCCTTATAGTCATTTTTTCAGTTAAAATTACATCTATAAAAATTGATTTTCAGCTCATAAGACGACTTTTTATTTAATTGAGGTAATATTTTAAATATTATTTCATCTATTTTTAATTTAAACTTACCTTTTCTCTCAACTCTCTATTAATGCTTTGAAAGAAGCAGAAATATACTTATTTTTAACATTTGTAACAATAAAACCAAAATATCCATGAACGTTATTAACACTAGCTACTTTCGGTTAGAATATGATCAAAAGGAACAACAATTAGTACAGATTTGGACTGGATTTGCTGATTCTGATACATTCAGAAAAGCAATTGATAAGACCGTAGACTTTGTGAAAGAGAATCCGGTACGCACCATTATATCGGACACTACCAATCAGAAGGTAGTAAAACCTGAGGACTCCAATTACGCCGCTTCAAAATTACCGGTTATGTTTGCTGCCGGTGTTCAGGCAATGGCGTTTGTTTTGCCTGAAAATATCTTCACTAAAATGTCGCTCAAAGGTTTTGCTGAAGCAAAGAAAAGTGATAGGGTAGAGTTTTTTGCAAGTGTATACGATGCAAAAACATGGTTGAGTAGTTATAAATAATTATAATTTATTCCTCTACCATAACATCTATTTGTTTTTATTCTTTATTTTAAGTTTAATATTATTCCAAAGGGATAATATGCCAATCTATTATTAAGAACCCCGAATTATGAAAACTATTCAATTGCCAAGTATTTATGAAGCACTTGATCTGATTATCAAGTATTATCCTGATAATTATACAGATGAGGCAAAAGCTGAAATTGAGACTTTATTAGAACATTGTCTGGACGGCCACGCAGAGGATTCTGAAAAATTCCTTTCCACATTATTTCTTAAGGCATTAAAAAAATATGTGGGCAATTTTTCTATTGATGAGCATATTTATTTGAAAAAGTATGAAATGCCTCAGATTCAATTGTTCAACATTCTAATTAAGCAATTTCCATTTGTTAAATATAGTCAGGAAATAACCAATACTTTGATAACCCGGTATTTAAAGAATACTGAAGAGGCAATTGTCATAGACATTGGAATAGGGCAGGGGGTGCAGATCAAGAATCTTTTGCAAAAATCCAAAGAATTGACCAATCTGAAATGTTTACATATAATAGGTATTGAAGCAATTCCCGATGCACTGAATATTGCAGGAAAATCCATCGAAGATATCTCAAAGGATCTTCCTTTTGACGTAAAATTCACGGGACTCAATGCATTAATCGAAAATTTTGATTTTTCAAGCCTTAAGAGTATTATAGATAGAATTGGTGCTAAAGTGATCGTAAATTCATCGCTTACACTACATCATATCCAGAAATTGGAAGAACGTAACCTGATCATCCAAAAAATCAGGTCTTTAAATCCGGAAGTGTTTTTCTTGATAGAGCCAAATGTAGATCATTATGAACCAAATTTCTATCGAAGGTTCCATAATTGCTATCAACACTTCTACCATGTTTTTAAAGTGATTGACCAACTCCCTATTGAAAATACCGACAAAAACGGGTTGAAGTTATTCTTTGGACGAGAAATAGAAGATATTATTGGAACTGGCGGCTCCGAACGCTATGAAAAACACGAACCAGCATTTCGTTGGATAGAAAAACTGCAAAACAATGATTTTAAAATAATGAATTGTTTTGCAGAATATGATGGTCAGATCGTAGATGGCGTCAAATTGCATTATGAGAAAGAGGGATATCTTGGTTTCACTTTCAACTCAGAAACAGTTTTGTCTATCATATGTGCCACTTCTTAAATAGGGCATGATATGAGCAGCATCTTATCGGTATCAAAGGATTTCATTGCCCGGTCGGTGGAGGAAACCACCTGGGTACATTTGGACAAAAATGAATTTCCTGAAGATATTCCTCAGGAAATAAAAGAACTGGTGGTGATGAAACTGTTCACCGAGCCATGGAACAGGTATCCTCAACCCAATCATTTGGAAATAGAAAAACTCATTGGTCAACATTTAGGTATTGATGAGGGGCATGTAGTAGCGGTATCAGGATCAGTTACATTGATCACCACATTGATCAGTCATTATTATCTACAAGGTCGGGATATTATATTTGCTCATCCATCTTTTGCATTTTATGAATATCATTGTATGACCAACCAAATTCCTTTTTCAAAATGGTTGTTAAATGATAATCTTGATTATGATCCTGATTTATTACCTGTAATCAAAAAGGGATCCATGGTCATATTTGCTTCTCCAAATAATCCCACAGGAAATATACTCCCTATACCAGTTCTTGAAAGTATATTGGAGAAAAATCCAGAGACAATATTTATTGCAGATGAAGTATATTTCGAATATGCCGGTTTTTCCTTTGAACAGCTGATTTACAAATATGATAATTTGTTGCTAATCAGGTCATTCTCCAAAACATTTTCAGCCGCCGGTGTCAGATTAGGTTATTTGTTAGGAAATAAAGCCCTGGCTTCAACTATAAGAAAATTGATCCTACCTTTTTCTATTAATCATTTTACCATTCAATTTGCAAAAGTGATTCTTCAAAACGAACAGTTAATTTACCTGTTTCAAGAAAAATTGCTTCGTTTGGTTTGGGAAAGAGAGGCTCAGTACGACATCCTAACAAGACCTGAATTTCAGAAGTTCTTTTCAGTAAAGGAATCACACACAAACTTCCTATTGATCAGATTTTTTTCCGAAATAGAATTTCACAAGGTTATAAACCACTTGGAAAAGTCAAAGATAAAGGTTTATAATGCTTCCATGATTCCGATGCTGGAAAATTGTATGCGTGTTTCAATTGGTGCCCATGAAGAAAATACCAGGTTCAATAGGGCACTGTCTCAAGCTTTGGATATTAAGTCAATTTGAAAAAAAATAGTTCCCGGCCCATAACCGGGAACTAGATCGTTTAATGATCTTCCTCTTCTTCAATATGAATTTCAATAAATTCAACCGATTCATTGTTGGATGCGTCCGTACAATAAATACCAATATGATATTCTCCATGCGCAATGTCTGCATCACCAACTTTTTCAGGTATCTCAATAGTGATATTTATGGTAACCTCTTTTTTCCCTGGGTCAAATTTATCACTAAACGTATGGCTCCAGCCTGCTTCAGTAGCTAAAATACGACCATGAGCATGCCCATCAGGATTATAATGGATATCCACTTTGTACTCCTTCAACTCCACATTATCACGAAAGATTACATTTATTGGGATAAACTCACCCGGCATAAATTCATCTAAGTGATGAGGTTCAACGACCTCTATTGTAGGTTTGGTAGAATCTACATCTTCTTTGTCGCAACTCACAAAAATCACGGTTAAGACTATTATTGATAATATAATATTTTTATTCATTTTGTTTTTTTTAAGATTGTTGATAAACTTTTAGGAATATTTCAGATGTACCCAGCAATCGGAGGGCCTCTTAAAAATAAATACAAAATAGTTGCTGATTTTTTTCTGAAAGTTTTTGCCTTATTGATCTGAAGGGTAACAACAGGTAGATATTTAGTAATTGTGGTTTCTATAAATATTCCTGGATACCAATTTATATAGTGAAATAACGAACAGGTTCTGTTAGTCTTAGTATTTATGACTAAATCAGCCATATTCTCCGAATATTCGTGGTGGAGGGCTAAATGGGAAAACCTAATGGTTTCAGCTGTTACAAATAAAACCAACAGAAATCCATATAATTGATATGATCTCAAATTCCTCACGGATTATTGAATAGGTATATTTATTAGCATTTGAAAATTACGGCCGGGTTCTGGTATTTCCAGTTTTCTATAAAAACTGATATGATTGTAATAAATGGTGTTAAAAATGTTGTGTACCTGAAATATGATGTTCATTTTGCTTCCTATCAGATTTACTTCTGATTTTAATCCCGCCCCGTAGGTCTGGTACCCAGGAGTAGATAGTTCATTTTTGGCCAATTGATTTTGAGTTAAGGCAATGCGGCTATTTATAAAAATGCTGTATAGATTTTGATGGTCCGATAAACTACCAAAAGCATATTCCAATTCGCCATAACCATTGGTAGGTGGGGTGTATGGCAATGAAAAATTCTTAGATTCCCCATCTAACTGACGATTAAAAATATGTTCGAAATTTCCTGAAAGTGATAATCTTTGGGCAAAAGTTTTCGAGAGTGAAAGCTCTATACCTGCCAATAATACTTTTGCTTGTGTAAATTCATATATCTGTCCTGCATGTGCAAGAAAAGACCATTGTCCGGTGGGATCAAGATATACATAATTGGAAAAATGATATAAATAGGGGTTTATGGAAAAGTTTATGTTGTCCGTATTGTATGCTAATGATAAATCAAAGTATATGCCTTTCTCAGAATCCAATGACGGATTTCCCACTTCATGCCTGAAAGATCCGTGATGAATACCATTGGCTCCCAGTTCAAGAGCGAGTGGCATCCTGAAGCTGCTCCCCACATTAGTCGTAAATTTCCAGTCTGGATGAAAAGTAAACTCCATTCCTGCCAACCAACTGACATCGCCTCCATTCCAGTTTACAGCCATTCCTCGGTTGGCATAAAAATCTGCACGTTCACCGAGTCCTCGAATCTGCAAATCATGGTATAACAAACTGTCAAAATACCCCTGAATTACTGTTTCTCCCCAATCGTAGCGAACCCCAAATGAAAACTTCATCTTGTCGCTGGCCAAAAACCTGTTTTTCAGAAATACCCCTGAATTTGTTCTCTTAAAAGCCGGAAGAAAATAATTATATCCTTTAATCTCATTTTCTTGATGTTGGGTTTGGGTTCCAACCGTCAACTGATGTTTTGAATTCAAATGATAATGAAATTTAGTATTGATGCTGTAAGTGGATAATTGCAAATCCAGCTCCAGATCCGGATTATTTTCAGGAGGGGATTGGCTACTATAATGTGTGTGAAATTTCGACCATTCCTGACGATGATTTTTTTGATAACCCACATCGAGATGAAGATCATTTTCACCAAAAACCCAGATATTATTCGAAATGATTTTGAGATGTCGGGTATGTTGATGTGGAAAATCAATATTTCTTCTGTTGCCATCGTCAAGCACCCTGTCGATATTGGGTATACCGTGCGAGCCAGGAAAGAATCCGTTGGATTGATCTACATGGCTTAAGCTAATGGATGAGCGAAAATGATTGGACAAATAGCCTCCGGTAAAGTTAAAATCCTTTTCTTTACCAGCAGTATTTTTCAGCCTGTTGTTGTATATAGGAATAATAGTATTTAAATAATTGATACTTTTAACAGGTAAGGAATAGTCTCCAAAATCAAGATAAGTCCCTCTGAATTTTAAATATAGCCTGTCACTTCTGGTTTGACCTGATACAGACCCTCCAAATGTATGGTTCACTGATTTTGCCAGAATGGAAACCTCACCACTGGTAGAGTTCTTTTCCGGAATTTTCGTATTTTCCACATTAATTACTCCGCCAATGGCATCACTCCCATACTCAATTGAAGATGCCCCTTTAATAATTTCTGCATTTTCTACGCTGAAAGGATCAATTTCCAATCCATGATCAGATCCCCACTGTTGGCCTTCTTGTTTTATGCCATTTTCAGCTACTACTATTCTGTTAAAACCCATTCCACGGATAACAGGTTTGGACATGGATGCACCTATGTCCATTGCGTTCACACCCGCAAGTGACTCTAAGGTTTTTGCCAAAGATCCACTGTACTTTTCCAATATAATACCAGAGCTGATATACTCAGATTTTAATGTCAGAAAATCTTCACCTTTTTTATCTTGAATCAAAATTTCCCTCAACGCAACAATATCATCCTGCATACGGATTCTTATTAAAGTATCACTCACAAGTAGAAGTTGATTGGTATATGTCTGATATCCAATGAAATTGCATTTAATCTGGTAAGTGCCAGGAGTGAGATCAGTAAAATTGAACTCGCCATTTTCATTTGAAATGGTGATAGTGGAATCCAGCAGGACATGAGCACCTATTATAGGTTGGTTTTGATCATCAACTACCACTCCAGATAGCTGAAGCTTTCCTTGACTGGAAACCGATAAACAGGGAACTAATAAAAATATAATAAAGAAATACTTCATTCTGAAGAATAAATTTTAACTGATAAAAAATAAAATACGTGGAAACTTTATCAGATAGTAGAAGGTGGGCCTCTTAGTGGCTCGTTGATGCCTTTATATTCATTAAGGCAGGTAAGTGGCAGTTCCGGGAATAACTCTTGATAGAAAATTTGTTTGTAATTGGCGATATAAGAATATCCCGATATAAAATTTGCATATTCAAAATCACAAATGGAGCAGTGATCCTCAAAAGTGTCGAGAAAAATCTCATTGGAATTGATATGCTTAATATCATGTTCATGAGAAAAAGAATGCGCAAACTTAAATCCCAGCGGCATAATCAAAACTGCTGTAAGAGTTATTGCAAGATATATTATCCTTTTTTTTCTCATTATCCTTATTTGTAGTGCAAATATAAGAACTACCTTTCGATAAACGATAGGCTTTATAAAAAGTTATGTTGACAAATGAAGTGATTTATGGATTTTTAATGATTATAATTTATGCCCCTTCGACCGGTGTTATGACTTTTAGACTTCCGGGGTTGATTTTAATTTCCGCTTTTCTAATTTTACCAAATATTTCTCCATCGTACTGCAGCGTTTTTCCTTTTTTCGTTTTTATCACAGCTTCTTTGGCTTTCAAAATAATGGAATACGGAGAAAAATTGATTTTATTGGTCAGTAATCGAATAAGAATTCCTAAAATCTGATTCCGTGGGAATCTTTTAATAATTATGATCTCAAATTCACCATCATCTACTTTCCCGTCTGGATTGATAGTCAGATTGCTACCAAACTGATTTGAATTGGCAATAGTGATCATAAATGCCAGGCCCTTATATTCACCTTTATCAGTAGTTATATGGTACCTGAAGGTTTTGTATTTAAAAAATTCCCTAACAGAGAACCTGATGTATGAAAGGAGTCCCCTCTTTTTGGTTTTGTTGAAAAGCCGAACAACATGGGCATTAAATCCCAAGTCGCAGATGTGCATAAAATACCTGCCATTTGCCGTAAGGGTATCAAGTTTTTTTACCTTGTGATTGATGAGTAAGTCCAAAGCTGATTTTAAGTTGACGTGGGGTATCTTTAGGTCTTTCGCAAGTCCATTGCCTGAGCCGGTTGGTAATATACCTAATATTTTGTCAGAATTAAGGATCAATTGGGCTACCAGGTTTACAGTACCATCGCCACCCCCTGCTATAATGATCTTTGGGTCAAATTCCTTGATGTGTTGTTCGATAAGTTCAATGTCTTTTTCGCCGGTGGTATAATATATCTTAAATTCAAGGTTGTGCTTTTTGCAAAATTCATTTATCATTTGAACTACATTGTCTTTATCCAATCCACCTGAAATGGGATTGATGACAAACAAAAATTTATTGTTATTTTCGTCCATTGTAAAATTGTTCGGGAAAATGGAGTTTAACTTTTCTAATATATCTATTAAACTGCTTCTCTACTACTAATTACGATTTAAAAAGTTTTATATAATCAATGCAAATTAAAACCACCTGCTCCGTTTAACCTTTACAGAGATGATCCCTCTGGATTTTCCTAATTTTAATGCAGGTATATAATTTTATAAGTTGTTAAATATCAGTTAGTTAAATTGTTGTAAATAATATTACAAAGTATTTAAATCTTAAATAATTCACAATTCTAATTCTTATTAATAGAAAATATTCCACCGACTGGATTTCAGGTCATTTCTAATGCTATAATATAAAGTTGCTAAAGTATAATGAGTTGTAGGATTTGTTTATCTTCATTTTATTTCAACCACATATACCTCGCCAAGCTTATCTTTATTACATAGGGTCAGGCATAACCATTTGGATGTGAGGCAATTACTTTCTAATTTTTGGTGTTGATGCACTAAAAGGAAGAGAATCATGATGGCAATTGAAGAATATGTAGACGATCAGCTGGTTGAAACAATCAAGACAAAATATTCCCAGGACTTCAAAAATGCGATGGCATATGTGGATTATGTTCAAAAGAATGAAAATGTAGCTGCTATTTATCAAAACGACAAGCAGATAACTGACCACCAATTAAAGGGATTGGCCTTTCATGATTTCATCACTCCTCCTCAAATTATTGGAATTTATGTAGAAAAATATTATAAAAACAAATTTCACCCGATTGTAGTCAGAGCTAAGGATGATTTCGGAGTGAAACAAGTATTGGTAACGATCTTTAATTCCAGAAATGAATTACTTGAAAAAGGATTGGCGCAACAATTTCTGCAAAAGGAAAGGTGGTTTTACTTTATTCGAAAAGACCTGGAAGGCCAGGGAGAAATCAGAATAGAGACAATGGCAACTGATTATCCAGGAAATTATGCCGTTTCATCTCAGTGGATCATGGTTTAATATAGGTCAATTTATCATTTTGTAACGCAATCCGCACAAGTATTTGAATTCCTTGTTGTAATTTTACTACATAGTTTATAATGATGTATACTATAACCATAACCGGGATAAAGAAAATTTGGAACCAAAGCATTACATATTAATATCAATATTTTTATTATTTTTCACACCTCTGATTGCCCAGCTTAAGGTTGAAAAATTTTACAATAAAAATAAAGAACACCCTCAGGAAATTTTCCATATCAAGAGTAAAAGTTCCAATATATTATCAGGCCCTTATCAATCCTATTATTATAATGGGAAAACCAATACCAAAGGCCAGTATGATAATAATGAAGCTGTAGGGCTATGGCAATATTTCTATGAGAATGGAAAAATTAAAATGGAAGGCAATATGTCCCGGAATATCCCTCATGGTGATTGGAAATACTATTACGAAAATGGAAAAATAAGTCAAAAGGGAAATATTTTTAATGATAAAAAAGAAGGTGAATGGGTTTATTACTTTGAAAATGGGGAACTTAAAAGCAGGGGAAATTTCAAGAATAATGAGAAAGATGGCATTTGGAATTATTTTTATGAAGACGGAAAACTAAAAGCTCAGGCAGTTTATAAGGATGGGACAGGGAATTACAAGGAGTTTTATCCATCGGGTAAAGTAAAAATGGAAGGTCAATTAAAAGATGGCCTAAGTGACAGTCTTTGGGTACATTATTACGAAAGTAGTGTAAAACGGGCAGAAGGTTTACATGTAGAAGGAGAACGAGAGGGCAATTGGAAATTATATCACCCCAATGGGGTGTTATCAGCTGAGGGTAATTATATAAAAGGCCAAAAGAATGGCAAATGGTCTTATTATCATGAAAATGGCAACTTAAGTTCTGAAGGTATAGAAAAAGAAGGTTACAAAGACGGTTACTGGAAATTGTTCAATAAAAATGGATCTTTAAAAGGGGAAAGTCATTTAGTAAATGGTTCAGGTGATTATGTAGAGTATTATGAAAATAAAAAAATCAAAATAAAAGGCTATATTAAAAATGGCCAAAATTCAGGCAAATGGCTATATTATTATGAAGATGGGACATTGGAAGGAGAGGCGTTTTTTGTAAATGGCGAAGGTGAATACTTAGGTTTTTACAAGGATGGGTCTATCAAAATGAAAGGAAACATTAATGATGGAAAGAATGTAGGGGTTTGGGAATTATATGAGAAAGATGGATCACTTGCCGGATATTATCGGCCTTATTATGAGGATGACAAACCGGTTTATCGTATTGTTGGCTCACAAACTGCTGAAAATGATTCATTGTCAAATTATATAAAACCAGAGTATAAGTTTAGAAAAAGGCAGATCAAATACTTTGTGCCACGCGTGAATGAATTTAAAGGATTTATATTTTCCACTAATCCTATTGCACCTACGCTTGGTAGTTTGCCAATTGCTGTAGAATATTATATTCAGGAGCGGTTGGGCCATGAGCTACAATACACCATGATCAGAGATCCATTTCTCAAGGCAGACAAAAATATTTCGATAGGAGAGATCTATCAAAGGGGTTTTTCGGTTGCGCTAAAGCAAAAATTCTATCATCCTGATAAAAATTTTGGAATGTTTTATTTTGGTCACGAAATCCGCTACACAGCTATTGCTCAAATGACCAACATAGGTATGAATAATTCTACTACTGAACTTAATCTTCGTTCTATCAGTGTAGATGAAAATAAAGTCGAATATTCACTATTGATTGGTAACCGGTGGATAAAAATTTTCGGGGAGAAATGGATCGTTGAAGAAAGTAAAATGGGTATTACCATCGATATTTATGGAGGGATTGGCATTGGTTACAGGTTTTTTAATCAGGGCAACTCTTTTGTTAAAAGTGATTATGAAGCATTCAATAGCCTCAATATGAATGATATTAGTATTCCGTTACGATTTGGGGTAAACATTGGATTGATTTTTTAATTATTTCACAAATTCACATCCTGCCTTTATATCACCGTTGGTGTTGAATTCCATGCATTAATTAGTTAGCATATTGCTTTTTTTAACCTTTATGGTAATAGAAATATATATTATCTTTGCCCCGCTAATTTAAGAAAATAGAGTTTTCACAAATAAAAACATAGTATCAAATGGCTAATATCAAAAGAATTATAGTTGGTCAGTCCGGTGGCCCCACTCCTGTAATTGACTGGACAGTTGACGGTATTTTAACTTCTGCAAGAGATCACGGCATAGAAGTATTCGGTGCAAGAAACGGTTTTGAAGGAATCTTGCATGCAGATATTGAAGGAAATATTGTTGATTTGTCGGGTATCGATCCCACCCAATTTATTTACAATGGCCCAGGATCTGGATTAGGTGCTACTCGTATCAAACCCAAACCAGAACAACTTAAAAAAATGGCTGAAAATTTGGCTAAGTTGAAAATAGACGGGATTGTATACATTGGCGGAAACGATTCTTCCGATCAGCTGAAAAGTCTGACTGAAGTATCTGACATTAAAGCCATTCATGGTATTAAAACAGTAGATAATGACCTCCCCGTGACTCACCATAGTCCTGGTTTTGGATCAGCAGCTTTATACAATGCTATTGCACTTAAAAATGTAGTGAGTGATTTTTCTTCCTACAAAATGAAAGGCAGATTGGCCGATGGTAGAATGGGGATTTTACATGCTCCGGTTGTAATCTATCAGGTAATGGGCAGAAAAGCAGGTTGGTTGGCTCAAGCTACCGCATTTGCCAGAGTAGATCAACGCGGTATAATGGTGCCAGGTCGAGCTCCTCATATGATTCTTTGTAAGGAATTGTTATTTGATAAAGACCAGTTTTTGGGCGATGTATCAGATACGATCACAAAATATGGAGAAGCAGTTATCGTAGTACAGGAAGATTTAACAGAAAAAAATTCTGGCAAATCTATTGCTGAAGTTTACGGTGAAGTAACCCGTGACCCACATGGAAATATCCAACACGGCCGTGCAGGTTCTTTCCAACCTGGATTATTCCTGGCCAAAACCATTCAGGAAGAATTAAAAATAGATGGTGTAGCAGCAATCAAAGAAGCTGTATTGGTGCCACAACATATCCAAAGAAGTTATTGTATGTCACAAACTGATGCTTCTGAGGCTTATATGATTGGATATTCAGCAGTGGATGCACTATTGGCAGGGGAAACCAAAAAATCAGTGGTATTGGTCAAAGAAGGTGATGGCAATTTCAGGACAGGATTAACAGCACTTGAAAATATTGCAAGAAAAGAAACCAATGTGGATATGAAAGATATTCTGGGCAACTTCGGGCCTACTCAGGCCTTTGTTGACGAATACCTGCATTGTATTGGTGGAGCACTTGCCATACCTCATTATTCTCACATGATGTATAAAAGTGTGAAATTATAATAAATTACTTCAGTTGGTCCGGGTTTAAATCCCCGGATCAATTGATTTTTTGTTTTATATACCTTACCACCATCTCATATTTATCGGGGTGGAACCATTTGATCTCCTCATCTTTTTTAAACCACGTCATCTGACGTTTTGCATACCGCCGGGAATTTCTTTTCAATAACCTGACAGCTTCCTCTCTATCATATTTACCTTCCAAAAAATCAAATATTTCTTTGTAACCCACTGTTTTTAAGGCAGTTAGATTTCGTTTTTCAAATAAGCTTTCTGCCTCCTCAAACAAACCCCGGGCAATCATTTCGTCCATCCTTCGATTGATCCTATCATACAAATCCTGTTTTCCCCTTTCCAGTCCTATTTTTATAGTTCGAAAATTTCTGATCGCTTTTTTCCCAGTCCGAAATTTTGAATAGGGTATTCCAGATGTTAAATACAATTCTAACCCACGGATCACACGGGACGGATTTTGTTGATCCACTTGTTCAAAATATTCAGGATCGACTGTTTTTAGTTGATCCAACAAAATAGACAATCCCTTTTCTTTTAGTTCCGTTTTTAATTGTTTTCGGATATTTTCAGGAATGTCCGGCATCTGGTCTATTCCATCACATACTGCTTTCACATACAAGCCTGAGCCACCGGTAAGGATAACAAGTTTATTTTTACGATAAAGGTCTTCCAATAAATTTACTGCCTCCAACTCATAGTCGTATGCATTAAATGGTTGATCGATACTTAAAAAATCAATAAAATGGTGAGGTATTCCTTGCAATTCAGCCAGATCAGGTTTAGCGGTACCAATGCTCATTTCATGATAGAACTGTCTGGAATCAGCAGAAATGATTTCAGTATGAAATGTTTTGGCTAGTTCAAGTGAGAAATCTGTTTTGCCCACAGCAGTAGGTCCAACCAACACCAGAAGAATATTTTGGTTTATTGCGTCCACAATCGATTCTTTTATCATTCCAATGTAAGCACTTCAAATTTTATTCTAATCATTTTACCAAATCTTCTCATATACATACAATTAATCGCCTGAAAATTATGTTAATATAATTGGTACACTGCAAAATTCGCTTCGTTGAATTAATGTATATAGAATATCATGGTTTTTTTTATAAATTTGATTCGACTAAAAATTTTCTATTTTTTATTTAATGAAAATAAATTTTAAATCGAAGGAAGAACTGATCAGGGAAATCGAACGGTTGGAACTAAAACTCAATCAGATCAAATCCAATTCTATGCTGATGGATAATAATCAGCCTCTGATCAATTTGCTCGATGATGATGTGCACCCTGATTTGAAAAAACAAAACCGACAACTTCAGGAGCTGTTCAATAACGCCAACGATCTTATTCAAATATTCTCAATTGATGGTAAAATATTATATGTAAATAACTACTGGAAGGAGAAATTGGGATATATTGATGATGATATTACCAATTTGAACATCAAAGATATTATCGCTCCTGAATATTATGAAATCACCAAACAACGGCTTTTCAAAATAGCAAATGGAGAAAAATTGGGGCGCATAACCACCCGGTTTATTGGTAAGGGGGGCAAAAGATTTGTTCTTTCTGGTCACATCAATTGTAGTTA
>JAEWLI010000167.1 GCA_023393375.1 Bacteroidota bacterium
ATTCCAATTTAGCGGCTTCTGACATCATCTCATGTGTATAGGGTGGATCAAAAGTGAGTTCTACCTTAACATCATTCACACCCTCAACAGTCCGTATTTTAGCTTCTATTTCACTGGGGATCATTTCCGCTGATGGACATGCAGGTGATGTCAATGTCATTAAAATATAGATATTATTTACCGGATAAACATTGATCTCATAAATTAAACCCAGTTCAAATACATCTACAGGGATCTCCGGATCATAAACTGTTTTTATTGCCGCTACTACCTTGTCCCTCAAATTGTCATCATTCTCTACTTCCGCCATCTTCTATTCATTTTTGGTACTAACACCCATTTTACTTTTATATGCTATCGCATACAGTTTCATTTGTTTGATCATAGCAGCAAAACCATTGGAACGTTGAGAACCAATTACCCTGTGCATACCTATTTTATCAATAAAATATAAGTTGCTGTTGATAATGGCATCTGGTTTTTGACCGGATAATGTTCTTATCAACAGACTGATCAAACCTTTGGTAATTTCAGTATTACTATCTGCTTTAAAATACAACTGGTTGTCTTTCAATTCTGCGACTAGCCAAACTTTTGATTGACACCCTTTGACTGTATTTTCCTCCACCATATGTTCCTTTTCCAATTCAGGAAGCTGTTGACCAAGTTCCATAATATAAAAAATGGTGCTTTCCATATCATCTCCAAGAATAGAAAATTCTTCTATTATCTCATCCTGAATTGCATCGATTGGTTTTAATTCAGTCATATTATTATCTTTTCATGCCAGAAAGCCGAATCAGACCCTCTGTCAGCAAATCTATTTCATGTTTTGTATTGTAAACAGCAAACGAAGCCCTTACAGTTCCCTCTATACATAGCTTATCCATAATGGGTTGAGTACAATGACGGCCGGTGCGTACGGCTATTCCTCGGGCATCCAGCATCATTCCTGCGTCAAAATGGTGTATGTTCTCAAACACGAACGACACCAGGCTTACCTTTTCAGGAGCATTGCCAATTATTCTCAAACCCGGCACCTGGCTCATTTTATCGGTAGCATAGTGAAGGAGTTCTTGCTCGTGACGTGCAATATTTTCTTTACCCAATTGATTGACAAAAAGAATAGCTTCTTTCAATGCTGCAATATCGGCAATATTAGGTGTGCCTGCTTCAAACTTATAAGGTATTTCATTATAAGTTGTACCAGAAAATGAAACTTCATCTACCATTTCGCCACCGCCTTGATAGGGCGGCATGGCTTCGAGTAATTCACGCTTTCCATAAA
The DNA here is from genome assembly GCA_023393375.1 of Bacteroidota bacterium. Lineage (GTDB taxonomy): Bacteria > Bacteroidota > Bacteroidia > Cytophagales > Cyclobacteriaceae > JAEWLI01. The sequence continues at coordinate 1,289 of JAEWLI010000167.1, forward strand.
CGACTCCACAACCTGTAGGGCCATACATTTTATGACCAGAGAAGCAATAGAAATCACAATCCAACTCTTGTACATCGATTTGTAAATGAGGGGCTGCCTGAGCACCGTCTATTAGTGTAACCGCACCAACATTATGGGCCATTTGGATCATTTTTTTCACTGGATTGACTGTGCCCAATGAATTGGATGCATGACCGAAAGCTACCAGTTTGGTTTTAGGTGTCAACAGTTTTTGATAGGTTTCCAAATCAAGACTGCCGTCTTCCAGAAAAGGAATGATCTTCAGTGTCGCACCTTTTTCCTCACAAAGCAATTGCCATGGTACAATATTACTGTGATGTTCAATAGCTGAAACGATGACTTCATCACCACTTTTCACAAAGGCGCGGCCGTAAGTTGCAGCCACAAGGTTAATACCTTCTGTAGTGCCTTTGGTAAATATGATCTCTTCAACTTCCGGTGCATTAATAAATTCTTTTATCAATCTGCGGGTATCTTCAAAAGCTGCTGTAGCTTTCTCAGCCAAGGTATGAATGCCCCGGTGGATGTTGGCATTGTATGAGGAGTAATAATCGACAATTGCCTGGATTACCCGTTGCGGTTTTTGCGTAGTAGCGGCATTGTCGAAATATACTAAAGGTTTCCCATTGATGGTTTGAGTGAGTATTGGAAATTCCTTTCGAATGTTTTCAACATCAAAAAAAGTATCATGAATAATTTGACTCATTAGTTGAAGATAAAATCTTTGTGTAAACGTGCCAATATTTTTTCACTTATTGATTCCTTTAAAATGTCGATTTTCATATTCTCCAGGATATCATTTATAAAAGCAATCAATAACATTGCCTTTGCACTGTCCTCATGCAATCCGCGTGATCTTAAATAAAACACTTGTTCGTCGTCAAGCTGGCCAACTGTACAACCGTGTGAACATTTTACATCATCAGCCCAAATTTCCAACTGAGGTTTGGTATTTACTGAGGCTTCATCATTCAGGATAATATTTTTATTGGATTGAAAGGCATTGGTTTTTTGGGCATCCTGTTGCACATAGATCTTGCCATTAAATACGCCTGTGGATTGATCGTTCATTATTCCTTTGTACAACTCATTGCTAAAAGAATTTGCTTTCCTATGATCGACAAGCGTATGATTATCTACATGAGTAGTGCCATGGAGTAAGTACAAGCCATACATGTGCGTTTCACAATTCTCTCCGTCGAGCGATATATTAAGGTTGTTCCTCACCATATTGCCGTCCAAAGTAATTGTGTAGGTATTTACTCTCGAATTTTGTTGCTGATAGATCTGGGTGGTTCCAATGTAAAAGGTTTCTGGCGTCAGGTCAGTTTGAATTTTATAATATTCCAAACCTGCATTCTCACTTACGAATGCTTCCGTAACACCATTTGTAAGGGTTTTCCCTTCACAAATAAAATAGTCAACCAATGTAGCCTCTGCATTTTTTCCAAGCAGGATCAGGTTTCTGGGATAGGATACAGCATTTCCGGTGGCATTTGAAAAATGATAAACCAGAACAGGTTTGTCTACCACTTTATTATCGTTTACTTTTATGAATGTGCCGTGTTTCGAAAAAGCCGTATTTAATGCGACAAATGGATCGGAGGTGATTTTGGCATATTCTGAAAAGTGATCATTGATCTCAGCTGGAAAATGGCCATATGCGTCATTCAAGTCCATTATGGAGAAACCCGCTTCAAGCGTAGCAGTTGATAGTTCACTTACAAATTGCCCATTGACAAACACCAATTCGTAAGCATCTATACCTGCAACACGATATTTATCGAATACTTCCCTGGAAATCAACGGCAGTTCATCCTGGTATTGAAATTTGAAATTTTTTTCAAGGGCTTTGCCAAGGTTAGTGTATTTGTATTCTTCATTTTTTCGTTCAGGAAAGCCGGATTTTTCGAATAGTGCAAAAGCATTTTTCCTTATTTCATGGATTTTTGATTTACTGCTTCCGTTGAGGCTGTTTTCAAACTTCTCAAATTTCTCCCTAAAACTATTCTTAATATCTATGTTTTCAGCGAAACCGCTCATTTGATTAAGTGTCTAATTATAAAAAATATTAGTTGAATAACGATAACTATCGTAAAAGGAAATATTAAAGTGTAACTAAGAACTTACTGCATTTAGTTCTTCCTTAATCCAGTCATAACCTTTTTCTTCCAATTCCAGAGCAAGTTCTTTTCCACCTGACTTTACTATTCTGCCCTGATACAACACATGCACATAATCCGGAACAATGTATTGCAAAAGTCTTTGATAATGGGTAACCACTATGGTAGCTGTATCACTTCTTCTTAGCTTGTTTACACCATTGGCTACAATTTTTAAGGCATCGATATCAAGGCCACTGTCTGTTTCGTCGAGAATAGATAACTTAGGCTCTAATACAGCCATTTGAAAAATTTCATTTCTTTTCTTTTCCCCACCTGAAAATCCTTCATTCAGCGATCTGCTCAATAATGACTGATCGATGTCAACGAGTTTCATTTTTTCTTTCATCAGGGAAAGGAAGGCCACAGCATTTAATGGCTCAAGACCCCTGTATTCCCTTATCTGATTGATCGCTGTTTTTAAAAAATTAGTTGAACTCACACCCGGAATCTCAACTGGGTACTGAAATGCAAGAAAAACACCCTCTCTGGCCCTGTCTTCTGGTGCCATTTCCAGAAGGTCTTTTCCAAGGAAATCCACTTCACCACCTGTTACCTCAAATTCTTCCCTACCAGCCAGTACGGAAGCTAAAGTACTTTTCCCTGAACCATTAGGCCCCATGATAGCGTGTATTTCTCCAGGTTTAACTTCCAAATTAATCCCTTGCAATATTTCCTTGCCGTCAATAGTGGCTTTTAAATCTTTAATCGTTAACATATCCGCTTATTCAATAATTATAAATACTTCTTATCCTACGCTGCCTTCTAGTGTGAGGGCCAATAATTTTTGAGCTTCCACGGCAAATTCCATGGGTAGCTTGTTTAATACTTCCTTTGCATAACCATTTACAATCAATGCAACAGCATCTTCAGTATCAATGCCTCTTTGGTTACAATAAAATATTTGATCTTCACCAATCTTAGAAGTAGTGGCTTCATGTTCTACCTGGGCAGATTTATTTTGGATTTCAATATAAGGAAAGGTATGAGCTCCACATTTATCACCCATCAATAATGAGTCGCATTGGGAGAAGTTTCTGGAATTTTCCGCACGCTTCATTACTTTTACCAGACCTCGGTAACTATTCTGGCTTCTGCCCGCTGATATCCCTTTCGAAACGATTCTGCTTTTGGTGTTTTTGCCTATGTGAATCATTTTTGTGCCTGTATCAGCTTGTTGGTAATTATTTGTTACCGCTACTGAATAGAACTCGCCAACCGAATGATCACCTTTTAAAATACAACTAGGATACTTCCAGGTAATTGCAGAACCGGTTTCTACTTGAGTCCATGAAATCTTGGATCTTTCACCTGAACACAGACCCCGTTTGGTCACAAAATTATAAACACCACCTTTACCTTCTTTATCTCCGGGATACCAGTTTTGTACGGTAGAGTATTTTACTTCGGCATCTTTTGCGGCATATATTTCAACCACAGCTGCATGAAGCTGGTTTTCATCGCGCATAGGAGCGGTGCATCCTTCCAGATAACTTACGTATGACCCTTCATCAGCTACAATCAATGTTCTTTCGAATTGTCCCGTATTGGCAGCATTAATCCTGAAATAAGTGGACAATTCCATTGGGCATCTTACACCTTTTGGAATATAACAAAATGAACCATCGCTAAATACTGCTGAATTGAGAGCGGCAAAATAATTATCACCAGGAGGGACTACAGAACCGATGTGTTTTTTCACAAGTTCAGGATGCTCCCTTACAGCTTCACTGAACGAGCAGAATATAATGCCCATTTCCCCAAGTGTTTTTTTGAAGGTAGTAGCCACTGAAACACTATCAATTACCGCATCCACTGCTACTCCGGAAAGCCTTTTTTGTTCTTCCAGCGAAATTCCTAATCTTTTAAATGTGTCAATCAATTCAGGATCCACTTCATCAAGGCTATTCAAACTGGCTTTCTGTTTGGGTGCTGAATAATATATGATATTTTGATAATCAATCTCTGGGTATTTTACATTCGGCCATTTGGGCTCTTTCATTTCCAGCCACCTGTGGTATGCTTTCAATCGCCATTCCAACATCCATTCCGGTTCACCTTTTTTTGCTGAGATGTACCTGACGATGTCTTCACTCAAACCTTTTGGAGCTGATTCAGTTTCAATTTTTGTTTCCCAACCATATTTATACTCTGATTGGGTAAAT
>JAEWLI010000169.1 GCA_023393375.1 Bacteroidota bacterium
ATAAAGAAAGATTTCGACTATGTGGGAGCACCCTGGTATGGTAGGCGTTTGTGGATATTTCTGGATATTACCGTAAAAAATTCAATATTTACAGCGTTAAAATTGCTTTTCCTTAAAAGTTTCCGTAATGCTGTGGGTAATGGTGGTGTCTCTTTAAGAAAAGTTGACTTTTTTTTGAATACCATTCGGCAACACCAGGATATGATAACAAACTGGAAGTCAAATGAAGATTATTATTGGTCTTTTTTTGCGTCCAGTAATGGAAAGAATTTAAAAAAACCTGATGCCAAAGAAGCGGTAAATTTTTGTATTGAGACAAATCCAGGTAAAGCTTTCCGTTATCTTAACGACGATGTGCCATTCGCAGTACATGCATGGGAAAAATACGAGCGTGAAAAGTGGTGGTCCATATTAGAAAAAAGAGGTCTTACCGAGCTGATGAATGATAGAGACAAAAAATTACCCAAAGTTTCAATCATTACAGTAACCTATAATAACAAAGACAATCTGTTAAAAACAATAAGTAATATTGGTACACTTGAATATGACCATTTGGAATATATTATCGTGGATGGAGGATCAAGTGATGGCACTGTGGAGGTCTTGCAAAGCCACCAGGATATTATAAACAGATGGATATCGGAATCGGATAAAGGGATATATGATGCCATGAACAAAGGATTATCCATGGCAACCGGTGATTATGTGTGGTTTATAAATGCCGGAGACTTGATTTATCAAAAGAATATTCTTAACGACATATTTGAAAAACCCGAAGCGGCAGATGTATATTATGGTGATACTATAATTATAGATGAGCAGGGTAATACTGTGGGAAGCCGTCGATTAAAGCCCCCCAGAAAGCTTACCTGGAAAAGTTTTCAAATGGGGCAGTTGGTCAGTCATCAAGCATTTATTGCCAAAAGAGAACTGGCTCCCGGTTATGATCTGAATTATCAATATTCTGCCGATATTGACTGGCAGGTGAAAATCCTCAAGAAATCAAATGTAATAGTTAATACACATCAGGTATTATGTTTTTTTCTATCAGGGGGCAAGTCCAGCAAGACGATTGTCCCTTCCTTAAAGGAACGGTTTATAGTGATGATTAGAAATTATGGGTGGATCAAAACCTTATTGAATCATTTTATTATTTCCGTTAAGTTTTTCATTTATCTGCTACGTTATGGCAGATTCTGATGAATTGATTTAAAAGTGCAGGCAAGAATTCTTTAGAATTAGGTTGTGCGCAATCAAAATATTTTATTTCTTTGCAGTCCCATTCACAGAGATGAAGGAAATGGTCCCATAGCTCAATTGGATAGAGCAACTGCCTTCTAAGCAGTAGGTTGTGAGTTCGATTCTCGCTGGGATCACAAAAGCCCTCTTGCAAGCAATTGTAAGGGGATTTTTTGATTTCGGGGGATTCGATTTCAAAAAATTTTCAGTCTATTGGCATCAAAATACTAAAGCTATTTTGATATTTTTGTCCGAAATTATTTACACTGGTGCTGTTTGTTCCTACTATGATTGTAATAAGTATAGCAGCATAGAGATTAAATAAATGCAAACCCCTAATATTGTACTGTGACAATACTAGAATACTTACTTTGGGCATGCTTTTTTATTCTTTTTTATACCTATTTAGGGTATGGATTGGTGCTGTTCATTTTGGTTAGGTTAAAAAGGCTTTTTGTCAAACCAACATCTTTCGACAATGCAGAAAATCAACTTCCTGATGTGACTTTATTGGTAGCTGCATATAACGAGGTCGACTTTATTGAAGAAAAAATATCAAATAGCTTCTCACTGGCATATCCAAAGGGAAAATTGAAGCTCCTTTTTGTCACCGATGGCTCCGATGATGGTACGCCAGATTTGATTAAAGAGTATCCTCAGGTACAATTGATGCATCAACCAGAAAGGCAAGGTAAAATTAAAGCCGTACATCGGGCTATGGAACAGGTAAATACGCCTATTGTGGTTTTTACAGATGCCAATACACTTTTGAATTCAGATGTGATCTTAAATATCGTGAGGCATTATAAAGATCCCAAAGTAGGGGCTGTAGCCGGGGAAAAACGAATATTGGTTGATACTAAAGATAAAGCCAGTAGCGCAGGCGAGGGCATTTATTGGAAATATGAATCGACATTGAAGACGTGGGATTCGGAACTGTATTCGGTGGTCGGTGCTGCTGGTGAATTGTTTTCCATTAGAAGGGAACTGTATGAAATTATCCCTGCCGATACTGTGATTGAGGATTTTTACATGACCTTGAGAATAGCATCCAAAGGGTATGTGGTACGGTACGAACCGGAGGCCTATGCCATGGAAAAAGCTTCTTTTTCGGTAAAAGAAGAAATGAAAAGAAAAATCAGGATAGCAGCCGGGGGCATTCAGGCTATTGTGCGTTTGGCTCCATTGCTTAATTTCTTCAACTATGGCATACTGAGTTTTCAATATATATCACACCGGGTACTTCGGTGGACCATTGCTCCCTTAAGTCTGCCTATCTTGTTTATCTGCAGCCTTATTTTGTCTGTTTATTCATCATTTTATTTGTATTTTACCCTGCTTCAGGTAGCCTTTTATTTCTTTGGGATATTGGGTGGCATCCTGGCATCCAAAAAAATCAAGTTTAAAGCTTTCTTTGTACCGTTCTATTTTTTGGTAATGAATTATTCCGTGTTTGTTGGGTTTAATCGATATTTGAAGGGTAATCAATCTGTTTTATGGGAAAAAGCAAAAAGGGCATAAAATGCGCACGCTTGTAAATGAACAAAAATGAAAAGTGTAATAACATTATTAAATGGTAATACATCCCAGAATTTATGTTGGTAGGCTCACTGATGAAAATATTAATTACTATTATTGGACTATTCTGGACGTTTGCTCTCGTCTTTTTAGCGTTGATGAAAAAAGAAAAAAGTAAATTAAAAAAAGCAGGGATAATTATCTTTGGTACAGGGATCCTATTAGTGATAATTATCTTATTTGAATTTGTTATTTTATTTTAAAATAGAAAGCAATACCGTCTTTTCTTCAATTCTGATTAAATCCCCACATTAGGAAATATTTCAATTTGATTAAGAAAAGACGGCAATGGCCTTCGAAGATCGTATTTTAAATAATAATTCTTCTCTATTTGAACAACTCCAGTTGTTCCAGATATAACCGGTATGGTAAGCTGTCCTGTGACATTATTACATCGTCAAAAGTCAGGAAATGATCTACGGGAAGGTCCTTTTTTACCACCGATCCCTCAGCTAATCCCATGGGTAGCAGGTTCTCACTTCTTGCCACATCGAAATTTTCGCATACACCGTAGGTTTTGTAACCACCCAGACCATCAATTTTATCACCAGCGTTCAAAGCGACTTTGGAAGTAGCCACTACCTCCACCACGGTACCGGCAATCGGGGAAACGATCATGTCTTTGAAATCTATCATCCTTGAAATGGAAATGGCTATTTCAAAGAACAACAAATGATAGGGAATATAAAAACTATAGAGAGGACCTTCCCCCAGTTTGCCATACTTAAGGTATTTTTTTGACAAGGAATCATCGGTGGTAGCATAGATAAATACGCCCGGTCCAGGTTTAGCACCCACTACATAATCCACTATTCCGCCAAGGTTCATTAGCTCTTCAAGGTTGTACAACGATGTCAAATCGTCAACGTGTTCTTTGGAGTGGTAGCCGTACATGCCTCTTTTTGCTACTCTCATGTTGGTGGCATTGGCAATGGCAGCTTGTTCAAAAGAAATCTTGGTGCCATCTGCAAAACTGGTAACCATTTCTGGGGTCATGTCCCAACTTTTTGCAAATGATTGTTGGGTAGTAGGATTGCGGTAATGATCCTGAAGCCCTTTGATGTTGCCACAAAGTACAGGTTTAAAGCCCATGCTTTTTACAAAACGGTAAAGGTTGAGGGTTACACCCGGCTGATCCCCATCGCCCAAGCTGTACATCACTCCGGCTTTCTCTGCCTTATGTTTCAACAAGGGGCCGAGGGTGGCATCAAGTTCCGCATTGAATGACAGTACGTGTTTCCCATGAGCAAAGGCATCAAGAATAGCTTTTAAGGCGAAATCAATTGTTCCGGTGACTTCCACAATAATATCGCACCCTTCTCCTCGTGTCAACAACTGTATGTCTTGTGTTATCACAGGAACGCCTTTTTTTATTGAATCGGCAAAAGCATTCAGATTATTCACTTCCTTAAATTCGGTGATGCCAGCATATTCAAAAGCCTTTATCACCTTTTCGACGGTGCGGTTGTATACCGCTACCACTTGCATTCCTGGTGTGTAGTTGGTGATCTGATTGATCATCCCTTTACTCATTTCACCACAACCAATCAAACCAACTTTTATAGGGTTATTGGCCTTTTCCCGCTGCCTTAAAACATTGTCTACTAGTATCATAAAAAAAAATTAATGAAATATATAAATTCCTAACCCTTTCAGGCCTTAAGTCCGATCATCCACGGGTAAAAAAATATTAATACATGTACCTGAAATCAAATACTCTTTTTGAATTGATCAATTCCTTCTTTTCTTGGAATTCTTTCCATGCGGTAAGAATAACTAGATCATTAGAGCTTTGTACCAATTCTTCTAATGTTTCGTAGTAAACGATGTCCAGATGAGGATAATCCTGACGGAATACAGCATTTGCCATCGGGTCATAAACTACAATTTTCGAATATCCAGATGCGATTAATTTTTCAATGATGCACTTTGATGGAGATAGCCTTACATCATCTGAATTGCTTTTAAAGGAAAGTCCCAATATGCCAATAGTGTCGTCTTTTGCAATCCCCGATTCTGAAATTTTCGTGATCACGAAATCCTTGATTCGTTCATTTATGTCAATGTTGGATTTTAATAATGATGCGTCATATCCGTTCAACTTAGCGATACTGTGTAGGGCTTTGGTATCTTTTGGCAAACAATAACCACCATAACCACATCCTGGATAGACATAGCTGGACATGGAGGCTGGCCCACCAAACCATCTTTTGTCACTGTGAAGTATTTTAAAAGCTTGTGTCACATCTATTTGTCCAATGGAATCAGCAATCATAGACATTTCGTTGGCATAGGAAATCAAAGTGGATAAAAGAGAATTGGAGAGGTATTTGATAAACTCAGCCGTATTGTAAGAAACAAAATAAATAGGGGCATCAAATGGTTCATAGATCCTTCTCAGCAGTATCTCAGCACGTTCCTCCTCAGCACCTATCACTATTCTGTCGGGATTCATGAAATCATCCCAGCAATATCCTTCTCTTAAAAATTCAGGGTTTGAGGCAATTCCCAATTCTGTACCCATCACTACATTTCTGCTTTCCAAAAACGGGATGATTTTAGAGGTGATGGTGGATGGAGGGACGGTCGATTTAATGACCACCACCTTATATCTATTATCATGTACGTTTAGGATTTCATCTAAAGCACCTATAATGTATGTTAAATCAGCACTGCCATCAGGTGAGCTAGGGGTACCTACGCATAAGAATATAATATCACTCTCTCTCACAGCTGTTTTCAAATCCGCATCAAGAATAAAAGTATCACCGATTGTTTCACTCAATGCTTCTTTCAAATGAGGTTCATGAAAAGGTATATTCAGTTCTCTCAATTTGGAGATCCGCTCTGGATTTATGTCAAATCCGTAGGTCTTGAACCCTTTTTTAGCAAAACCTAATCCTGTTGTCAAACCAACAAAACCTAAACCTAATACCGTTATCATAACAATCCTGAATTTAATTTTAAAAACTTTAAAAATCTTGTTATACCCTCTTCAACATGGTACTCGGGGGAGTAATCCAACAGTCTTTTTGCTTTATCGATGTTTGGACACCGCCTGTTTGGATTATCTGTCATGTATTCGGTATCTGCGGATTGCGCGAATTCTATTTTACCTGTATATCCAAAAATCTCTTTCCCTTTTTCATAAAAAATATCGGAAAACTGCTTCACGGTAATTTCCGGCTTATCAATTCCAATATTAAATGCTTCCAACTTACCATGTAAGAGCACTTTAAAATATCCCGTTATAGAATCTGCAATGTAACAAAATGTTCTGGTGGGCTTGCCGTCAGAAAAAATCCTGAGATCCTGATTGCGAACAATGGCATTGGCAAAATCGGCAGGAAGTCTTTTGTCGTTGAGGTTCATCCCCGGACCATAATTATTGAATGGCCTGGCAATGGAAAGCGGCATATTGAACTTGTGGTGAAAAATATAGCACATGGTTTCACCAAAACGCTTTGCCTCATCATAACATGCCCGTGGACCCATGGGAGAAACATTCCCTCTGTATTCTTCTGTGGTGGGAATAAATTCGGGAAATGGATCGCCATAAATTTCACTGCTTGAGAAAAACAACAGTCCTTTTATGGGTTTTTCAGCATAAAAGTCCAACAACCTCCTTAGCCCGGTTATATTAGCATCGATTGTTTCAACAGGGTAAATCCTGTAAAAGGTGGGTGATGCTATAGAAGCACAGTGAATGATTAAATCAGCTTCTGCGGCTCCTTCTATTTCACTTATATCATCAGTTATCACGTTAAATTCATGAAGGACGATTTTTTCGTTGGAATTGGTGATCCTCTCAAGCCAATCTTTTGTACCTGTGAGAAAATTTTCCAGTGCAATGACTTTTTTAATGTTTAATTCATCAGCAAAAGAATCAAAAAAATGCATGAAATAATACCCTAAAAATCCCCCACAGCCGGTGATCAAGACCGTGGAATTATTAAATTTTTTCTTTTCCTCCTCATTTAGCTTTCGAAAGATATAATTCATATCTTCCTTAACAATCTCGTTTCGATTTCCCGCCATTTTTTAATTATTGTATGAATAAATAAGATTATATATAGATTTCTTCAAAGATAGACGAAATAGGAATATAAAAAAATATAAAATATAGATAATTTATAAAAAATTTAATAGTCAATACCTTCAAAAATGCTAAAATTGTCAAAAAAACTTATCCTAACCGATAAGTTTATATATTGTATGGGACTTAATTAGAATTTCACATTCCACTCCCAAACAAATCTATTGACCTTTTGTTTACAATGTTTTTCATGTCCAAAAGGAAATTTGAAGTTGCTTTTTGTCAACGATTGTTCCGATGATGGTACGCCCGATTTGATTAAAAAGCATCCTGAGATACACTTTGATGCATCAACCAGAGAGACAAAGGTAAAATAAATGCGGTATACCGGGCTATGGAACAAGTAAATACACCCATTGTGGTTTTTTTCCGCTGCCAATACACTTTTGAATTCAGATGTGATCTTAAATATCGTGAGGCATTATAAAAATCCTTATATAGGGGCTGTAGCAGGTGAAAAACTATTTCACGTAACCTTTTAATTCTTTGGGATTATGGGTGGCATCCTGGCATCAAAAAGATTAAGTTTAAGGCTTTCTTTGTTCGATTCTATTAATCAATTTATTTTATGGGAAAAGGCAAAAAGGGCATAATATATAATATCACTCAACATTTTATGTCAAAGTTTCGAAAATACATATTGTTATTTTTATCGTTCAGTTTGATTGTAAGTTGTGAAATCGATAGAATCGACTTCATTTCTAAATATTCTGGACTTGTTTTACCTGAAAGTTATGATGTTCTTGTGAATAAAACAGAAAGTTCAGGATTTGCAGGTGCTGATTTTGAAATAACAATAATACTTGATTTCGACTTAAAAAATTTTAAAATACTCACAGACCAAATTTCAGATTTAAGTATAAAAAATAAGCATTGGACTGTAACAGATACCTCTTATAAATATTATTATGAGATTACTGATTCAGAATTTGAAAAAATTGAATTAGACATAGACAATCGACGGTTAATATATACTATGATAAACATTTAAAATAAATCAGCAATTAACCAATATAACATAGTTGAAGTTCAGCTTATAAATAAATAGGTTATGCTCCTTATCTGAGGTCTTTCTGATCCCAGGGCCATTTGCCGGTAGCTTCCAATTCAAGAGTAAAACTCAAAAATGTTCTGATAAGCACAATAACGGCAAGTACGCCAAGACTTTCAAAAGATAGTTCCACTGCCACAGTATGAATAATGTCTGCGGCCACCAATATTTCAAGTCCTAACAAAATGCCTCTGGCCAATTGATGTTTGTACAGCTGGTATAAATCATGGGTGTCTTTTTTTCTGAAAATTTTTATCAGGGCGGAAAATGATGAATAAAGGACATATAAAATAATGACGCTAATCCCTAACATTTCAAGTGAAGTAGCGGCCATTTCTGAATATGTTTTAAGCACATCACTCATTTTTTAATTCTTTTAAATTCAAATCAATTATGAATACACATTAACTGCATGAGATGTTTGGAGGGTTTTTGCTTGGTTTATTTTTTTTCCATCAAAATATTTGAATTTACCTGAACCATCCTCAAATTGATTTTATGTTTTAAATTTGTGTATAAACTAAATCTACTTTTATCATGCAATACAGGATCTTAGGTAAAACCGGCTGGAAAATTTCAGAAATTTCATTGGGCACGTGGCAGGTAGGAGGGAAATGGGGCAATCATTTCGACCATGACAATGCCGATAAGATCATTAATGCCGCTATTGATAATGGTATAAATTTTATAGATACTGCCGATGTATATTCTGACAAACTGAGTGAAGCCGCAGTAGCCAAAGTGGTAAAGCAGCGAAAAGAGGAGGTTTATATTGCCACGAAGTGCGGCAGACAAATCGCACCGCATGTAAACGCTGGTTATACGGTAGAAAGGTTAAGGGGCTTTGTTGAGAGTAGTTTATCAAACATGAAGGTTGATGTCATTGACCTGATCCAGTTACACTGTCCACCTACTGAGGTATATTATCGCCCGGAAATATTCGGGTTGTTCGATGACCTGAAAAAGGAGGGAAAAATCCGTCACCTGGGTGTGAGCGTAGAAAAAGTAGAGGAAGCGATTAAGGCAATAGAATTTCCAAATGTTGCTGCTGTTCAGATCATTTTCAACATCTTCCGCCATCGTCCTTCCGAATTATTTTTCAAACTTGCCAAAGAAAAAAATGTGGGAATTATAGCGCGTGTGCCACTTGCCAGTGGGTTACTTTCCGGCAAATTCGATAAAAACACTTCTTTTGGAGAGCAAGACCACCGCAATTTCAACAGGGAAGGGGCGGCTTTTGATAAAGGTGAAACTTTTTCCGGAATTAATTACGATCTCGGTCTTGAAACGGTAGAGGAGATAAAAAAGGTTTTTGATGGTAACACACCCCTTGCAGCTTCTGCCATTCGATGGATATTGATGTTTCAGGAAGTGAGTACGGTTATCCCTGGTGCTTCGCGGCCCGAGCAGATTTTATCAAATATTAAAGCTTCCGAATTACCTGAGATCACCACAGCTCAAATGAATGAAGTGAGAAGGATTTATGACGCAAAAATAAAACCACAGGTTCACCATTTGTGGTAGCTCTAAATACAATATCCTACCAAGGTTTTAAGGCTATTCTTGTTATTATTCGTGTAAATGTATCATACGCCAAAGTATGTGTAACATATTTAGTGCTCATAACAATAGATCTTAACCTATTTTTGCTTCACTTAACTTAAAGGTTAGATAAAAACCTATTATAACCCTAAATAAAGCCTGTCAGTATTCCTGTGTTGACGACAGGCGTATTAATTATTCCGTAATAATTTAATTAAGCTAAAGGTGAATAATGCTTCGATGGGCTCGTACTTAACCGGCCTTCTAAAGCTTCATCCACAGTGATTTATAAATGAAAAGATAGTTGAATAAAGGTTTGAAAAAATGGTAGAAATATAAATATTTATATTATGGTAAAATTAATTAGAAACTCCAGGCAGTTGGGCATCCTTCTGCTTCTTATGTTTGTTCTTTTTTCATGTGGCAAAGATGAAGATGAAACACCAATAACCAATGCTTCCCTTTCATTCGTTGAAAGTACAATTCCTTAGGGGGATTTGTCATTTGAAAGTGGAAAAATCACCCTGGAAGTAGAGTGGGCATTTACGAAATGGACTGTAAAAACAGGAACTGTCCTTGAAGGAGCTGGGTTTATTATAGATATTCTCCCATCCAATGGTGGAGTAGAAGATAAAGGAGCTACAAATACCAAAATCGTTGTTACTTATAAAAGCAACAGTTCAAATATACGTAATAGTCAGGAACTTGTATTACGATCACCGGACAATAGCTTGACTCAGACAATTGTGATCAATCAAACGGCAAAACCTGTAATACATACGAACATAACCGTTAATCCGGAAACTACTTATCAAACCATTTCAGGATTTGGTGGGGCTGCTATTTGGCATGCGCTCCCACTTTCTGACAGTCATATACAAAACCTGTTGGGTACCGGTGAAAATGACCTCGGGCTTTCTATTGTGAGGGTAAGGATAGCACCAAACGAAAACGATTGGACCAATGAAGTGAGTATGCTTCAGAAGATGGAAACCTATGGTGTGAAAATTCTGGCATCACCCTGGTCACCCCCAGGTAAATGGAAAGAAAACACACAAACCAATCCACTGATTAACGGACACTTAAAGGAAGATAATTATGCAGATTATGCGGCATATTTAAATAGATATGTGGAAGAAATGGCGACCGAAAACATAGTAATTGATGCTATTTCTATTCAGAATGAACCTGATTGGAAAGCAGATTATGAATCTTGTGAATGGACACCTGCACAATTGTTTAACTTTGTACGGGATCATGCCCATGCCATTAAAAATACCAAGGTAGTGGCATCTGAATCATTAAGTTTCAATGTAGCTTACACAGATCCTATTCTCAATGACCCTGTTGCGGTTGAAAATATACATATTGTGGGAGGACATTTATATGCAAACAGAATACCCACTCCATATACTCTTGCCGAACAAAAAGGGAAAGAAATATGGATGACCGAATATTTGCTCAATAGGCCTACAGGTGTAGGTGCTTTGACGCCTGAAGTTTGGGCAACTTTGTCGGAAAAAGTGATATGGGACGAGACCATAGAAATGTTGGATGGTATCCATCTGAGCATGGCATCCAATTGGCATGCCTATATCTACTGGTACATGAGGCGTTATTATGCATTCTTGGGAGATGGAACAGGAGGAACAGTAAATGGAGAAATACTAAAAAGGGGATATGCCTTCTCACACTTTTCAAAGTTTGTCCGCCCTGGTTATGAAAGGATCAACCTCGGGATGGAGAATAATGCCGCAGGATTAAAAATTACGGCTTACAAGGGTGATAATAAAATTGTGGCGGTTATTCTCAATACCAGCAACTCACCTGTTTATGGTGTAAATTTCCTGAATGCTCAAAATATAACATCCGCAGAAATGTATACCACTTCTGAGTTTGTGAACAGAGAAGCAGAGCCATTAACACCTGAAGACAATAAAGTAACGTTGGATTTGGCATCCCGTAGTGTTACTACTGTGGTGATGCAATTCTAAGAATTAATTAACCCTGTAAGGAGCCATTTTTACAGGGTTAATTATTTTGTTTTTTCTGACTTGTCCGTTTTTTTTTAAAGTATGTGTTTTGAGGATACTGAAGGCGTTTTATTATACAATTGACCGCACTAACTTGCACGAATGCCTCATTCCTGAAAGATACGTAGTGTTTTCATTCTATCGAATGTTCATGAAAGCCACAACGGGATGATTATCACCAGCAGAGGGTGCAGCCCTGTAATTCATTTGGGTCACAACGCCCGAAACGGATTGTCATTCCGATCCCGAAAGTTTTAAAGTTTTCGGGAGAGGAATCTAAGGCTTGGGAAAAAACGATTTCCCACCACTTTCAGTCACGTCCCATACGGGACTATTTTGCGTGTATTTTTTCTGACAACTTTTTGTATTTGATTATTTGTATGAATAGGAGAATAGAATTATTGACTGGAACCAATCCCAGCGGGATGCAAGCTTGGTAGAAACTTGAATATGTAACGGTATAAAGTGCTGTTAGTCACGTAACAAATATCTTTCACTCCACCCGATACAAGTTTCTCTTAAGTTGATGACAATGAATAACTTAAGTAAGAACTATTGAGGGTATTATACTCAATTTTAGTAGTAAAGTAGCTTAAAGGTTACTTGTCATTTAAGATCATAACCAAACATTATGTTATGGTGGGAGAGAGGCTGCTTAGTTTCCTTTTGGTTGAATTCCTGAACCTGAGATATAGACGGTTAAGACCTGTATCCATATCGGTTCATTTGGAGTTTCGGCATTTTTTATTACCTTTAATATGGTTTCGGCGGATGCTGAATTGATTTCACTATATGAACATAGCACCGAAACGTTTTGTGTTATTTAATAATGAAAACTAATGACAAAGAAAGAAATCAAAGTATCTTCCGAGTTTAAAGCTCAGACAACAAAAGCAATAATATCTATAAACCTTTTTATTTTGACATATTTACTCATGTTAGTTTTTGCAGTGGGTTTGACAGTATTGTGCGTTTATGGAGGAATAATGTTAATAGCAATCCGACCAATGTTTGTAACGATAGCATTGGGAATAGGATTAGCCAGTTTAGGTATTCTGGTATTGTTTTTTTTACTTAAATTTATATTCCAATCGCACAAAATTGATCGCTCGCATCTTATAGAAATTAGAAAGGCTGATGAACCTAAGCTTTTTAATCTAATAGACGAGATTGTCAAAAAAGTTGATACCAACTTTCCGAAAAAAGTTTATTTATCTGCGGATGTCAATGCTGCGGTTTTCTATGATTCTAGTTTTTGGAGTATGTTTTTTCCTATCAAAAAAAACCTTCAAATAGGTTTAGGTTTGGTCAACACGGTTTCCAAATCGGAACTTACAGCTATTTTGAGCCACGAATTTGGTCATTTTTCACAAAGGACAATGAAGGTTGGAAGCTATGTTTACAATGTAAATCAAGTAATATTTAACCTCTTATTTGACAATGAGTCTTACGATAATCTTATTCAAAGGTGGGCTAATGTAAGTGGATATTTTTCAATTTTTGTAGTTATGGCGGTTAAAATTATTGAAGGTATTAAATGGGTGTTAAAACAAATGTATGGAATAGTAAATAAAAGCTATATGGGATTGTCGAGAGAAATGGAGTTTCACGCTGATGAAATTGCAGCTAATGTAACTGGATATGAGCCATTAAAAAATTCTTTGCTCAGATTGTCATTAGCAGACCATTCTTTTAATAATGTGCTATCATTTTATGAGAGAAAAATTGCCTATAATCAAAAATCTGAGAATATTTTTAGAGACCACTTATTCGTAACAAACTTTATTGCACAAGACAACAATATTGAAATTAGAAATAATTTACCCCAAATATCAGAGAACGAATTAAACAAATTTAATAAGTCGAAATTGGTTATTAAGGACCAATGGGCTTCGCATCCAAGTACAGAAGACAGAATAGCAATGTTGGAGAAAACCGGATTATCTGCTAAAAATATAGATAATGAATCTGCCAACTCGTTATTTACAGACATTGAAAGAACACAAAGAGAATTTACAAGTAAGATGTTTAATAAAGTTGTTTACACTGGTGAGTGCTCAGCTATTCCTTTTGAATCATTTCAAGCAGATTTTAAGAAGGAATTTTTGGAAAGTACATTTCCAAAGGTGTATAATGGTTATTATGACAATAAAAATCCTTTGTTTTTCGATATACAGCATGTGGAACATTATTCAGAGGATATCAAACCAGAAGAATTATTTTCTGAAAACAAAATAGAAATCGTTTATACTGCATTATCGTTACAAAGCGACATTGATGCAATCAAACAAATTTCAGATAAAACTTTAGATGTTAAAACATTTGATTATGATGGTATTAAATACACAAAAAAGGACTGTAACGATCTTCTGCAAAAACTTGAATTAGATCTAAAAAATCTAAATGAATTGATAAAACTAAATGACATCAGAATATATAGATTTTTTAGTGCCATGGAAAGTGATACTACCAACTATTCTGTATTAGAAAAATTGTACAACCAATTATTTGATTATGATAAAGATTTTGACTCTAAGTATGATGTCTATATAAAACTATCAAACGCATTACAATTTATTAATTTCACAACGCCTTTTGAGCAAATTAAAGCAAATTTCATAAGTATTGTGCCTTTAGAAGAAGAATTGAAAAAAGGAATTCGTGAGTTGTTAGAAAACCAGGATTATCAAACTGAATTAACCAAGGACATCAAAGATAATTTTGAATTGTACCTTTCTAAAAATTGGCAATATTTTGGAAATGAAATATACCTTGACAAAAATTTGGAAATATTATTTACTGCTATGAATAACTACGCTTTTCTTTTGTCACGAGGTTACTTTTTGATAAAGCAGAAGTTATTGAATTATCAGGTAGATTTAATGAAAACCACACACACCAGCGTATAGTTGCAAAAGAGGGTTGGTAAATATGGCTAAAGTATTTTACATACCGTATGCGAAGTTCGAAATTCACAGTGAATTTAGTCAGGAAGAGCTAATTGCTAAGATTAGAAACCGAATTTCAAACCATGATATATTTGGGGAATTAACCGCTAAAAATAAAGGGCAATTCTCTGGTTCAATCAACTTAACACCTGGCGAATTTCAAATCAGAAAACGACTTAACTACAGATACGGATTCAACGCAACAATTAGGAGAAGAGTAGTAAAAATGGACACTGGATCGAAAGTCAAAATAACTCTTAAACTTCCAACTATTGTCTATATCTTCTTGGTATTTAGTTGCATTTATTGGTCATTAATGGAATCCTCGATTATTAATTCTTTTGAAGATTTGATTTTTATAATTGGTGGACTGGCATTCACTTACCTTATGACTTTCTTTGGATTTAACATGGGTGCTGGGGCATCTTTGGATACATTATATGAACTGGTATAAACGGCCACTAAATCGATGAAGAAGCTTTTTATCATATTAGTTTATCTGTTATTCTTAAGTTCATGTGACAAGATTGTCAATAAAGGGAAAAATATTGTAAAGAAAACAAAAGATAAAATTATACATAAAACTGAAAATGTTGTTAATAATACGTTTCCACAGTTTGATTCATATACTCCTGATACAGAATTCAATAAAGAAAGATTTTCAGAATATTTAGAAGTAGAAATTTCACATGATATTTCTAATATATATTCTTATAGAGATTTTTTAGGGATAGATTATTTAGTTCAAATATCTTTTAATTGTGACTCTACTACTATACATAGAATAATTGATTTTAAAAATATGAAGATGTCTGATAACCATGATAGCGGTTTGTATCATTCACTTGAATTGTCGTGGTGGGATAAATCAGCTATTGCAAAAATTAAACCTTATGTGATAGGAGAAGAATATAAATTTTGGAAGTATTTATGGTTTGATGAAGAAACTCAAACTGCTTATTATCAAGAGTTTAGTATGTAGATAAATAATAGTATTGCGTAACAGGTTGGTCTATGTCATAGCAAATTCTTTTGTGGTACCAGTACATACAACCGAATCGTAATTGGGTAATTTAAGTATCAGAAAAATATGAAGAATTATTTTATAATAATATCCAACGTTATTAATTATTATATAAAAGATTTACTTATAATAATACTGTGTATTTTTTGTTTTTCATCAATTTATGCTCAAAGTATTGATGGAATTTGGATTGCCAGTATTCATTCATATGATGACACTGGATCATCAAGCTCAATTGGTCCGACTCTTTTTTTAAACGATTCTATTTTTACTGAATATTCAAAAGGATCATATAAATTATCAAAAAATCAATTAGAAATTCATATACCAAATATTATAAAAGCCTCCGGCAAATTTCATCATACTAATAATTATTTTCAACTCCAGATTGATACTACATATGGAATCATGAAAAAAGGAGAAAAGAAATTTATTAATAATTTATATATAGGAAAAAAGTTTTCTAATCCAGGCAGTACAGATATTGATCTGGAAGAATATTTATTTTCTGATCTTTGGTTAGTTGAAAATAAAGAAAATATAACCTATGAAGTATGGAAATTTCATAATAATTCTGAGGTAATTAAAGATGATGGATATACTGTTAGAGAAACAAGATACAGATATTATAAATTTTACAATCAAATATTTATTGATTTATTTGATAATAAAACGTTATGTTATTTATTAGACGTACAGGAAGAGAATTTGGAGTTCGAGTGTTTTAATTGGGATATATTTACAGATGAACCTAATAATGAATTGAGCTCATTTGAATCTCAACATCTTTTATTTAAAAAGATAAAATATCCATCTGATGAAGAATACCATGATATGAAGAATTTTTTAATAGGAAAATGGGATGGAGGTTTTATCTATGATGATAAAGTAGAAAAAAGTATAATGGATTCAGATTCCATTAATTACTCCGATGCATATAAAGAATATTTTATTTATGCAGATAGTATTATTTCAGACTCATTACAGATTTTATTTAATAGTGATCAGTCATTAATTGTCCAACAAAATGGTTTATTAATTCGAGATAATAAATTCGTAAATAATAAAAGTAAATTTATAGGAAAATGGAAGTTAGATAAGAGTCTTAGATTTATAAGAGTTTATAATCCTGATAATAAAATTATTATCTATTTAAAGATTATGATATTAAACGAAGAAGAGGTTAGATTTTCCTTTACTGAATTTCCTTTTGAAAATATTTATATATTTACAGAACATAAATTGATAAAGCAAAAATATGATTAAATTGTAATAATTTAACGCAATTTACAGAATCCAAATAGTTTTACTAGTTGTTTAGGTATTGTTGATTATTTTTATTCTGTTTCTGTTGATATAATGATGCATAAAAAATTGCTATGATAACATCGAATAGTTACTAACAATAGTGAATATGACGAAGCAGTTTAAAGATATTACATATTTAGGTTCGGAGATTGATGATCTTGATACTTATAATCTATTACCTGATTATTTAAAAGATTTTTATCTGAATAATAATGGATTAATTGCTTATAACGGCGGACTTCATATTAGGGGATGTGTAAATTTTCCAGAATGGCATTCTCTGAAGGAATATTGGTTTGGTAAAATGAAATTGTCTCATCTGTTTTCAACAATTAATATTAATGATATTCCTTTTGCACAAGATTGTTTTGGAGATCAATATATTATTAGAAACAATAAATTAGGTCGAGTATTAGCTGAGATAGATGAGTTTCAAGATTTAAAAATTGATTTTTGTGAATTCTTACATCAGGTAACGTCAAATGTTTATGAATTTCTTGCTATAGAGAATATAAGTCAATTTAACTTACAACCAAATCAATTAATTAATGCTTTCCCTCCTTTTTGTATGGATATTAAACAACGAATTCTGAAACCAATTGATTTGACCGAGCGAATTACCTTTCTTAGCGAATTCTCCAAACAAATAAAAAACTTGCCTGATGGGACTAATATACAATTTGATGTAAAATTATAACTCTACAGGGATTTCATTTCAGACATAATGATAATTTTGTAAGGGAATGGTATGAAATGGAGGTTTCAGGCGGCTGAACAACTAATGTTCAATGCTTAAGGTTTAATGTTCAATGCCTGATGATGCCTAAAAACGATTGACCGTTATTATTCAACCTTCAACCATTATTTGAAAATTAGATCACTGAACATTCTACCGAAATGTTGCTTTCAATGTTTCAGAACTCCTACTAATAATATATATTTTCTATTTGTATTATGTTGCCTAATTAACTTCGTTGAATGGACAATAAGTCAATTATTACCGTACCAATGAAAGCATGAAAGTTACTCAACCTTTATTTTCAAGCCTCCTGATAACCAGCATCCACAACTAATCCATCCACAATTTTGATAATCCTGTCGCCATATCGGGCAAATTCTTCATTATGTGTTACCTGTATAATGGTCATGCCTTCTTTGTTCAGGGTTTTCAACAATTCCATGATCATGCGGCCTTGATCGGAATGAAGATTTCCGGTAGGTTCATCTGCTAAAAGAAGTTTCGGTTTTCCTGCTATTGCCCGGGCTATGCCTACCAATTGTTGTTGACCTCCTGATAACTGCGTGGGGAAAAGATCTTTTTTGGCCACCATATTGAACCGGTCCAGCAAATCGGCAACAATGGCTTTTCGTTCAGAAGTACTGATCCCTTTATAGATCAACGGTGTTTCAATATTTTCATATACGGTCAACTCCTCAATGAGGTGAAAGGCTTGAAAGATAAACCCAATGTAATTGCGGTGATAGTCGGTTTTTTTACTTTCCTTTAACTTGTTTACCACATTATCCAAAAAGTAGTAGTTACCGTTCGATGGTTCGTCCAAAAACCCAATGATGTTCAATAAGGTAGACTTACCAGCTCCACTGGGTCCCATTATACTTAGAAACTCACCTTCTTTGATTTCCAAGTCAATGCCCTTTAAGATAAAAGTCCTTGAAAATTTGGAATCGTAATACTTGTCAATGTTTTGTAGTTTTATCATGTTTACTATTTAAAGTTTAATGTTCAAAGTTCAAAGTTTAATGTTCAATGTTTAACATTTAAAGCTCAAAGCTCAAAGAGTTGTTGAAGGTTGCTCACAGATAGCACAGATTTACACAGATAACTAATCATACTACCTCACTTCTCAACTCACCAAACCTCAACTCACCAACTCCTCAATCTTCCTATCAACCACTAGCTACCAGCTACGAACTCCTTGTACCTTTCTCCTTGTTCCTTGTACCTTTCTCCTTTCCTACTCATACCTCAACGATTCTATCGGGTTCCTTAATGCCGCTTTAATAGTCTGGTAACTAATGGTTGCTGTTACTATAGACAAAATAATCCCTGCTCCCAAACCATATACCCACAACTGTGGTGGTAACTTAAATGCCCCGGGAATGGCATTGTAGGCTGCATAAGCACAGGGAAAAGCAATCAATATGGCAATTAAAATCAGAATGAAATATTTTTTGCTCAGCAAATAGAAAATGTTTGATAAATTACTGCCATTGATTTTTCTCACTGCAATTTCTTTTGTGCGCCTGGTTAACGTAAAGGAAACCAATCCCAAAAGCCCAATCACGGCAAGAAAAATATTTATAGCCGTAAAGAATATAATGGAATTGTTTACTGAATGATATATTTTGAAAGTATCTTCATGAGCGAATGTATAGCTTAATTCCCGAAGTTCAAAAGGATCATTGGGAAAGGTATTTTTCAGTTCCTGAACAATCGATGCTTTTGTCATCCCGGGGTTATCGGAATCTGTTTTAAAGGCAAAACCCCATTTCCCCACCACCTCATCTGATGCCAATACCATCACAGACGGTTCTATGGCATTATGGATGTCTTTGTAAATAAAGTTTTTTACCACACCTACCACTGTGAGCGTGTTGTTATTGACTTTTTTGCCAATAGGATCATCCCAACCGAAACTTTTTGCTGCTGTTTCATTGATTAAACAAGCCTTCCCTATATCTCCAGGTAAGTTGCGGGAAAAATCACGACCAGCCACTATTTCTATTCCCAGCGTTTTTATAAAATCATAACTAACTGTGTTAAAACGACAATTGATTTTATGTCCCGGATCGCTACCTTCCCAATTCGTCATTCCACCACCATAAGAAACAAAAGGAATATGTTTTGACATCGATACATCCAAAATTGCAGGATACTGCATGATCTTGTGCCGCAACTGTTCATAAGAGATTCCCTGTTGTGTCGAAGTTAACTCTGTATAATAGATGTTTTCTTTTTTAAATCCCAGATCCCTGTTGTACATGTGCTTTATTTGCAAACTGATGGTCAATGAGATTAGAATCAGGAAGATTGAGATGGCAAATTGAAAAGTGACCAGTGTTTTCTTCAGCGTAAATTTATCAAACCCTACTTTCCCGGCCTTGCTTCTGATCGTTTTAGAAATTGGCATCGATGATAAGATAAATGCCGGATAAATTCCTGCAAGGAAACCGCAACCTATGGAAATAAAAACCATCAAAATCAAAAATTTCCATTCCCTTATTAAATTCAGCGTCAATGGTTTATCTACTATTGATGCAAATATGGGCAATACTAATTTTGCTAAAACAACGGATAATAATAAAGCTGATATGGAAATGATCAATGTTTCTGCCAAAAACTGGCTGATAAGTGTGGAAGTTCTGCTGCCACATACTTTTTTCACTGCCACTTCTTTACTTCTCAATGTAGAATTGGCTGTTGTCAGATTGATGTAGTTGAAGACTGACATAATCAAAATAAAAAGCCCAATTAAAGCAAAAAGGCCAAGAATGATGAGGTAGTCCATGTTGCCGTTATAACTCAGATACACCTTTTTCATGGGGCGTAATTGAATTTCTTCATACTCCAACCCTGCAAAATCTGAGAAAGTATTTCTAATCTGATTGTTGAGATGTTTATAGTCACTATTTGGTTTCAACAACACGTAGTTCATGCAATTTCCAGCTCTTAGATCACTTCTTTTGATACCTTCTGTATGGGCAAGCGTAGAAAAAGAAATGATATATGATGGCCTTACGGAGGCATTTTCTGGCAGATCTTCATATATGCCGGTCACTTTATAGTCATGTTTCTGGTCTATGGTAATTTTTTCTCCTAAAGCATTTTGGTTGGGAAACAGTTTTTCTGCTGTAGTTTTTGAAAGCACAATGGCAAATGGTTCATCTAAAGCAGCACCTTGTTTTCCTTCAATAAACCGATAGGTGAAAACACTAAAGAAGTTGCTATCGGCAGCAATACCTTTTGTATCATATATCTGTTGGTCATCATTTAGTGAAAGAAATCTGCCACCATTTTCGTGTATTACGGTAACTTTTTCAATTTCCGGATAGTTGTTTTCAAGAAGTTGTGCAGTTATGGCCTGAGAATGAGGTGATATATTATTGCCACTTAATACATGTACAGCATTGGTAAAATGCCGCTGTACCCGGTACATCCTGTCATAATGTTCATTGTATTTGTCCCAACTTATCTCATGTCTGATAAATACAGCAATGAGAATAAAAGCCGTAAACCCAATCGTTAATCCGAATACATTGATCGCCGAATACCACTTGTGCTTCAGCATACTGCGAATAGAAACTTTTAAAATAGATTTTATCATTAAGTAATCTTTTATTTTGTCATGTTTTGAGCTTGAGTTACTGGTTTTATCTAAACTGTGAATCGTTTGTTTCTTGTTCCTTGCTCCTTGTTACTGGTTGCTTGGTACCGGTTGATGGATTTCTCAGGTACACAGAAATCATGCTCTCTGCCCTCAGTAATCCTTGTTCCTTTCTCCTTGTTCCTTTTTCCTTCTTTATAAATTTGCTCACAGATAGCACAGATTTACACAGAAAACCTAATCATAATAGCTCCCAACTCTCAGCTCACCACCTCCTCAATTTTCTTACCAGCTACCAACTACGAGCTAAAATTCAACTCACCAGCTCACCACCTCTCCAACTCCTCATTTTACTATCAACTAAGAGCTACCAGCTACGAGCTTTTTTCCTTGTTTGCTCACAGATAGCACAGATTTACACAGAAAACCTTATGAGACTACTTCACTCTTCAACTCCCCATCTCACCAACTCACCAACTCCTCAATTTTGCTATCAGCTATGAGCTACCAACTACGAGCTAACTCAATATCTGTGCCTTTGACCAAAAACATGGTTTAAAT
Organism: Bacteroidota bacterium; assembly: GCA_023393375.1. Classification (GTDB taxonomy): domain Bacteria; phylum Bacteroidota; class Bacteroidia; order Cytophagales; family Cyclobacteriaceae; genus JAEWLI01. The sequence goes on from JAEWLI010000169.1 coordinate 21,727, forward strand.
GCATTGTAGCAAATATTAAATATTGGTAATTGTAAATATTTTTGACATATCAGTGAAATATTTTTTACAATATTCAAAATACTCTTTGACATATCACTACAATTTGCCTGGCTTAAACCTTATATTCTCCATGCAAATTATGTTTTATATAGCACAATAACTATCTTTCAGTTGGATTGAGAAATTAATAGTTAAAGGTAAATATTAAGCAATATTTTTTATCAAATGCTTGTTAGGTATACCTATGGTGCTTCTTTTTACGTTCCAACCACTATTACAAGTATCTAAATGATCAAAAAATACTTTTTCATTATATTGTTGTTATGGTCATTCAATAATACCCTGGCCCAACAAACTTTCAGGAGGCATTTTATTATTGCTTATGATGTATCTACCCCTTTCGTTCATGCTGTGAATGCTACTCCTGCATATCATCAAGCTCTGGTGAATTTGTTTTCAAACAAGCTGGTTTACCGTTATAGTGAAGCCTACCAGGACAATTTGTATGTAGAACGCAGGAATGGGTTGCCTTTTTTTGATCCTGATCGTGATGAAATATCCTTGTTTCATTTTAATATTGCTGCAAGTGAATTTGATAGGTTGAGACGGATTTCAAATGCTGATGAAAATGAAATCGTTTCTACATTCAACAATTTGTTCTTAAAGGATAAAAACTTCAACTGGACCAACTTTCCCGGAGGAAGTGATCTGTCCGGATATGTTCTTCATATGCTTTCTATACCCCCAACGCCATCCCGATTTGGAAATGGGGTTTCTATGTCCAACTTTGTTTATCCACTGGTGCTTGACCAAATAGACCCTGATAAATATGCAGAAGAATACGTACTTATTATCCTCAGCGATTTTCTTACAGGTTCTACATTTGGCAATACCAAAGATCTGGACAGGGTAAGGGATATTTTTAAGATACCTTACGGGGTGAGTCTTTCTGGTGATTCCCCTGTCTCTTATATCAAAAAACAAATAGACGACCTGGCATCTCAATTCTACAAGATTGATTTTTTTCAATATGCTTTTCTTCCCCCACGTTCCAATAACCTCATTGGTATCATTGCCTACAAAGTAAAACCAAAGGTAGGCGTGCTCACACCTGAAGACATTTCACTGTTTGTGGATGGCGATCTGGACTTGCAACAAAGGGGTTATCAAAGCCAGCGTTTTAAAACCAGTGAAACCAGGATTAAATTTACCCACAATGAGAACCTGGAGATTCATGAACTAAAAATGTCTGTTTCATCGCAATTAAATGGTGAAAAAAAGGTTTTATTTGAAGATGTTGTTGCTTCTAAAGATGAAACTGGTGCCTGGACATCAAGATTTACGAAGAATAAGCAATTAATGCGTTTTGATGAATCCCAGCACGCTTATTTTTTGCCTTCTTTTAAGATTTCTCTTGATCAAAAAATAAATCAGCGTAACTTTAGAAATCTGGTATTTCAATATGAATTTAAAACAAAATATACGGCCACAAATAATCAACCCCTTAATTTCATTTATAAAACGGAACGGGTTTTACCGGTTGACAATATTAATTATTCCACCAAAGCATCTGTAATCATCATGTTTTATCTGATTCCCATATTGGCTGTCCTTTTACTTTTATATTTCATGGTAAAATATGGGAAACCCGAAAAATTACTCCTTCGCATTGATGGCTATCTGGATTCATTCGAATACATTGATTATAAAACTTCGGGTAAGCTGCTCACACCTTTTAAGGCATGGGATCGTAACCAACACGCAGTGGATTACCTCCTTGTGGATGGAGAGATAAAACATAAATCGGATAGCTATCTGTTCAATTGGAATTCACCAGTTTACTTGCGGTTACAACAGGTTTCTGTTCCCGATGGATTTGAGTTGTTTTTAAAACCTAATACAGATGATCTGAAAGAATTTGGTTCAGATAATGTTTTGTCGGTCAGAAAGAGGAACAATAAAATTTCTTTTGTGGTAGGCATTCGGCAAAACGATATTACCAAAGTACTTGTCGATCCGGAATTGGTAAAATTTACCGTTGAAGCGGTCATAAAGGATGCCGTGTTTTTTATTAAATCTGAAATCCACGAAAGACTGGAATATAAATTCCACATGGGGGTTGATCTACAGGATGTTTGGGTAGGGTTCGATCCGGGAACTACCGGCTCTTGTGTAGCAGTAGGCAGTGCCACCGACAATATCATTCTTGGTGAAGACAAGGCAAGGAACAATATCATTCCATCCATCCTGGTTTTTGACAAATCAGAACCGTTTCAGGAAAATGGTGTGGAGATACCTGAACAGATTTATAAACACGGATCGGCAGCGGCTGTTTTTTACCAAAGTCCGGGGAAATACAAAGGTTTCCAATCCATCAAAAAGCTGCTGGGCTATAAAGACATTAAAGAAGTGGTATTTGAGAATTCAAAAACACTTCATTTGAGGGGTAAAGATCTTGCCGGACTTCTGGTAAAAGGGCTTTTCAAGGATATGGAAACCTTCTTTAACCGGTCGGACATCAATCCTGAAAATTACAATCGGGACGGGGCATTTAACCCACTCCGTGCAGTGGTGGCAATTCCCAACAACTTCACCATTACTAAAATACAGGACATGGTGGATTGTATCGATAATTTAAACCAGTTCAAGGAAATCAGGTATGTGTATGAAGCTGAGGCTGTCTTATTTTATTATCTTTCCAATTTCAGTGAATTGAGCAAGGGGGAAACACCGTCAAATTCAGAAACCCTTCTGGTATTCGATATGGGTGGAGCAACCATCAACGCCACGGTAGTTACGACCAATAAGACTTTGGTGAACGAAAGGCCGAAATATGATATAGATTTTCTTGGCAAAATTGGTTTCGGTATTGGTGGTGATACGATTGATTATTGTATCAGCCGGTTTATTTTGAGCTTTTCAGATGAATTTCCGATGTTGTCAAGTATTCATATTTTAGAAAATAAGATTCCGCTGGCACTATTGGCATTTAAGATAAAAATGGAAATTATTGCCAATTATTATACTGACAAAGATTATCTCATTACCGCTTATAATCTTGAGAAATTTATCAATGAAGAACTGGGTACCACCATCACGATTGATCAGGACACCAGTGAAATGTACAGTTATTTTAAAAAGGAATCGGGCAAATTCAGGTTATTTGACCATCCTCTGTTTGTCAAAATCATTTATGACAATGTGAAGGATGCCATCCATGAAGTGATCCGACTTTCCGGGACACCTCAAATAAATAAAGTGATCTTTTCCGGGAGAAGCACTTCGTTTCCCCTGATTAAGGAGACGGTGGAAAAACAATTGAAAACCTATGAAAGTAAGCCGAGGATAATTGCACTCAGCCTCGAAGAATCAAAAACCGCTGTAGCTAAAGGTGCATGCTGGTATGGGATTAATAAAAATTCAGTACGATTGAATAATCTGAAGACCAATGCCTCATTTGGGTTTAAAAAAACCTTGTCAGCCGACAAAATGGATGTGAAATATTTTGAATTGGTGGAAATGGGCTGTACGTTTGACACACATCAAGAGGGTATTGATGCCTTTCATGGGGTGAAAAACATAACAGATGATTTTGCTTTTGATGGCAATAAAGTTCATTTTTATCAGGTAATGGGTAAAGATGCGGATAAAATATTGTCGGAAGGGCAAAAGCATAAATTCAGCAAAATTGCCAGTGTAAATTTGGATCAGGTTACTTCGAAAGTGGCCATGAAGGTGAATGAGAATGATGAGGTAGAATGCGCTGTCGTACTTCAATCCAACCGTAAAATCATTGAAATGGGCGTGGTTTCTGATCAGGAGATTGATGAAGCCAACGAAGAACACTATACCTGGACAGTAAAATAAATCAAAACCTATGATCAAATTTTTTCCAACACTCTTTATCATTCTTGCAGCTTGCAACTTTGTATTGGCACAAGATGGGTATATCAAGTTTCGCACAGATACAGATTATCCCAATGACACGATCAAAATACTAAAAGGTGAAATATTGCCTTATGCGGCTTCAGCTAAAGGGAAAATACATATAATTGCCGGCAAGGATACCCTTAAAGATGTAAATTTTCCATCCAATCAATTTGACACCATCTCTTCTCCAAACCTGGGTTATCAAGAAATGAAAGCTGATTTGGTTAAACTGAAGAACGGTTTTATCCACCTGGATGCAACAGCCATTTCACCTTCTGATACCGTAACCATGATTTCAGACACTGGGAAACAGGTTAGTCAGTTGATCACCATACGTAAAGCAAGAATTAAGCAGGAAGATGGTGGGCAATCTTTCAGGTTAATCATCACTGGTGCTCCCACAATTTTTTATCAATCAGAAAACCTGAAAGAATTTGTGCCAGAACCAGCACCCACAATTGTCGGACCCGAGGAACCCAGCTCCGGGTGGGCATGGTGGCAATATTTGTTGGTAATCCTTCTAATTGGCGGTATAGGATTAGCAGTTTATATTTTTCTCAATAGCAGAAAACTGAAACCCAATGAAGCCCGGTTTTCCGGGGGATCATTAACAGAATTTGCCAATCTTTATGGAGGCCTGAATCATCTTCACCAATTAAACCCTGATATTATCCCATCCAAGAGTGAATGGAACAATAAAAGTACTATTGATAAAAAAACAAGGATCCATCAAATAAAAGGGAAAAAGATTATAGTAAAAGCGGAAGAGGGTTTTTCATTCAATAAGAACGAGTATAAAAATGAAAACGATTTTTTTGAAACAAATGTCGCTGATTATGAGGTACCTGTTGAGCCAATTCAAACCGATGGTAATCAAGACCTTCACCGGATGCTTATGCAAATGGAAAAAAACCTGATCACAGAAATAAAAAGTACCAGTTCGAAGGTTAATGAAAGCCTGCATGAGATCAACCGGCTTTCAAGCGAAAATTTACAGCTAAAAAGTGACAAGCAAAAACTGAGTGCTTTGAATACTGAGTTTGAAAATAAAATAGATGCCATTATTGCGGAAAATAAAAAAGCATCGACAGAATTGCATCAAATTAAAGAAAAAATCCTGGTTGCCGATTACCTGAAAAGTTATGCTGAAAGCTGCTTCGCTTTTCTAAAATATTGTGAGCAGGTTTCGGCTGATGCATATGGTTTATTCAATCGTATCAGTGCTAAAGCTCCTGCTAAAGCCTCCTCTTTAGGTTTTTTATTGGTTAGGTTTCAGACCAGCACTAATAACATTCCTATAGGAAACTGGCTACAAATAGTGCAGGATATAAAAGATACAGGGGCTACCACCAACAGACAATTGATCAGGAGTTTTGCGCAAATCCAAAGCGATGACGAGCGGTTAAGAGAATTTCAACGAGTGTTTTTAAGCGAAGTGTTGACAAAATATAGCAGCAGTATGCTTATATTGGCAGAAGCTTTCAGGAACCTTGAACATTTTCAGGTACCGGCAGAGTGGACATCTGATATGAAGAATGTATTTAACAAACATGTTGTTGAGATTACCAATAAAGCAAAAGCAACAGGCTTGACCTTAAAATATGTGCCGTTGTTCAAAAACTTTGAAGAGTATGTGGGACAAATAGAAGCCGTGGATGCAGAAAAAAGTCTTGCCTATCGTGAAGTTAATAATTTGGGTAAAGGGGCAATTGCTGAAATTGTTTCTTATGGCATAAAAACATCGTTCGAAGAAACAAAAACCCGTATAATTCTGGTATAGCATGATCGAATTTTTCAAAAGTTTTGGCTCGTACTTCAAAGACGCTCAGTTTGATACCATTCTGTTCTGGGCATTTCCCTTAGGCACGATCGTGTTCAATTGGCTGCTCACCACAGTCGGGCTAAAAATATTTTCCAAACGGAAAAAGCTTAAGACCGTTTTTGTTGTGAATCGGGCATGGATGGTCAGTGCGTTAATTGCTGCAGCTATATTGATAGGATTAATCAGTTTCTGGTGGTCACAGAATTTTTACGCCAAATATCCCCTTCAACTATCCCTGCTGATTTCATTGCTCATAGCCATGATCATTCCCATCATATCACTTCTCACGCTCAGGGGTTTTTTTACACAGGACAGGGTCAAGGAAATTACTGACCAGCCAAAAACTCCTCATCAATTGGACGAAACCATTGTATTGACTAAAAATGCATTCAGCTACAATAAGTTTTATTACCTGCTTCCTCTTGTAGGCTTTTTGATGGTGCTTTTTTATCTCTACAAAGGCACCAACCTCATTTCATTGGTATTTGATAATTCTGGGAGTATGAATCAAACTTCTGCCATCAATGCACTGGATGAGACTTTTTCTAAATTGGAAGAGAATAATGAGATCGTATTGACTACCCTGAACGGGATCAATTATCAACCCAACACCAATGCAAAAACCTCTATGACTGAATTGATGCAGACCACCCGATCTTCCGATCTTCATGCTGGCAATATCACAGCTTATCAAAGTCCTGTGGAGGCCAGAAGTGCATTATTTCAAGTTTCGGGTTTCGATTGTTGTTCCCCCATTAGTGAAAGTATCTGGAAAAACTATCTTTTCATCAAAGAAACCAAATCAGACCAGACATTCACCAATAAGCTATTGATCATTATCTCTGATGGTGATGATAACTACATGAACGAATCACTACGATCTGGTCAATTCTTTTTTGATGATCAGGATTTTGCCGAATTTTTCCCACCAGAAAATGTTTTTATCATTGATTTCTCAAGTGGTACACCATCTCCCTTAATGCAGCGTTTTCAAAATGCAGGGTGTGATATTTATCCTGCTGAGGATAATAAGCAGGCTTATCTTGATGCTTTGGACAATGCGCTTCAATCTTTCAAGAACAACTGGCATTTAATTCATTGGACCATCGTTATCTTTTCATTATTTACAATTATTGGTCTTTTGATTCAACCAAAAAAGATTATTTAAAATGAAACAATTAGTCATCATATTGCTCTTTTTCACCTGTATAAAGGTGCATTCGCAAAACCATGTTTTCGTGCTGGTTGATGTTTCAAAATCGGTTAGTCAACGACAACTGACAGATGCAAAACTGGCTTTGAATGAAGTACTGACAGGTACACCATTGTCAAAAGCTTTTGTAGCCCAGGGTAATCCTCAGGACCTTTCAAATTTTATAATGAATTCGGGTGACAGGATTTCGATCGTGAGGTTTGGCAGTCTTTCAACTACTTTGGCAATTAATCCCAATCCTACACCTGTTAATAATCCCGCTTCTGATATCAACAAAATCATTAACGCTTTATCTTGGACACCTACCGACAACCAGACCTACATTACACTTGCAAAAGCTAAAATTGCAGAATTCGCCAAAAAGCAACAATTGACCCAATATAAGTTGTATGTGATCAGTGATAACATCCAGGATGATTATGGACCTGGAGGAATGCCCAATTACCCGGATGATTACACAAGAAACCTTGCCGAAAGTTATAACACTTCAACCAATCCGGTGAACGAAGCGGGATACACCCGGCTAAAATTCAATGCCAACTCTTTGTTTACACTTTCATTTTCCCCCAACGTTGATGTCTCCAATTATTCATTGCCCGGAGCAAATGTGAACCAGCCACAACCTGATGTGACGGCTGCACCAGTTATTGTTTTGACTTCTTTTGCCAACGGGAAAAAAGATAAACCCAAACCTACACAATCAAATACCATTACACTCTCCTGGCAATGTAATTGTCCACAAGGAACAACCTTTAATGTTGCATTAACTGAAGTAGATGGAAAATATAAAGACCTGACGAAACGAAATCTGATGGCCAACACCGTCCAGTTTTCCGAGCTTCCTTCAGGTAAATTTAAGATTGTGGTATCTTCACCTAATGCAAGTTCGGCTTTGACATTTATTGAAACACCATCAAGTGGCATGGGATGGGTGATCTTTCTTTTACTTTTATTGGCAGCCATCGGAACGGGTTATTATTTATGGAATAAAAAGCGACAGGAAAAGATCAACAGGTTTGCTTCAAACAATCCTGATGATATTTTCTCAAAAAGCAATACAGGAGGTCCCACTACTTCATCAAATTCTGAATATTTCTGATTATGGGAAACCTGTTTTTCGACATTAGTTATACCTCAATCGAGCAAATGATTATCAAAACCTTAGTGTTTCTCTTGGTGAGTGCTATATTGCTGTATGGGATCTACTTTATGCTGGCCAAGATGGTCTTCCAGAAAAACAAATTCCGAAAAGAAGTAAATCTTCGCCTTGTTTTTCTATGGTCGATATTCACCTTACTGGTGCTGTTCAATATCTACCTTTTCTTTTTATTCTACCACCATGGAATAGATTCATTAAAGTGGACAAGTTTAAATTTTTATCTTAGAATTTTTCCCCAGCTCCTTTTATTCATCGGTTTGCCAGTTTACTTTCTAATTGAATACAACAAGCTCAAAAAAATCATTAACGAAAAAACTGTTTATTAAAAATATGGCTACACCAACAATTATCATAGGCATAGGAACCAGTGGATTATATACGCTTGAAAATACCCAACGCTTCTATTATGAAACCTATGGGGTAAATAAGCCAGACCATGTTGAGCTCATCTATATTGAAACCAACGAAAGCAACCGGCCAGTAGGAACACCCATTGGAAATGACATCACCCGTGTGTACATCGGATTGGATAATATGGCTGAAATGATTACCGAAATTAAAAATTCCTGTGATAATCCCGATTGGGTGCCCGACTCAAAAGTGGTTTTGTCAGCTGGGTTGGGAGCAGGTGGTATCCGTTCATGTGGACGTCTCGCTTTATGGGGGCGCAACCAACAGGGTGATAATTTCAGCAATGTTATTCAGGCTATTAACAACGCTTACGCCAATGTGATGCATGTGAGTAATAAAGGAGCGAACCAGACCAATAAACCCACCGTGTTTATTACCGGAAGCTTAACCGGAGGAACGGGTGCCGGTATTTTTATTGACATGGGTTATCTGATCAGACATCTTATTCAGGATATCAAAGACCTGTACGGCCTGTTCCTTTTGCCCAATGAACCTACTGTAATTAGGGGTTTTGAGGTGATGTATGGGAATGCTTATGGTGCGATCAAAGATTTGGAGCATTACAATAAAATTGAAAAAAAATACGAAGAAAAGTGGCCCAATGGCTTTAAAAAAGAATTCGAAGCCCCTCCCTATGAGTTGGTTCAATTTATCAGCCAGGACTACCAGAATGGGGCACCTGCGATCAGCAGTTTAAGCGGTTTATATAAAATGGCTGGACTTTACCTGTTTTTGAATATTGGTGGTATTTATGAAAAACGAAGAGAGCGGCTGGTTGATGCATCTGGCAACAGTCTCATTGGCAAATACGGGACTTTCGGCTTGTCGGCCATTCAATTTCCAAAAGACCAGATTCAGGAATTTGTCTCTTCGCAACTAAGCATAGAACTGCTCAACAGACTTACCGACAGCTCCAGTTATTACCTGAACGGGCAACAAAGACAAATCTCCAGGGCAACCATTAAGCAAAATATGGCTGTGGTCTTTGATGGTATTTTAGAAAGTGCTTTTTCAGCCCTAAATTCTGTTGAGGGGAAAGATTTGTTGATTTCCCTCGATAAAGATGCCATCCGGATCAATAAGGGTGAAATCAAGGGTAGCCCTGTAGAGTTTATCATTTCGATGTTTACCAGCACCAGAAACGACAACTACCACGCCTTGGTGAACAATAACATCAAAACAGCTTTGAATGTATTTGTCGACAGCATTTACGAGCAAGTCGACATCAATTTGCAAACCACGGAGAACCTGTATTTTGCTAAATATGTATTGGAAGATATTGTTGAGCGAATAGAGAAGACCCTGGGATACTGGCGATCGTTAGGCCTTTCTTCACAACCTCAGAATTGGGACAACGAGTTGAGAAAGTTGGCCATTGGCTGTACACAAAACACCTACAAGTTGGTTTTTGAACAAGATACTGTTCTGAAAGACCGCCTCAACACCATTTTCGACCTGATGAAGATCCATCTTTCCATAAAATCCCTGATCGATATCAGCCGACATGTGAAAGAAGGAAAAATAAAACTGGAGGGCAGCGTTCATGACCTGCCTAAATTGCAATTTTTCGATGACCTGATCAGAAGATTGAATGCATTGTCGGGCAAGAGTGATGAAATGGATAGCAGCAACATTTCTTTTACCAGGCGGCTAAATGATATCAGAGGTGATATTGCCGATACCACTTTACCGATCTTGAGGGTGTATCCATCCAACTCGTTTTCCAAAGAATGTGAAAAGGCAAAGGCAACCTATACCCAAAGAGGGGGAGGAAGTGTGCGTTCGATGGCTGAAGTAATTCACCAGCAAAACATATTGAACTACTTTAGAAACAAGCTGAGTGGCAAATTCAATGAAGAAATTTACCTTGATTTTCTAAAAGAATTCAGGCTCAAAGTAGAGACCCTTAAATGCATTGAAGACTATAATGTAGCGAAATACATTCGTAAAAATACAGATGAAAGTATCCTTACCGCGAAAAGGGCAACTTCGCCTTTCTTAAAAATCAACAGGATTTTATCACCCAATCCTTATCTGCCACGTTTTGTGGTGGGTGATGATGCCAATGAAATCACAGATGTGATCGCCTCGTTCCGCAAACAAAACTATAACGATTTTCATGATACTGTGGATGGCAAGAAAGAGCTTCCGGAACTAAAGAATATCGTTGTGTTTTATGATGAGAAAGGTAATTTTAATACCATCAATGATTTGTCGTACATTCAATTGATGAAGCAAGCTTATGAACAAGTGCCCGCTGGGTTGGCTGACGAGAACATTACCAATGAAATCTGGAAAAACAACCGCAGTGCTTACTTTACCAAATAAAACAGAATGCTTTTAGGAATCACAGATAATCTACAAGAAAAGAACCGGGTGGCCATCAAAAAACGCATGGGTACAGTTACTACTGCATTTATAGCCATGTTGTTGCTGCCATTCGTGCTTTATATGCTTTTCCATTTTAACGTGTTGTCAAGTAAATCCATCTTTAGTGCTGATATACAAGAACCTGTTGCCAAGGTAATCACTACCAGGGGAGTGGGTACCGCGTTTCTGGTTAGTCCCACAACACTACTTACTGCCCGGCATGTAGTGGAGAATTATCAGGTTGGCGATGCGGTGGATTTAATTTTTGAACATTCGCAAAACCAGTTACAAACCAAAGCCCGGATTGTTTTTATGGCTCCTTCTTCCGTTCAGCCGGTAAATGATGCCGTGCCGATTGATTATTTTCTGGCAGATGTGGCGGTCTTGGAAGTATCTGAGATCACCGATATTGAACCTTTGGTATTGGGAGAATCAGATGCTGTTCAGAATCTGGATGAAGTTATCCTGATGGGTTACCCCAATGGTGATTATTCAATTACCAAAGGAAATATCAATAGCATCAGGTACCAGGGATTGGATCTTTTCAAGCTGGATGCCGCATCAAATCCCGGCAATAGCGGAGGCCCCTGCATCCTGAGCGACGATAATACCGTGATTGGCATCCTGGTGGGTAGGGGAGCAGCCACCACCCAGGGTGAGAATATTGCTATAAAGATGGCTGATGTGAGAAGGATATTGAGCCGGGCTAATATTGTTTTGTAGGGTTAAACCCGCAAGGTTTTTTGCAATTTGTATAGCACAGTCTGTTAGAGGATTGTACTGCAACATATTTATGGCAGCGAAACCTAAAAAACCCGCAAGGTTTAACTGAATTATACATAGCATGTCCTGTTCCTGGATTGTTCTGTGATATATTTAAAGCAGCAAAACCTTGCGGGTTTAATTGGGTTTAATGATTAAATAAAATCATCAGCGGGATTCCATTGATGAAATTTTATAAATTCATCAAGACCTCCAAACCACCTTAATACCTTGTCCCGCTCCACATAACTCGGACGATCCGATAGGCATGCCTGATAGGATGAATATTTCCATCCATCAGGACTTCCTGTTAATTTATGCTTAACCGGGTTATGATGGATATAATGGATCAATTTAGTGTAATAATCTATTTCTTCAACTTTGTTTCTTTTAAAGTTGTCAAGGAACAAACTCCCCATCCGATTATGATAAGAATTGAAAGATTTGGTATATGAGTTGAAAAGATTTGAAAAAGCTTGGGTCACTACATGATCAACATCCTTATTTCCCATTTTTAAGTCGATAGCATCTTTAATCCTTACAAGAAAATGAAAATGATTCGGCAATAAACAGTATGTATAAGTCTCAGCTATTGGTACGATATACTTTACATATTTTTTTAGGAAGAAATTATAGTTATTGTCGGTTATGAAAATATTTTCAATCCCATTCCCGTGATTATAAATGTGGTAGAAGGAATTTTCTCAAATGGTATCCTCAAGTTGCCCATTGGTGTCGATAATGATTGTTGTTGATAAATTTATGGAAAAATCATTTAAGGGCTACAAAAACCCGCACGGTTTTCCTGCAATCTGCATAGCACAGCCTGTTAGAGGATTGTTCTGCAACATATTTATAGCTGCGAAACCTAAAAAACCCGCAAGGTTTAACTGAAATATACATAGCATGTCCAGTTCCTGGATTGTTCTGTGATATATTTAAAGCAGCAAAACCTTGCGGGTTTAATAGTTAAATCCTTTAACAGAGTATAAACAAGCATACGATAGGAGAAACCTTGTGGGCCTTGTGGGTTTAAAGTTTTATCTATCAATCTTTTTCAAATGTATACACAATAACGATATCTGAAGAAACTGCCATGCCACTTTGAGTTGTGGTATTCTTTAGATGGCTTGTCAAAATCATTTGTGTAGCATTTAATTTATTGATAGTACCTTCTTGTATTTCTCCTTGGGCTTCGACTATTAACTTGTCACCTTTTACACTCCAAGTACCAGGTAGAATTAAATCAGGCATAGTCACAACTTGAGTGGTTTTATCTCCCATTACTTCCGTTACTAATTCTATACTATAAGTCCCTGAAGACATAAAAGTATTGGGATTTTCTGTAAATGAAACCATGTAATCCATATCAATACCTTTTCCAGTAAATTTTGCAGTATAAGAAACACCGGAATAACTGGTTGTGGATGTGCCTGTATATTTAATGGCGGTAACATTCCAATCCCCTATAAGCAATTTTTGGTCAATAGGGGTTACATCTTCTTTTGAACAAGAAAAAAAGACAAATAACAAGGCTGTAAATAAATAAAATGGAATTGTTCTCATATTTTTTAAAATGTGTTTTGTGAATAATCTCATTACAATATCTTGTAAATATGAGAATGGTAAATCAGAAAAGTGTATAATTTATCGTGATTATATATTTGAAGTACTGTTTTAGAGATGAATCAATAATTTTGTGGGACAATTCACAGTTATCGCCTATGGCATTTTATAGTAATTTAATCATTCTTAGCTGCGCAGAAGATCCTTTAATTCTTCTTCATTAATATACTCCGCCGCATATTTGGCCTAATCAGAATTGCAATTTTGCCTCCCGTGCGTCGGGGCATAATGCGCATGAATATTAATATTCCTGGTTATACCACGAATGTAGTGGAAATAGTGGAATTGTAGTTTTAGGCCTTATAAAAATGGGGAAAAAATTTTAAAGAATGAGGCGTTAAAAAAACACCATTGTTCGAAGACCACAGATAAAATTTATTTTGAAAGAAGATGATAATTAGCGGTCAAGTTTGGGGTTTTTAGCATTTTTCTTTAAAATTTAGCCATTTTTATACAGCTTTGAATTTCCTTTTCGTCTAAAATCAAGGTAGTAGCATATTCCTAAATATAAGATCGTTCCTCTTTAGATAAGCTCAAGAACAGGTATTCTATCTGAAAAAGTTTTGAATATTACTAGCCCAGGCCGCACAATTAATAATTATAAATTAATTGTAAATTACTAATTTTTAATTATTAACACTAAGCAACACCAATTTCCTTCGCCAGATAAACATCCTGGATATGGTTCAAAAGTGCCGTTCCTTCCTTCATCGGTCGTTGG